>JAYUUC010000400.1:0-4457 GCA_043755105.1 Myxococcales bacterium
GCCGGTAATACCAAAGTGGCTCGCGGAGGCGACGTGCCTGCCGCGGAACACGCCCACCTCTTCCCCTCGAGCACCTTCGTCGTTCCCGGTTCGCCCGCTCCCGAGCCGTCCCATGGGAGGACGCTGCGGCCCACCGACCTCGAGTTCACCGCCGAGGCCCGGTCTGCGGAAGCCAAGGCGAGGGTAGGGGAACGCGTCCAGACCTTTGCCGAAGATGCACTCGGCGAAGCGATGGTGCGCGGCGGCCTTCCGCATCCGTACCTGGCGCAGCTCGGCAATTCTCTCAAGGCGGGGCTCAACCACGCCCAGGGTGGCTCGCTGGGGAACTTCGGCGTTGCCGGCCCGAAGGAGGCGTTGGTGATGCAGTACCGGCGCTCGGCCGAGGCCTTCGCTCGGTCAGGCAACCCGGGTTTTGCTCCGCCCAGCCCTGTGCCGACCGTCTCCGAGCAGTTGAAGGAGCGATTCGGCAACAGCCCGGAGACCCAGGCGATGAGGGCGCTTGCCCAGGCGATTGAAACCCGGGAAGCGGTCGAGAGCCGTGGACCGCTGTTCGCGATTCAGGTCGAGGTGGAGCAGTTCCGATCCGGCGCCCCGGTGCGCACCCGGCTGGTCACCAGCTCCGGGAACCTGGAGTTCGATCGCTTCGGCATGGCCGCCGCGCGCGACACCTTGAAGGCGCTGCCAGTTCCTCCGGAGGAGCTCTTTCACCGCGACGTCCTTCGTTCCCTCTGGCAGCTCGAAGGCTGGGTAAAGCGCGACAGCCCGCTTCCGGATGCCATCGCCGAATTCGATCCCGGCATCATGGGCCAGTCTGTCGACCGACTGCTTCAATCCAAGAACGTGAACCTCGAGTACCGGGCACACTTGCTGCGCGCGTTCTGAATTCTGAGCGTGAGCTCGGCTGCGCGGCACTCGAGTTTTTCTGTGTCGCTCAATCGACGGTTTTGAGCCGATGGGTTTCTGATTTTTCACACAGCATTGGATGGGATTCGAGGCGAGCCCGCTTTGCCTGCCCATTCGTCTTAGGGGCTGCGGGCCGAATCTCTCCACTTCCAGCACTCACTCCAAGGTCACCCATGGCGAACAAGAAGACGTCTCGAAATGCTCCTGCTGTCGACAACGCCCGCGCGGCGAAAACGGAAGGACCCCACCCCCGGGTGGGCACCACCTTGAGCACGGTCTCCGCTCCGTCGACCCTTCCTCCTCAGGCGCCCCGGGCACTCTCCGGAGCTCCCGGCGCTCAGCACCTCGACGTCAAACAGGCGGGTACCGAGAAACTGGCCGCGGCGATGGCGATGAATGCGCACAAGGCTGCAGAGCACGGGACCGTCGAAAACGGCAGGGCCCGCGCCACACCCGAAGAGGGCGAATCGGTCGCTTCCCCGTCTCCGCTGGTGGGCGCGAGCACGGTGATGGAGTCGGCAAAATCAACCAAGGTGGGCGCGGGCCGACCCAACTTGTCCTTCAACCCGGGCAATGGGCCGCTCGACCGGGTTCGCGTCGATTCCTCGGATCGGGTGCTCACCACCAATCAAGGCGTGGCGGTCGCCGACAATCAGAACTCGCTCAAGGCCGGGCTGCGCGGCCCGACGCTTCTCGAGGACTTCATCCTCCGCGAGAAGATTACCCACTTCGACCACGAGCGAATTCCCGAGCGGGTGGTGCATGCGCGCGGCTCCGCAGCCCACGGGTATTTCGAGTGCACCCATGCGTTGACCCGCTTCACCAAGGCCGCTCCCTTCGCCGCGGTCGGTAAGCGCACTCCGGTGTTCGTCCGCTTCTCCACCGTCGCGGGTGAGCGCGGCTCGGCCGACACTGTCCGCGATGTGCGCGGCTTTGCGGTGAAGCTCTACACCGACGAGGGAAACTGGGACCTGGTTGGCAACAACATCCCCGTCTTCTTCATTCAGGACGCGATGAAGTTTCCCGACCTCGTGCACGCGGTCAAACCTGAGCCTCACCACGCGATGCCCCAGGCCTCGAGCGCCCACGACACCTTCTGGGATTTCGTCTCGCTGATGCCTGAGTCGACCCACATGCTGCTCTGGCAGATGTCGGACCGGGCGATTCCCCGCAGCTATCGAATGATGCAGGGCTTCGGGGTGCACACCTTCCGCCTGGTCAACAAGGCGGGCGAGTCGGTGTTCTGCAAGTTCCACTGGCAGCCCGTCCTCGGCACCCATTCGCTCGCCTGGGACGAGGCGGTGAAGATCGCCGGCGCCGACTCTGACTTCCACCGCCGAGACCTCTGGGAATCGATCGAGGCCGGCGCCTTTCCCGAGTGGGACCTGGGCGTTCAAATCTTCAACGAGGCGCAGGCCGAAGGGTTCAGCTTCGATGTTCTTGATGCCACCAAGCTCGTCCCGGAAGAGCTGGTGCCGGTGAAGATCGTCGGACGGATGACCCTCAACCGCAATCCGGATAACTTCTTCGCCGAAACCGAGCAGGTCGCCTTCTGCACGGCCCATGTCGTTCCCGGCATCGACTTCAGCAATGACCCGTTGCTGGCGGGCCGCCATCACTCGTACGTCGATACCCAGATTTCTCGTCTCGGCGGTCCCAACTTCCACGAGATTCCGATCAACGCGTCGGTGGCCCAGGTTCACAACAACCAGCGCGATGGGTTGCACCGGCAAGCGATCAACCGCGGAAGGGTGAACTACGAGCCCAACTCGCTCGGCGGCGGCTGCCCGTTCCAGGCGGGAATGAAGGGCTTCCAGTCCTTCCCCCAACCCGTGAGCGAGGACAAGGTGCGTGGCAAGCCGGAGAAGTTCGCCGACCACTACACCCAGGCCCAGCTGTTCTGGAACAGCCAGACCCAGGTGGAGAAAAATCACATCATCGCCGCCTTCCGCTTCGAGCTCTCACGGGTGCAGACCCAGGCGATCCGCGAGCGGGTGGTGTCGATGCTGGCCAACGTCGAGGATGCGCTGGCCGAGGGAGTGGCGTCAGGGCTCGGATTCGAAGTGCCCGAACCGATGCCGATCGCCATCGACCTCGACATCACGCCCGAAGTGGAGAAGTCGAAAGCGCTGTCCCTCTTCGCTCGCCCGGGAGACGGCGGAGTGAAGGGCCGGCGGGTGGCGATTCTGATCGCCGACGGGGCCAACGGTGCCGAGCTGCTCCAGCTTCACGCGGCGATCGCCAAGGCCGGCGCTGTACCCCGCTTCCTCGGCGTCCGGCTGGGGCAGATCGACACTGCCGACAAGGTGCCTCTCCATGTCGAGGCGTCGATCGAGGCGATGCCCTCGGTGCTCTTCGACGCGGTGGTGGTCGCGGGCGGGGGCGCGGCGAAGGGGTTGGTCAAGCTCGCCCAGGCGCTCGACTTCGTCCGGGAGCAGCATCGTCACTGCAAGCCGGTCCTCGTCCTCGGGGAAGGCGCTCAGTTGCTGGAGGAGACCCGGATCTCGCAGTCGCTGCCGAACGGGGAGAAGGACAAGGCGCTGGTCGTCGCTGCCTCCGCTGGAGCGGGGGTTGATTCCTTTCTTGCTGCGCTTGCTCGGCACCGGAATTTTGATCGCGAGATGGACCCACCGCGGACTTGAGCGAACGTTGGCGGGGGGGCAGCAATTGTGCCCGTGGGTCAACGCGAGAGCTCGGAACCGGGCCCATCTCCAGGGACTGAGGTGGAGATGGGCAGGCTCGGTCGAGGGGCTTCTAGCTCTGGCAGGTACCGCTGTAGCGACCACCCGAGATGGGGCCGCCGCCGCCGCCTCCGCCCCCTTCGTCCAAGTAGCTTTGACCGCCGCCGACAGCCTGATTCAGTTGCTTGTTGTCGAGTTCCTTCACCTTCCGCGACTTCAACGTCAACTTGAGCTTCTTCTTCATCGAGGACTCCGGGGTGTTTGGTTTCGGGAAGGGGAAAAAGAGGTGCACTGCGGGGTGAACATGATGCGCTCTCAGCTCTGGCAAGTACCGCTGTAGCGACCACCCGAGAGGGGGCCGCCGTCGCCGTCGCCCCCACCGCCCATATAAGTTTGACCACCGATGGCTTGATTCAGCTGCTTGTTGTCGAGCGCCTTCACCATCCGCGACTTCAAGGTCAGCTTCAGTTTCTTTTTCATTTTTTCTCCAGGGGGACGACGAGCGGAGCAAAAGCAACAATGAAGCCAACCTGAGTACAATACAAAGTCTCTGATATTGCTCAAGACCTGGTGTGGGCCTGGGTTGCGCTTGAAGTGAGGTAGTGAAAAGGAATGCCCAATCTCATCCGCGATGCACTTGATGTGAGGAGTGTAGGCAAGGGCTTAGCAGCTACTTCGCTTGCGCCGCCTCGCCACACCGCGCTGGGTCTGGCGTCGCCGCCACCAGCTGCTCCCCGCTGACCCGATAGGGAATCTGGCAGGCCACCAGGGTCTCAATCTCGGCGGCAGAGCGTCGCTCCACCGAGAGAGGAATCAGCCGCGCGCTCCCCGAGTCGCTGGCGCTGAAGAGGCTGTCCGCCTTCGGGCTGAAGA
>JAYUUC010000401.1:0-4449 GCA_043755105.1 Myxococcales bacterium
CTGGTCGCGCTGGATGAGGAAGGGCTGCGCGGCTGGGCCCAGGGGAATGGGCTGGGCGCGCTGGGCTACGCACAGTGGGTACAGCATGAGAAAACCAAGGCGATGATTCAGGGTTGCGTGCAGCAGCTCAACAGCTCGCTCGCGGGCCACGAGCAGGTGAAGAAGTGGGCCATTCTTCCTCAGGATCTCACCCTCGACAGTGGCGACCTCACCCCCAGCCTCAAGGTGAAGCGCAAGGTGGTGGAGCAGAAGTACCGCGCGCTGCTCGACGGCTTCTATGCCGGTAACCTCGCCGAGGTGTGACCCGTTGGAGGTTTCGATTCGATTCGCCTGGCTGATGATGTGCCTGGTGGGCTCTTCCGCAATCGGTGCGAGCCCGCCGGATTCGGGGGTGGCACCGATTCCCGTTCCGGTCGCGGAGGGAGGCACAGGCTGCCTCATCAAAGCGCCCGGTTGGCGCTCGGAGATCCAACGAACCCTCAGGCTTTCAACGGGTCAGGCTTTTGCGTCGCTGACCGAGGCCGACAGCCTGACGTTGACGTCTCATCCGAGCCTTGAGCTCGAAACGGTAACGGTCTTTCACGCGATTCGGCTGAAAACCATTCCCCGTCCGTCAGACTTCCCGGTTTTCAGCAAGGGCGACCTGTTGTTCGGGTCAATCGCGTCCCCGGGAAAAGGGACCCCGCTCACCTGGGCATTGTCGGACACGAATCATTCTCAACTGAGACTTGGCTTGCCTCGCGACCCCCGGGTTCAGTTCGAAACGGCCCCCGTGATCGACGCTTTCTGTTCCAGTCTCCAGCTGCAACAGGGATCGTCCGGGGGCGACAGAGGTGAGCTCGTCAAGAGGGCCCGAGCGTTGTCGATTTCGGGAGAAGCGGGAGGCCCTCCCGTCGCACAGATTCGGATTCCCAAAAATTCGCTCGTCGACCGAGGGGAGCAGGTGGGCAGTCAGGTGCATCTCCGCTGGTTTTTGCAGGGCGGGCCCCTGGACGACACAACCATTGCAGGATGGGTTGATGCCGATCGACTCATCGACCTGAAGGGGACAGGAACCGACATCCTCGGCAGAGGAGGCGTTGGAATCCGGTCAGGTGATGGGCATCCCCCCGGATGCATTTCAGACAAGCCCTTGTTTGTTCAAGTCGGGCACAGGCAAGAAAGAGTAGGTGAGGTTGTGAAGGGCACTGACGTGGATCAAGTGGGGACCTCCGAAGTCGACGGCAAGGTTCCGGTGAGGATCCATCTGCATGGCCTGACGCTTCTCGGAAGCGCACGATGGCTGATGAAAACCTCTGATGCCGAAGACTGTCAGTTCTCCACGAATCAGCGGTGATGCCTTCCGGTGGGAAGAGTTCCTCGCCTTGGGTGGCTTTCCCGAGAATTTCAGATCGCCCGAGGACAGTCGACCCGTTGAAGGGTTCCCCGTCTGTTCAGGATTCTGAAGCGAGGTCGCGGATTTTCCGGCGACCCGGTCGCCTCTATCCGAGCTGGAAGCGGGCGATCAGCGGCACGTGGTCGGACATGCCATGGAAGCTTCCGTTCGGGTCTCCGAAGGGCGCCGTCCCCTGCAGGTCGAGCCAGCTCACCGGGCCTCCGGCGAAGAGGTGGTCGAGGTGCATTCGCAGGTTCATGAACCCGGCGGTGGGAAAGGCCTTCGGCTTGGCGGGATCGATCTGCTCCAACGCGCGCTTGGCGCAGCTGAACTTGGCCTCTTCGGTGAGGTACTTGTAGACGGGTGAACCGGGCGGGGAATTGAAGTCTCCACAGATGACGAACGGGTCGCTGCCGGCGTTGCGGGCCACCATCTTCGCCAAAGTGCGTGCCTCTTCGACCTGATTGACCCCGAACCCCATCTTGTCCTTCTGGGTCCAGAAGCCCTTGGCCCAGGGCGTGGGCAGCGAGAGGTGGGTATTGAAGACGTGGAAGGGGCGGCCCTTTTCGTCTGCCAGCTTCATCGTCGCGCAGATCCGGCTCTGCTTCCGGTCCTTCCAGCGCTTGAGGTGGTGGTGGGTGATGTGCTCGGGGCCGTCGACGTTGTGGGCGTCGACGCGCAGGGTCTTCATGTTCACCAGGATCGCCAGCCCGGTGGTGTAGATGGGCAAGCTGCCCAGCCGATAGGTGTGGGCGCGGAAGTAGAACGCCTCGTAGGGGAACGGGAGGTTCACGGCTTCGAAGGCCGACTCGAACCGACCCATGAAAGCATCAAGCTGGGTCTCTTCGCGGTTCTCGCTTCGGTGTGCGACCCGGCTGCGGAACGAGATCGTCTCCACTTCCTGAAGGCAGATCAGGTCGGGAAGCGGCTCGAGGTTGAGCAGGGCTCCGGCGATTCTCCGCTTCGGGCCCAGGGTGCTCGCCAGCCCCTTCAGCGCATGGCCGAAGTAGCGAACATTGTAGCTGACGATGCGCAGGGGTCGGTCGGGCATGGCACTCGGGTCGCGGGGCGAGAAGGATAGCGCTTGCCCTTGCTGCGAGCATCTCTCTTTGGTGTTCCGGTTTCGGGCAGGGTGGAGCGCGGGGTCGCCACCCAACCGGCGCGATCCTCCTCGCAAAGTGCTGAAAATAGGGGGCAAGCGAAGGGCCTCCTGCTTGCAGAAGCGAAGTGGATGCGCTCCTGGAACCCGAGTTTGGCAGTGGTGGTGCTCTCGCTGTGGAGCGGCTGCGAGGGCAAGGTGTCCGGTCTGGGGGGACCCCAAGGCGAGCTTCTCAACCCTTCACTGCCGACCAGCAGCCCTGGCAATTTTCCCCCGGCCATCGCTGCCTTCGATTGCACCCCTTTGGACGGCACCCCTCGCGCCGTTCGGTGCACTTGGTCAGTGAAGGACCCTGAAGGGAAGCCGGTTCAGTGCGCGCTCGACTTCGATGGAGACTCCAGTCCCGAGCGTACCCTCGCGGATTGCGGCGGCAACGGCAGCCAGGACTACACCTTCGCGGCGGCGGGCGCCTATACCGTCACGCTCGCCGTCAGCGATCCCGAGCAGGCGAAGGGCACGGCGGCAACGGGGGTGACGGTCACCGACCAGCCCACCTACCCGCCGACGATCAGCACCTTCACCGCCACAGTTCCCAGCGGAACCGTCCCTCTGAGCACCGGATTTTCCTGGACCGTTTCTGATCAGAACGGCACCGCCCTGCTCTGCCAGCTCGACGTTGATGGCGATGGGGTTCCCGAGTTTTCCTTTCCTTCCTGCGGCCCCAGCGGGAGTGCCCCGTACACTTTCAATCAGGTGGGAAACTACCGCGCAGTGTTGTCAGTTTCGAATGCTCTCGGGCGGGTGACCCAGCAAACCGTTTCGATAGCAGTAGCGGTAGCCCCTCCCCAGCCCGTGGGAGACCTGTGGGTCAGCCGCACCGAATGGGGCCAGTCGGTGGTGTCGCAATCGCCGCGGTTGGTCGCGGGAAAGGACGCGCTGCTGCGGATCTACGTGCTCGCCAGCAGCCCCAACTTCTCTGGAGTCGAGGTACGCGCCCAGGGCTTCAACGGCAGCACCCTCCTCGGGTCGGTGGCACTGACCGGGCCGGGTAGCCCTCCGACGGTAGATGACCCCACAGAGCTGACGACGCAGTACCGCGGGACGGTGCCGGGCAGCTGGATTGCTCCGGGGCTGAAGATCCAGATTTCGGTCGACCCCAACTCGGTCATCCCGGAGTCAAACGAGACCAACAACCAGGTGTCGCTCACTCCGACGGTAGGCGCGGGGACGATGCTGCCCGTGATGCAGGTTCCCGTGGTGCTTCAGGGCGTGTCAGGCTCGCTCCCGGACATCAGCCCTGCGATGAAGCAGATCTGGCCCGTGAAGGGAGTCGATGCGGTCCACCGGACCCCCTACACGGCGTCCACTCCGATCAGCGCCAATGGGGCGGGCTGGGGGGAACTGCTGCAGGAGATCGAAACCCTGCGTCAGACCGATGGCAGCAATCGCTACTACTTTGGGCACCTTCATGCCGGCTACGGCTCGGGCGTGGCAGGCATCGGATACGTAGGTTCCCCTGCGGCAATCGGTCGGGACGATTCGATAGAGACGGTGGTGCACGAGCTTGGCCACAACATGGGGCGCAACCACGCACCATGCGGAGGGGCTTCGGGAGCCGACCCCAGCTATCCCTATTCCGGAGCGAAGATCGGCAGCTGGGGCTTCGACTTTGTCAGCGGGCAGTTGGTCGCTCCCAACTCGATCTACGACATGATGTCCTATTGCCACCCTGCGTGGATTTCTGACTACAACTACCAGGGGGTGCAATCCTTTCTCGAGTCCAACCCACCCGCTGCATTGAGCAACTTGGCTCCGAGCGAACAATTTATTATCAGCGGCTCGTTCGGGCCCGAGGGCCTCACCCTTCGCCCTGTGCACCGCGCGTTGGCTTCCCCGAGCTCGCCTCGAGATGGCCGCTACACGATGAAGCTTTTCATCGAGGAAGCCCAGGTCGTCGTCCCCTTCGAAGCTGAAC
>JAYUUC010000402.1:0-4448 GCA_043755105.1 Myxococcales bacterium
CGGTCATGCCCGGTCCAAAGCTGACCTCGGCCTCTTCGATCACCGCAAAGTTCGAAATTCTCAGCGCCTGGAGCATCTGACCTCCACCTGGATACTGAACAAGCTATCAGGTCGGACTGACGCTCGACAACTTTCGGGCTGTAAAGGCGAAACCGCTGCCCCTCAAGCTCCTGGCTTCTTCGCTGGTCTCCCTGCTCTTCGGTCTGGGGCTCGGCTACGCGCTGTTTCATTCCGAAGCGAATCAACCCTCGATGATCGCCGCTCCCCCAAGAGCGGTGGCGGAGTCGCCTGCCCCTGCTCCACAGGTGAAGCCGGTCCTCGCTGTCGAACCGGTCACCCCCCTGCCCTCGAAGCCGAAGGAGCCGGAAGCAAGGACGACCGCGCTCGCTCCCGCCATCGGTTCGGAGGCGACCGCCGAACAGCAAGACAAGCTGCAGGAACTCGAACGTCAGCTCGCCCTTGAACGCGCCCTTCGCCGGGACACCGAAGGAGAACGGATCGTGCCTCCCCCAGGTCTCGATCCTCGATTCCGCGACGAGAAGTTGCTGCTCGAGACCTTCAACCGCGCTCTCAAAGGAGCGGGCTTCCCTGGTCAGGTCACCAACATCGATTGCACCGAGCACCCTTGCATCGTCTACGGTACCGGCTTCGGAGAGCGGGGAGATACCGACAAGATCAAGAGCGCGCTCGGGCCTTACCAAGACGACAATCTCCCCACCTATGGTTTCGGTACGGGAGACGGAAAGAGAGAGCACCGCTTTTTCGGCGTGGCCGTGCTGCCGGCCTCGAAGAAAGGGCAAGATGATGCCACCCGAAAGCGCATCTCCTACCGGGTCAACCAGATGTACGAGGTCTCCAAGCCGGCCCGTTCCGAGCCCAAGGCACCCTGACTTCGGCGAACCTCTCACCGTGCGCAAACCGCTGACACTGCGCCGACGAGCGCGTCACTCCGGCCGCAGGGTTGCCCCGTGCTAGAGACCGCGGTGCGATGAAACCTCAAGTGCTGATCGTCGGAGCCGGAGCGGTCGGGCAGGCCTTCGCACTGCACCTGGCCCGGGGCGGGTGTGAGCTGGCCTTCCTGGTGAAGCCTCAGCATTCGCTGGACCCTTCGCTGCGACTGTTCTCGCATCGCCGCGGCGCAGAGACCTTGAGCGGTTTCCAGCGACTCTCGACAGATTCAGAAGTGGCGGCTCGTCCGTGGGACCAGGTGTGGCTGGCCGTGCCTTCCGATGCTCTCGACGGAGGTTGGCTTCCTCGCCTGCTGGCGGCTACCGGGACGGCGACGGTGGTGGCCCTGGGCCCCGAAGGACAGTCCCGCATTCCGGCAGATCGGTTGGTGGTGGGCGCGATCCCTTTTGCGGCGTGGCAGCAGCCGCTTCCCGGAGAAGACGCAGAGCGGGGAATCGCCTGGTGGGTTCCTCCCGGCGCGCGGGTTCCTCTTTCCGGCGACGAAGCCCGGGTGGGGCCGATCTTCCAGGCGCTCAAGGCGGGCGGGCTGCCGGCGCAACGGGTCGTCGATGCGGCCGCGACGGGGGCGCCGGTGACCGCGTTGCTGATCCCGATGGTCGCCGGGCTGGAGCTCGCCGGGTGGTCGATCTCTTCCTTCCGGGGTGCGGTGGCTTCCCTGGCCGCGGCGAGCGCGCGCGAAGCCTTCCGGATATCGGAGGCCAGAGGACCACTGCTCTGGCTGGCGCGGGGCTGGGTGTTGCGGGCGGTGCTCCGCCTGGGCTCGCGCTTCTTACCCTTCAATTTTGAAAGCTACCTGCGCTACCACTTCACCAAGGTGGGCTCGCAGACCCGGGCCCTGCTCGACGCCTGGGTCGCCCGGGCCAACGCGCGCCACCTCCCTGCGAGTTCGGTGGAACAGCTGCGCCGGCAGCTCGGGGATTGAGCTTGGTCCGTTGCTTAAACAGGAAGGGAGCTTCCGGGCACCCGGCTGCTCGGATAAGAACCGCCGATGACCCTCAAGACCGCTTTGTTGTTCCTTGCCCTGAACGTCCTTTCCGGCTGCATGGCCGAGATTCGAACCAGCAGTCGGGCCGAACTCAGCCTCGCCGATTCCCAGCTCACGCTTCCGGTGTCTCAACAGGAAAGCGAACGAGTCATTTCGGAGAGCTTTGCGAAACGTGGCTTTCCCATCGTCGATCGCCGCGTCTTGCGCGACAGCGCGTCCCTTCTCACCTTCAAGGGCAGTCGGGCGTCGATCACCACGGTCAGCGGAAACGCCTACTACGTGGGGAGCAGCACGGAACAGATCGGCTCGGTCTTCTATGCGCGCTTCCA
This sequence comes from Myxococcales bacterium, assembly GCA_043755105.1. Taxonomy (GTDB): domain Bacteria; phylum Myxococcota; class Myxococcia; order Myxococcales; family Myxococcaceae; genus JAYUUC01. The sequence continues at coordinate 2,284 of JAYUUC010000402.1, forward strand.
TCCGCAGGGGGAACAGACGCAGGTCTCGTTCCTGGGCAAACCCACGGTCAGCGGAAAGACGGTCTGCTCCGATCAGGACCTGGAGTTCGGGGTGAAGTGCGACTCGGTGTCCACCGGGTATGTGTGGACGGGTCGGCAGCAGGCCACCGGCCGGGAAGAAGCGGAAGCAATCCGCGGACTGACACTGGAGTTGAAGATGGCAGGTCCGAACACCGGACTTTCACACGCGATGTAGGAACAAGGGTTTACAGGCGCGACGGGCGCATCCTCTGCCCGTCGTCGGGTCTTCGGAGCACCCTGTCTTAGAGGTCGGAGCGGAAGAGGTCCTCGACGTCGCGCTCCGAGAGCACCTTGCCGAGGTCGGCGTCGGCGCCGAGCACTCCCGCGGCGAGGTCGCGCTTGCGCTTCTGCAGCGCGAGGATCTTCTCTTCGACCGTGCCGCGGGTGATCAACTTGTAGCTGATCACCGCCCGGGTCTGACCGATGCGGTGGGTCCGGTCGGTCGCCTGGTCCTCGACCGCGGGGTTCCACCACGGGTCGTAGTGGATGACGTAATCGGCCGCGGTGAGGTTGAGGCCGGTGCCGCCCGCCTTGAGGCTGATGAAGAACAGCGGCGGCCCGTTGGGGTCGTTGAACTGGTCGACCTTCGCCATCCGGTCGCGGGTGCGGCCGTCGAGGTAGAGGTAGCCCACCTTGGAGGCGTCGGACTGCTGCTTGAGCAGCTCGAGCATCTCGGTGAACTGGCTGAACACCAGCGCGCGGTGGCCTTCGGCAATCAGGTCGGTGATCAGCTCTCCGCAGCGCTCCAGCTTCGCCGAGGGCGGCAGCAGCGTTCCCGGAGGCAGCTTCAGCAGCCGCGGATCGCAGCAGACCTGACGCAACTTCATCAGCGCCGCGAGGATCGACACCCGGCTCTTGCCGAAGCCGACCTTCTCTATCGTCTCGTAGACCTTGCGCCGGCTCTCGTCGAGCACCTCTTTGTAGAGCGCGGCTTGCCCGGGCTCCATCTCGCAGTAGGCGACCGTCTCGGTCTTTGGCGGCAGGTCCTTGGCCACTTCGGTCTTCAGCCGCCGAAGGATGAAGGGGTGGATCCGCCGCTTCAGCCGCTCGCGCGCTTCGGAGTCTCCTGCGACCTGGATCGGCTGCTCGTAGCGCTCGCTGAAGGCGTCGGCGGTGCCGAGGAACCCGGGCATCAAGAAGTCGAAGATGCTCCACAGCTCGGAGAGCCGGTTCTCCAGCGGGGTGCCGGTGAGCGAGAGCCGCTGGTCCGACGGTACCGCCTTGCAGGCCTGCGCGGTGGCGGAGTCGGCGTTCTTGATGTTCTGCGCCTCGTCGAGAATCAGGTAGCGAAAACCCACCTTCGACAGCTCGGCAAGGTCGCGGCGAATCAGCGCGTACGAGGTGAGCACCAGGTCCCTGTGGACCAGGGTGTCGGCGTGCTCCTTGCGGTCCTGCCCATGCCACACCACGGCGTCGAGGCCGGGGGTGAAGCGCTCGACTTCCCGCTCCCAGTTGGCAAGCACGCTGGTGGGGGCAACCACCAGCGACGGCTTCTGCCCTTCCTCGTTCTTCACCTTCTGGATCAGCGCCAGCGCCTGGATGGTCTTACCCAGACCCATGTCGTCGGCAAGAATTCCAGAGAGACCGTGGCGGTGCAGGAAGTAGAGCCAGGAGAGCCCCGCTTCCTGGTAGTGGCGCAGGGTCGCCTGAAGACCTTCGGGGGTGCGGATGGCAGCGATGCCATCGCTCTGTCGCAGCTCGGTGATCGCCTTGCGGGCCTTCGCTTCGACCTCGGCGAACTCGCCCAGCCCGACCAGCATCTCCAGCGCCGGAGCCTGGTAGAGCGGCACCTGGGTGCGGCTCTTGCCCGGCAGCGCTCCCGCCTCTTCGAGCAAATCAGCAGCGCGCTTGAGCTCGGCCGGATCCGCCTCGGCAAAGCTGCCGTCCTTGAGCGGAATGAACTTCCGGCCGGTCTCCAGCCACATGCGCACCGCGCCGAGGTCGACCGCCTGGTCGTCGGTGACGAATTGGGCGTCGAGCTCGAACCAGTTGACCCCGCTCATGCCGACGCGGATCTTCGGCTTCACCTTGGGGCGGATGCGAATCTTCTGGGTGACGCCGAAGACTTCCCAGTCCTCGGGGAGCTCCTTGTGGCCGCGCGACCA
>JAYUUC010000403.1:0-4441 GCA_043755105.1 Myxococcales bacterium
ATCGTATGTGGATCGCAGCATGTGAGCGACCTCCCTTCCTCGAAAGTTTGCGAGGACAAAGGTTTAGACGCTCAACCGCGCAGCGCGTTTCTCATTCCGTGGACAGGGGATGGACGGCACTGCAAGCAGTTCTAATTCCACTCAAAAGCCACCCATTCGACCGGGGTTAGCGGGCTTTGGACGGTTCGTCGAGAAGGGGGAAAATTTTCCCCGGATTCATCAGTCCGGAGGGGTCGAAGAACCGCTGGAGTCGCCGCTGCAAGTCGATCAACTCCGGCGACTGCTCGAGGCCGAGAAAGTCTCGCTTGGCATAGCCGACGCCGTGTTCACCGGTGATGGTTCCACCCGCGGCGACGGTGAGGGTGAGCATGCGGGCAATGGCTTCATCGACGCGGGGTCGATCTGCGGGGCCGTCGTAGAGGATGTTGGCGTGAAGGTTTCCGTCGCCGGCGTGACCGTAGGTGGCGACAGTGAGGCCGAGCTCGTCACCCATCGCCTTCAGCTGCTGGATCACCTCGGGAATCTTGGAGCGTGGCACCGCGATGTCCTCGGAAATCTTGCAGGCCTTGAGGCCGCGAAGCGCGGTGGACAACGAGCGCCTTGCCGCCCAGAGTTTTTCGCGCTGCTCGCTCGACTGAGCGACCACCGTCTCGAGGGCGCCGTGCTCGGTGCAGATCTCGCCCAGGCGGGCGAGTTCGGTCCACAACCCTTCTTCGAGATTGCCGTCGACCTCGGCCAACACTGCGGCGCCGGTGCCGCGAGGAAAGGAATACCCCTTTCCGTCGACGGCGCGGATGGAGACGTCGTCGAGCAGCTCGAGGGTCCGGGGAAGAATGCCCGCGGCCAGCACCGCCGAAACCGCGCGGGCGGCGTCGAGGACCGAGCCGAAGGTGACCAGCGCGGTCTTCACCTGCCGGGGCAGCGGGATCAGCTGGAGGGTGATCTCGGTAGCCAGGCCGAGCGTGCCTTCAGAGCCGACGAAGAGCCCTACGAGATCGTACCCAGCGACACCCTTGATGGTCTGGCGCCCGACCTGAAGCCGCTCGCCGGTGGGCGTGACCCACTCGAGGCCGATGACGTAGTCGCGGGTAACGCCATACTTGAGTGCTCGGGGACCTCCGGCGTTCTCGGCGATGTTGCCGCCGAGGGTACAGAACTCCCAGGAGTTCGGATCGGGTGGGTAGAACAACCCAACCGCTTCGACAGCCTTCATCAGGTCCCCGGTGATCACTCCGGGTTCGACCACGGCGGTGAGGTCCTCGACCGAGATCCGCTTGATCCGGTTCATCTTCTCGAGCGAGAGCGACACTCCCCCGCAGAGAGGAAGGCAGCCGCCGCTCTTTCCACTGCGAGCGGCCACCGGGGTCACCGGAACGCCTTCCTGGTAGCAGGCCCGCATCACCGCCTGGACGTCGGCAGTGGAGCGCGCGAAGACCACCAGGTCCGAAGGGAAGTCGCCGGTGTCGGACTCATCGTGGCCATAGGTTTGAAGGGTCTCGGGGTCATCGCGCAGGGCCTCGGTGCCCAGGCTTCGCTCGAGCAGATGACGAACCCGGGACACCCGAGAGGGGTCGACGCGAACGAGGGGCACGCTCATCGAGATTTCCCTCGAGGGCCGCCCGCCGGTTTTCGAGACGCACGGACAACCTTCGAACCGGGTGAAGGCGAACGACCCCCGCTGGACCTTCGTTGCTTCCCGCTGCGTTGCGAATCTGCCGCTTCGGCGACAGGCACGGCCCGCGCCCCCTTCCGGGTTTCGTCGGATCGACTCCCCGAAGGAGGCGTCCCTTCGCGGACCTCGGGCGATGCCTCGCGATGACGGGAATTCCCGGCGCGAATCCGCGCCCAGAGTTCGGCCCGCAGCGGCCCCGGCTTTCGCAACCGCCCTTCGTAAGCCTCGGCGTGGGTGACTGCGTCGTACTGTTCGGGACCCCGTAGCCTCAGGCAGCCCTGTTCGGCCTCGAGTACGCAGGCCACTCCGGGGCTGCCGAGCTCCAAGGCGAGCCCGCTGGCGACCTCCCGCGCGAGGTCCTCTTGAAGGATGAGTCGGTGGGCGAACGCGTCGAGGTAGTCGCACAGACGGCCAAACCCGACCACCTTCTTCCCGGGGATATAGGCGAGGTGCGCCCACCCTTGATACGGCAGCAGGTGGTGCGGACAGACGGAGTGGAAGCGCAGATGGGTGAGCACCACCATCTCGCCGGTGGTGCTGTGAGGCACCGGGTAGGCTTCGCCGAGCAAGCCTCGGGTGTCCACCTGATAGCCGTCGATCAACTCGGTGGCCCAGGCCTCCGCCACGCGTCGCGGCGTTTGCTCCAGTTGAGGGTCGGACACAGCCAGGCCTGCCGCCTCGAGGAAAGCCTTCACTGCTTTTTCCATTGCAGCGAGGTCGGGGGTTCGTCCACGGAACGTGCTCATCGAAAAATCGCCTCGATTCAAGGGAGAAGCGCCGGGGCCACCCTTGGCCCCAGCAACACGTCATCGTCCCGAAGCTCGACCGGATAACGGCCAACCGAAGCACCGGGTTGATTGAGAGAAAGGCCCGTTCGCAGATCGAACGCCCAGGCATGCAGGGGGCAGTAGACCGACTGTCCCGACAGATCACCGGCGCTGAGCGCTCCGCCGCGATGTGAGCAGGTGTCATCGAGGGCGAAGACTTCGGCGCCGATCCGGAACAGGGCCACGCTGCGCCCATCGAGACACCTGGCCCTGCCCTCGCCCGACTCCAGCTCGCTGAAGCGGCAGACGGCGGTGAAGGAAGCGGGGGCGGACACTTCTCTTTATGTAGTCCAAAGCGCAGGCTGACGCCGCAACCTCCTCGAAGCGAGGGAAATTGCGTCGACCGCCGGCCTACCGATACAAGGTTCCTCGATGATCAAGATTTGCCCACGCTGCCGCCGCACCTACTCGGGGGGGACGGTGTGCCTCCACTGCCAGCAGGAGGTGGCGCTGCTCGATGTCGCCGAGCCAGCGGTTCGCCGGGCCCACCTTCGCGGTGACGGGGACCTTCGGGTCACCATTCGCACCTACTACGGGGCCCGGAGCGCGATGTTGATGCTCTTTGTTGGCATCCTCTTCGGCTCGGCCTTCGCGTTGGCCTTGCTGCGGAAGGCGTCGACGCTCCAGGGGACCTCGCGGATTGCGCTCGGGTTGACGGGCGTTGCCTGTGCGGTGGGAATCCCGATTGCCACTGCGTTCATCGGCGCCCGGGTGGTGCACCTGTTTTCAAAGTCCTGTCGAAAGCGCCCGCTCAAACCGGGGGAGCTTCGCGTCCAGCGTCGAAGTCAAGGACCGGCCTGACCCTGAGCTGCCGTTGATTTGTGCTGGCCCCCGTCCGAACCTCCTTCGCCGTGCCCGATGATGTTCCGGTTGGCATTGGGAACCACGATACGTCCCCAATCGGAGTACTGGATGTTGACCGCGGCGGGGTAGTCGAGCTGACCCATCGAAGGAGAAAATCCGACGGAGACCAGACATTGCTTCCCCGGAGCCAGCGTTTGCGCCTGGCAATAGTCATACACGGCGCCATTGAAAGTTCGCGTTCCGGTTCCACCGGGAAAGGGGACATCCGCATCGGAGGTCCCGTAAAAGAAGGGCGCAGACAAAGGAGTTCCTTCAATGAGGGATGCGGTGGGCGCTCCTCCCCGGTTGGTCACCACGAGATCGGCAAACGCCGAGCCCGCGGCGTTGACCAGATAGAACGCACTGCCGGGGCACCTCAGATCGGTGCATGCAAAGGGGTCTGCGCCTTCGCTCACCGACAGCAGGGCGTGCGTGGTGGCGGTTCCTACGATTCCGCGGGACGCAGCGGGGGCGTAGGCGTGGTCCAACAGAAGCGAAATCCTTCCCTGCCCGGTGACCTGACCGTTGAAGGTGACCCCCACGGCACACGCAGAGGCAGAGGGAAGTGTCGTTCCGCAATAGTCGACGGACAGACCCGCGAGCAGAATCGAACCCGAGCCTCCGGGGTACCCTGCGTCCGAACTCCAGCTGAAGCCGGCGGGCAGCGGTGTCTGCTTGAGAACTGCCGGGGAGCCGCCACTGTTCCTGGCAACGAAGGTTTGGGTGATCGGAGTCCCTGCGGTTCCGTAGTCGAAAGGAGGACCTCCATCCGATGTTTCCCCCGAGAAATAAGGTTCCTTGAGCGAGACGATCGCCTGGACACGGACGGCTCGACAATCGGAGCCGACGCTCGCGGCTTCGCGCAGGAATCGAGCGTTGTCCGGGCTCAGACCGGAAGGGAAGGCTCCATCGCTTAGCGCGTGTCCTGTGAGCGCCGCATAGAAGGTCGCTGCAACGAGATAGGTGCCTGCGACGGACGGATGGCTGAGGTCACTTTGATACAACTGTAGATTCGGGTGTGCCTGCAGGGACCTCCGAAACGCTTCCCCTGCGCAGGCAAGCAAACTTCGTGGCCAGCGCTCGCTGGCCGAGACATAGG
>JAYUUC010000404.1:0-12745 GCA_043755105.1 Myxococcales bacterium
GCAGGTCATGGAGCTGGACGACCAGGGGTGTGCGGTCAAGATTCCCCTCGGGTTCCGCACCAGAAATCATCTCGGCAGCATGTATTTCGCGGTACTCGCCGCGGGCGCGGACCTCGCCGGAGGGATCAACGCCATGTTCGCCATCAGGCGTAGCCATCCCAAAGTGAGCTTGGTCTTCAAGGACTTCCACGCCGAATTCTTGAAGCGGGCGGACGGAGACGTGCTCTTCCGCTGTTCGGATGGTCCCGCCATCGAGGCTGGGGTGGCCGAGGCGGACCGCATCGGAGAGCGGGTTCTCGTTCCGCTGTCCATCGTCGCCACCGTTCCGCTCAAATATGGCGATGAACCGGTGGCCCGTTTCCGGCTCGGACTGTCGCTGAAGCGGAAGTAGTCGAAAAACAAAGGGGGCCACCGTCGCCGGCCCGATTGACTCGACTCGATGTCAGACGTTCTTTATACGACCGCACTTCTACTTCCCCGGAGTATTCGATGAAGCTCTACGTGTCGCCAGGCGCCTGTTCGTTGTCTCCCCACATCGTGATGCGTGAGGCCGGTCTTTCCTTCGAGCTCGAGAAGGTGGACATCCGCGCCCACAAGACTGCCTCCGGAGCCGATTACTACGGCATCAACCCCAAGGGCTATGTCCCCGCGCTGGATATTGGGACGGGGCCGATTCTGACCGAGGGTCCGGTGATCGGTCAGTACCTCGCGGATCAGAAGCCGGAGTCGAAGCTCGCTCCTCCGGCAGGCACGATCGAGCGCTACCGGATGCAGGAGTGGCTGAACTTCATCGGCACCGAGATTCACAAGACCTACAGCCCGATGTTCAGGCCGGACATCACCCCCGAGGCCCGGCAGGCGGCGCTGGACAAGTTGACCCACCGCTACGAGTACGTGGTCAAGGAACTTGGCGACCAGCCTTATTTGCTCGGCGAGCAGTTCACCGTCGCCGATGCCTACCTGTTCGTGATGCTCAACTGGGCGCAACGGATGGGACCCGACCTGGCCAAGCAATCGACGCTGAAGGCATTCTGGGAGCGGGTTCGCACCCGTCCAGCAGTGAAAGCGGCGCTCGAAGCCGAGGAAAAGCTGAGGTCTTGAATCCGCGAGGGCGCTGAACCGCCTGACCCCGTCCGGCGACGCTTCGTCAGTGGTTGGGCCGATCGGGCAAATTTTCTTTCCGGCCCGGGGCACTTCAGGCCGATGCCAGGCGCGACGTGCGCCTCCATCTTGGTACCCGAGAGGTGAGCTTCGATGCGGCAACGAATCGTGGTGGTCGGCGGCGGCTTTGGAGGGACCTATACCGCGGTTCATCTCGAGAAGCTGTCGCGTCGTCAGCCGGGGTTGGAGGTCACCCTGATTAGCCGCGATAACTTCTACTTGATGACGCCGCTGTTGTTCGAGGCGGCTTCCGGTCGTGTAGAGCCCAGACACGCGGTCAACCCCATTCGCCCCTTGCTGCGTCGGACCCGGTTTCTCGGGGCAACGGTGACCGGCGTCGATGTCGAGCGCAAGGTGGTCCATGCGCTCGACGCCACCGGAGAGATTGCCCACGCGGTGCCCTACGACCAGCTGGTGCTCGCGCTCGGCTCCCGGCCCAATTACGAGCTCGTTCCCGGGTCGGAGAAGGCCATGTCCTTCAAGACGATCTCCGATGCGATCGAGCTGCGCAACCACGTCATCAATCAGTTCGAGCGTGCCGAGATTGAAGCTGATCTGGACCGCCGGCGGGAGCTGCTTCAGTTCGTCGTCGTCGGCGGAGGCCTGGTGGGCGTCGAGCTCACCGGGGAACTGGCCGGCTTCGTCCGTACCTTGAGGCAGACGTACCGGAGCGTCGCTCCCTCTGACATCGGCTTCGACCTGATCGAAGCAGGTCCCCGAATACTTCCCGAGCTCGATGAAGCCTTGGCGAGCTACGCCTCTCGGGTCTTGCAGAAGGCGGGAGTCCGGGTCCGGGTGGGAACTTCAGTGAAGCGGATTCAAAGTGGTTCCCGGGGTGCCATCGACCTTCCTGGCGGCGAGCAGCTGCGCTCCTCAACTATTCTCTACGCTGCTGGCAACGCGGCGCACCCGCTGGTCGATGCCCTTCCGCTTGAAAAAGATCGGAAACGCAAGCTGGTGGTCGACGAGACGATGCGGTCGCGGTCGCACCCTGACGTCTGGGCGCTCGGAGATTGCGCGGCCATTCCCGACCCGAAGGGGCAACCTTATCCACCGCTGGCCCAGCACGCGCTGCGGGAAGCGAAGCGGTTGGCCGACAACCTGGTGCGGGTGGGAGAGGGCCACGCCCCTCGGCCGTTCGTCTATTCCACCCGTGGCACCCTTGCCTTGCTTGGAGACCACAAGGGGGTAGGGCGGGTGTTCGGCATCCCGGTGCGAGGGTTGCTCGCCTGGTGGTTGTGGCGGACCTACTACCTGTTCCAGATGCCGCGCTGGGAACGCCGGCTGCGGATCATGATTGACTGGACCGTGGCCAGTTTTTTCAAACCAGACACTGCCCAGCTGACCTTCCACACGCCGCCGCCAGCGCTGAGAAGTGGGAGCGAGGCGGTGGGCCTCGACGCTCGACGGGCCGAAGAAGCGTTGCGCGAACAGGCCAGTCCGGTCCCGCCCTCGCCGTGAAGACCTGGTTTCACGGCGACTCGGATCCGTTGTCTCGAGTGCGCTGTTCTCACGGCGGATGCTCTCGAGCTCGCTGCTCGGTCCCTGCTGTGAAGACCCGCCGTGATGGGCGTGCGCTCCCGCGAGCTGCGCTTGGAAACCGGCGCGTCGTTCTTGCCCTCCGCATGGGAGCACCCCGCTCCTACTCGGATTCATTTCCGGACCCCACGCTTTGTCGGTCTAGCCTGCCGCCACCAGCGCCAAGATCAGCTGCGCGAACGGCGCCTGGGGATCTGCTGCTGCGCCGGTGAGGGAGATCCAGTCCCAGGCGTTGATCCCATACTTGGGCGCGTGAATGCTCACCGGGGTCTGGTCGAGGTAGCCGCGCACGCGCAGTTGGTTTCCGTTCCGCACCAGATGCAGCGACGTGTTGGGACCCACCAGTCCTTCCTCCACCGGTTGCAAGCTCACGACATGGCCTTTCAGCCAACCCCGCCAGCTGCCGTCGGGCGCCCGGACCAGGTTGACCTGCGGGCCCATCACGGTCCGTTCGTCGAACGATGCACTGCTCTGGAACGAGCTCACCTCGCCTCTCATCGGAGCCGCGATCGCGTTGCCCGTACCCAGCAGAAAAAAACACGGAAGCCATCGGGAAAGCATCGGAAACCTCCACCCCATGGGTTGGACACCCTCGCCTGAAGTAACCCTCGCGCGCCCGAACACCGCGAAGAATCCGGCGGGAATCCGGCCAAGCGCTAGAGTGCGCTCCCTCTTTCGAGGTTTCATGAACGCTCGCCTCCTCGCCAGTGTCGGTCTCCTCGCCGTGCTCTCCACCTGTTCGAACGCTGGCGGATGCGGCCAGGTCCGGCTCTCGCCTCTGCCGGGCGGCCGGCTCCAAGCGCCGAAGACCGACGATGCGGTGAGCATGCGGTTGACCGCCACCGGGCTGCAGGCCATTTCCGCTCCGGGGGGAGCGCTGGCGAACCAACTCGCCGGCCTGCATTACCTTCCTCTTTCCATACCCTGTTCGGTGAAGAACTTTCCCACCGTCGGCGACCTGGTGTTTGCCGACCAGGGTTCGGCCCATTGCTCCAGCGCCAGCTGTGGCCTGATGGACGGCGTCTGTGACGCCCGGGATCTGCCTGCGTGGGTGGTGATGGAAATCGAGAGCGTGGCGCTCACCGCCCTGGCTCCCGACCGTCTCGAGGCCAAGCTTGAGCTGCGGTCACTCGGCGGCTCTGTGGCGATCGACTCGGTGACCCGCTCCCACCCCGACTGCAATTTCCAGCACGCCGCGCAGTGCTCGCTGGGCCACAACTTCGGCCTCAACGCGCCTGCCACGCTGCCGGTGAAGATGGGGCTCACCCTGTCGCTCGATCCCCGCTGGGATCAGCTGGTCTCGGTGCAGCTCACGTCGGTCGACGGCTTCGAGCTGTGCGGAAGCCCCGGAGCTTCTCCGCCGCCTGCTTGCATCGAAGACCCGGAGCTGACCCTCACCCCGAACGCGAACTGTTCGGGCAGCTGTCAGGCGCCGGCGTGGGATGCGGTCCGGGCGCATGGTGCGGCACTGATGCGCGATGCGCTGAAGGACTCTCTTGCCCAAGTGATCTCGCTCTTGTTCTGCCAGTCCTGCGTCCCGTTCTCGAACGACTGTCCCCAGCTGGCGGGGGCCAAGAGCGTTTGTGAGTCAAGGGCCGATTTTCCCGATCAGGGCCTGTGCCGAGACACCACCACGGGAGCTTGCGTGCCGTACTTCACCGGCATCGAGGGGCGGCTGCCGGTGTCGCAGGCCTTTCCCGCTCTCGGGTTGCTCGATGACGCGATGCTCGACCTTTCGCTCGCGGTCGGCGGGAAGGCCACCACCGACACCGGGCTCAACCTGGGGATGAGGGGAGCCGCCGTTCGCGCCAGCCAATCGGACTGGGTTCCTGCCCGTCCCCCGCTGGTGACGACGCCGGTCCCCGCTCCGGACTTCGACGCCGAAGCCACTCAGCCGTACGACCTTGCGCTTTCGGTGTCCCGAGCGATCCTCGACCAGACCCTGTTCGAGGCGCAGCAGTCCGGAGCGCTCACCGTGTCGGTCGACAGCCACAGCGTCCCCCTGCTCGATTCGGGGCTTCTTCGCCCCCTGCTGCCCTCGCTCGGTCTGCTCGCAGCGCAGGAGGGAGGCACTGCGGCGATGAAGGTGGTGCTTCGGCCGGTACAGCCGCCCCGGGTCCAGCTTGGAAAGGGGACCTACGACCCGCAGACGCACAAGCCCATTGACCCTTTGCTTACCCTCGAGCTGCCCGAGCTGGCGATCGACTTCTACATCCAGCTCGACGACCGCTTTGTCCGCGCCTTCACCCTCTCTGCCGATCTCGCCTTGCCGCTGTCGATCACCTCCGATGGCTGCTCCCGTGTGCTGTTCACCGTTGGAGACCTGTCCAGGGCGGTGCGCTCGGTGCACGCGGCTCCCAGCGAGCTGCTGGTGGAGGATCTGGGAACGCTCGAAGGCCTGGTGCCGCTGTTCATCTCCCTCGCCGAGCCGCAGCTGGCGTCCCTGCTGCCGACGTTGACCGTACCCCCCTTGATGGGGAGCCAATTGAAATTGCTCGAGACTCGTGGGCTGGGCAGCCAGGGCCCGAGCGGACGACCCGAGCACCTGGGAGTGTACGCCCGGCTGCTCGCTCCGGGGGCAAGTTGCGCAGTGGCCGCGCCGACACTCAACGCGAGGTGGCGAGGTCAGCAGCTTCGCCCGGGACAGGGTCAGAAACCGCCGACTCCCCAGGCTTTGATCGACATCGGTTCGAGCGAAATCACCGGCGGTCTCGAGGTCACCACCCGCGTCGACGGCGGCTTCTGGTCCGAGTTCGAACGCGTCGGCGTCGATGGGTTGCTCACGGTGACGAATCCGGCGTTCTTGCTTCAGGGCGTGCACACCGTCGAGGTTCGGGGGCGAAGCCCGGAGCGCCCTGACGCGCTCTCCCTTCCTGCAACGCTGACCTTCGTCTCGGACTGGGAAGGCCCTCGGGTGAAGCTTAAGCCAGACCGGGGCGCCGACCGGCTTCGGGTGTGGGCGACGGATGCGGTCAGCCCACCCTCCACGCTGAAATTTGCCTACCGCTGGGGCGAGGGGAACTGGTCCGCACCGGGGCCCAAACGAGACATTGCCCTCGCGGCAGTAGAGGCTGCAGGGCTGTTCGAGGTTCAGGTGATCGACGAAGCCGGCCATGTCACCGTGGCCCGATATCGCAGCGCGAGGTGACGTGCGCTCTAGATCGGTAGGGGAGTGACCGACGGCAAGAAAGCGTCAAACACGCTCCAGGGCTCTGGACCGTTGTCGGCGAGATCGAACACGCTTGTGAGCGCATCTTCGGAGTGCCAGGCCGAGATTCCTGTGAATGGATCCGTGAGCAGATACTGCCAATCCTGGTCGGCGATCGGTCGCGTCGATGGCGAAGGCCTCCAACTCGCGGAGGGCTTGATTTGCCTGCGACTCCTCTCCTGAGCGTAGCGCAGTTCCCCGGACCGCCACGGCCTTGAGGAGGAGTGCCTGTTCCGTGGTGTGGGCTTCCCGCCCGACCTGATTCAGCAACCCGGTGATCGCAGCCCGTCGCGCCGGAGTCACCTGGATGAGGGTCACTGCCGCCTCGACCGACTGCTGAAGGTTGAGCAACCCTTCCGAGCCAGCCTCATCGCTGCGGCGGGGCAGGGTGATCCCTTCGATCAGCGCTTCAACGTCCGCTCGGGTGAGCCCGCCCTGTGAATGGAGATTATCCGCAGCAGGCGCCTTGAGTTGCGTTGCCCCGAGTCTGCGCGTCTGCCAACCCCCTCAGACGCTGCGCGGTTGTTGAAGCCGACGGCCCCCCCGAATTGGCCAAACGCGGGCCGCGTAGATAATCGATGCCAGCAGGACGGTCAGCAGCACCCCGAACAGGAAGGCGAGGGCGATGGGCCAGAGGCCGAGGTTGGCGCGGACCCCTTGCGTCATTCCCGCCGAAGTCGCTCGACCGAGCTCTTGAAGTCGCCCCTGAAGACACCTGGCGCGATCGGGGCCCGTGCATTCAGGAGCCAGGTCGGGAAGCTGCTCTCGGGCCCCGCGCACCGTCGAGGCCGACACCCGCTCGGCGACCTGCGCCAAGCTGCTGGCCAGCGTCCCCTCAGGACCGGGGCCGAGCTGTCTGGAGAGTTCCCGCCCGAGTTCCTCGGCAAACGCTCGGGCAGCCTGGCGCGCAAGCTGGGCCGCGGGTCCTTCGGCCTGAGACGGGGCCTCGCTGCGGTTCTTGCGAAGCTCAGGCGCCGCGCCGCTGCCCAGCGCGCTTCCGATGGCCTGGCCCACCACCATGCCCATCAGTGCCCGGATTTGTGCCTGCTGCTCCGGAGCGCTGAGCGCTTCGAGACCGCCGCGAACAAGTCCCTGCGATGCCTTCTCTCCCATTGCGGCGAAATCCGGTGCCGCGGGTGGCTCTTTCCCCTCTTCCTTGCCCGAGCTCTTGGCGCCTTGGAGTGCCCCTTCAGCGGTCCCCTTGCCGACCTCCCGGGCCAGGGCAGCGCAGCCGCTCAATCCCAGACTTGCCACTGCGAGCAACAGCATCCACGCCTTGCCCATTTGCCCCTCCTCCAAGTTCCCGAGCAAGACCCGAGGTAGCCAACGTGGGACGGCGGAAGGGCTTCGCCTACTGGCCTCGAGGGGGAGGCCGGCGCTTCAAACGCTGTTCTCGCGCCTGTCTACGGTCCGAACTGCGAGGTGCCTGCGACCACCGCCCCATCGACCACCGGCGGCAGTGAGTCGATCAATTGCTGTCCATCGCTGGCGGTGACCCTCAGCCGGAAGGGCTGGGGACCCACGCCGTGGTCGACGACGAAATAGTTGTAGGCCTCGCGTCGAATCGGGACCCAGCTGCCGGCGTGCTCCCACTCGACTGAGCGGATGGGTAAACGGTGATGGAGTACCTGAATCGCGGTCCACCACTGAGAGCTTCCGTCCTTCATTCGATACGACAGCGGGCCCTGAATCACACAGCTGACCGGGGTCCAGGTGATGTTCACGCGGCCAAGGCTTTGGTTGGCGATCTGTGCGAAGGCTTCGCGGCTGAGGTCGAGATGCCCGGACTGACACCCCGGACAGAGGTCGACGATGCGCACCGTCACTGCGCCGGAAGGCCCGACCACGTGGACGCATTCACCGCAGGCGGCCGACCCATGAAACTGAGGCGCGTTCATGGCCGCCACCCGCAGGTCTTCGGGCGTGGCGTCGTAGGAGCAACTGCCTGCTCCGGTGGCGTCGTAGAACGTCGCGATGCCCGACTGGGAGGGACCGAGGGCCACTTCGCCGCCCTGGCCTCCGTCGGTTTTCGTTCCAGAATCGCCCGCACAGCCCTCGGGACTGCAGCCTCTCTCTCCGGCGACGCCCGAGGCGCAGGCCGTCATCAGCGAGGCGATGAGCAGCCCGCCGAAATTTCGTCTCCGCATCGGGCTCAGCCCTTCTTTTCGAAAGTGAGGGAAGCCGAGTTGATGCAGTAACGCTGGCCCGTCGGAGCGGGGCCGTCGTTGAACACATGGCCCAGGTGGCCTTCGCATCGGGCACAGGTGACTTCGGTGCGGCGCATTCCGTGGCTGTCGTCGTTCAATTCCTCGACCGTGCCCGGGGTCGACGCCGTGAAGCTGGGCCAGCCGCAACCCGAGTCGAACTTGGTCTGCGACGAGAAGAGCGCCTCTCCGCAGCCAGCGCAGCGGTAGCTGCCTTCCTCATGGAGATTCCAGAGTTCGCCCGTGAAGGCCCGTTCGGTGCCCTTTCGTCGCAACACGCGGTAGCGCTCGTCCGAAAGCTGTGACTTCCAGTCGGCGTCCGATTTCACCACTTTCTCGGTCATCCGCTGTCTGTAGCCGTGGGCGCTGTCCGATTCAACATGGCCGAGAGGCGCATCGCGAAACGGCCCTCCGCGGCCAACTCGCGTGCGGGCGCTTCGATGCGACGTCCATGATCCTGCGCTGGACGCTCCCCGCTGTCGTCAGTGACCGGGGTCGGCTTTCCCCGTGGGTGATTCGCTCCGTTGTCCCCGGCGAATTTTGCCTTCACCGCTCCAGGGCACGCCCACTTGATTCATCTGGCCTCCCCCATCGCCCGCGATGTCTTCGAGCGCTTCGGGGCGCTTGTCGATCGGAGCCCCCGCCAGGTCCGCCTCGGAAGCGCGGGGAATCCGTCGCCCCCTCATCGCATCCAACTTCTTCCGCCATTCCATGGTCGATGCCTCCGACGACAATATGGTGGCGCGAAGCGCAGGGCGCAATTCTCCCCGGGAAGGCCCCCCGGTCAGCGACTTCCGGCCCACAGGGGCGAGGGCTGGAAAGAGGCGTTGACCGGCCCATGGTCGCTGGTGCCGAACTCCCGATACACGCTGCAACCGGTCGCCAGGTTTGCCAGGGATTCGCTGGCGAGGACGTAATCCAACCGCCAGCCGATGTTCCGCTCCCGCATCTTCCGCCAGGGCGCCCACCAGGTGAACAGCTGGTCGTTGTCGGGGTCGAAGCGCCGCCCGAGGTCGACCAGCCCGTGCGAGAGAAGTGCCTCGAGCAGCTGCTGTTCCTGCGCGGTCTGACCGATCTGCTCGGGGTTGCGCAGCGTGGGGTGCACATCGCGGGCGGTGCGGGCAACGTTGAGGTCGCCGCAAAGAATCAGCGATTGGCCCGCTCGGTGGTGGTCGGCGACGAAAGGCTCGAGCGCTTCGAGAAAGCGCAGCTTGGCGGCGAAGTCCTTCCCTCCGTTGGGGACGTACATCGAGGCCACCATCAGAGTCCCCACCTCGGCGGTGACGATGCGGGTCTCGTGATCGAACCGGGGGTGGCCGAAACGCGGTGCCTCCGGGAAGGTCGCTTGCCGCAGGTGCAGCCCGACGCCGGAGTACCCCTTGTGACCGTGCCAGAAGCCCCAGTAGCCGGGGAGCTCTCGAAGCGAATCGGGGACCTTTTCCCGCTCGGCCTTGATCTCCTGAACGCAGATGACGTCCGGTTGCTCGTGGCCCAGCCAGTCGAGCACCTGGGCCTCGCGGGCGCGAATTCCGTTCACGTTCCAGGTGGTGACCTTCATCGGCGGGACGCTACCGCCCCCCGTTGGGGCCACCAGCCCCGGCTCCCGATTCGTCGGCGAGCGGACAGTGCAGTGCAGCGAATTCGACGCCGGCTCTGGCCAATAGGAGGAGAGGTGAGCACCTCTCCGTCCACGAATGTCCGAGACGACTACCTGAAGGAGCCTGGATGCGCCCGAAGGACGTGATTCCGCTGTTGAAGCAAACCGTGAGCGAGTGGGTCGACGATAAGGCCCCCACGATGGCCGCGGCGCTCTCGTACTACACCATCTTCTCGATCGCTCCGGTGCTGATCATCGCCGTGGCGGTGGCCGGCCTGGCCTTCGGTCAGGAAGCGGCGCGGGGTCAGATTCAGGGCCAGCTCTCCGGGCTGCTCGGTGAGACCGGTGCCAAGGTGCTCCAGGACATGATGGCCAGCGCGCGCAAGCCGAGCGCGGGGATCCTCGCCACTTTGATCGGATTGGTGGTGTTGATCTTCGGCGCCACCGGTGTCTTCGCTCAGCTGCAAGAAGCGCTCGACACCATCTGGAAAGTAGAGAAGAAGAACATCAAGGGCGGACTGCTGGGGTTCATGCGTACCCGCTTCCTCTCCTTCGCGATGGTGCTCGGCATCGGGTTTCTGCTCCTCGTCTCGCTGGTGCTCACCGCCGCGCTCGCCGCCGTGGGCAAGTTCGTCGGGGGGCTGATGCCGGGCTGGGAGACGGTGTGGCAGTTCACCAACATCCTGGTCTCATTCGGGGTGATCACCGTGCTCTTCGCAATGATCTACAAGGTTCTTCCCAGCACCCCGGTCACCTGGCGTGACGTCTGGCTGGGGGCCGCGGTGACCTCGCTGCTGTTCTCACTCGGCAAGTTCGGAATCGGGCTCTACCTGGGCAAGAGCAGCGTCGGCTCGAGCTACGGGGCCGCCGGCTCGCTCGCGATTCTCCTCACCTGGGTCTACTACTCAGCGCAGATTCTCTTCTTCGGGGCTGAGTTCACCTACGTCTACTCGAAGACGCAGGGGACACGTGCCCGGAAGGGTCCGCTGCCGAATCAGCTCGACCCCCATCAGTCCATCCCTCCCGCAACCTGGTTGCCCTCTTCCTCGCGCTGAAGGCCGAGCCTGTTCAGGCCTTGGCCAGGGACGAGGCCTCGACAAACTCCGCGTTGGGACGGGCGAAGAGAAATCCCTGACCCCAGGGCACGCCCAGGGTCTGAAGCATCTCGCACTCCGCCTGTTCTTCCACCCCTTCGGCGATCACCACCGATTGCGCGGCTCGGCCCACCGAGACCAGGCTGGAGATCAGCGCCTGCTTCACCTCGCTGCGATCGACGCCCCGCACCAGCGAGATGTCGAGCTTGAGGAAGTCGGGCTTCAGCCGCAGCACGTGGTCGAGGTTGGCGTAGCCGGCGCCGAGGTCGTCGAGCGCGATCCGGATGCCCCCGTCACGCAGCTCGGCGATGCCCCGGCTGAGCATGTCGTGGTTCTTGATCGCCACCCCTTCGTTCAGCTCGAGCACCAGCCGGCCATCGAAGAGCGACCGCGAGGTGTCGATCAGCCAGCGCCGGAAGGTCGGGTCGTTGATCACCGTGGGGAGCACGTTAGCGAACAGCAGCGCGGACGTCGGCAGCGCTCCTGCGCCTGCCCGGGTCAGGTTGCAGTTGCAGCAGGCCCGGTCGAGCTCCGCGACCAGATCGGCTTGCTGGGCAAGGTTGAACAGCATTGCCGGGCTGCTCATGTCGGTGCCCACCGGGCCGCGGATCAGCGCCTCGTAAGCGAGAATCTTGGTGCCAGGCATCTCCACGATCGGCTGGAACGCGGTGGTGAGCTGGCGGCGGACGATCAGGTCCCGCAGCTGCTCGCGGGCGCGGGTGTCCACCCTGCGGGTGTGGTCGGCGACCATCGCCCGGGCCTGGTCGAGCGCGCGGTAAATCAGCCGATCGGCGTTGATCATCGAATTGAGCAGCACTACCGAGTAGCCGAGTCGGACCCGCGCGTGGCTGCCGAATGGCCGCAGCAGCTCGGCGATTCGGGGCACCAGGGCCAGCCAGATGCGGTCGGTGATCAGCTCGATCGCTCCCGGGCTCAGCTCCTGATTCTTGCGGGCGCCATCGAGAAAGATGGCCACCTGCTCGCCGTCGGGGCGCGCCGAGCAGATCAAATCGCTCGAACGCACCACCTGATTTCGAAGCGCCACCAGCTCGGTGCCGATATCCAGGATCAGCTGGCTGTAGGCGTCGCTCCCGAATTCATTCTCGATGTGGCTGAGCGGCTCGAGGTCAATCACGATCACTCCGAGGTAACCGTGGACCTGCAACATCGCCTTGACGCGACCGATGTTGGGCTCGAGCAGCGGCAACGGGCCCCTATCCTCTGGAATGGTGAGCCGCTGGGGTTTCTGGCCGTCATCGCTCAAGCGTCAACCTCGGTGCGAGCAGTGGATGAGATTTCACCTGCTTGTCCATTCTATAGCGATTTGGTCGTACTCAGCGAGTCGAAGGCCCGGGTGCGTCCCTCTGCAACCACGCCCTCACATCGAGCGGGCTGCAAGGTTTTCACGTGGGCGGGTGTGGTTCCCTGTCGATACTTCACCCGCGCGGCCCGCCGCTCCATTCTCAAGTATCGAACACCGCGAAGCTCGGGGAGTTGGCCTGTCGATTGCTTTGCCCACAGACTGTGAAAAGGGGAATTGCCTTGGCCACACAACCTGATTCAAGCGCGTTCGATGTAGGCCCGGTGGCACTGCCGGGGTTAGAGGAACTCCAAGAGCCCGTGGCCACCCTGCTGGCGCGGCTCACCGACCGGTTGGAGTCGGTAGAGCTGAGCGCGCCTCAACGCGACCTGTTGCAGGGCCTCGCGCGCCAGGCCCGCGACGTCGCCGCCAAGCTCGAGCGCGTTTTTCCTCTCGGCCAGGCGCGGCCGGCACGTCCCTCGGCAAAGCGCGCCCGGAACAAGGCACGGGCCGAGCAGAACTCGCGAGACCAGGGCCGCTTCACCGTGCTTGTGGTGGACGACGACCCGGTGCAGCGCGACGGGCTTCGCCAGCTGCTCGACCCTTACTTCAATACCCTGGCGGCAGCCGACGGCGTGGAAG
>JAYUUC010000405.1:0-4437 GCA_043755105.1 Myxococcales bacterium
TTCGCCGGGACAGAGCCCAAGACGGTGGTCGCCGCCATTCGAGCGTGTCGGCTCAACTTGCCTTCCTCGCTGGACAAGGGGCTGGCCGCCATTCTCCACAAGGCGATTCACGCCGACCTCAAGGGCCGCTACCGCACCGCGGGGGAATTCGCCGGGGACCTATTTCGGGTCGCGCTCGACAGTGATCGCGTCCCCACCCGCGAAGACATTCGCGGATGGCTGGGCACCACGCTCGAGTTGCTGGTCTAGAGTCCGACCTCCCGTTTTCTTTCGGACAACAGACATGCCGGTGTCACACGGGAGGCTCCGGTTTGTCCGGAGGCCAGGTTTCACACTCTGGCGCTTCGGTGTTAACTCTGTATCCGATGCGGCGGCTCCCAGTCATACACGACACGCAGAGCGGCCGGGCGCGCGGTAGGCGACCTGGCCGCGAGCCGACCCCAGAGGGGCAGTTGCCGCCCCGGGAGGAGCGGTGAAAGGCGTTCCCCCGTCGCGTTCCGGAAGCGGGGAGTCAGAGCAGCTGAGCGCACCTTCCAAGATGCTGCTCGCGGCGGCGCTGATCGTCGGTCCCAACCGTGAACCTCCCTGCAGCCCGGAGGAGATTGCTGCTTCCATCAACCAGACGCTGGGCCGCCTGTTCGAGGCGGTGGCAAAGATGATCGGCCCGGTCGGCTTTCTTTCGCTGTCGATGCGGGCGCTTTACTTGAGCCGGGAGCAATTCCCCTGGCTGGCGGAGACAGAAGTGCAGATCGGAGACGACGTCGCGCTCGAGGGCCTCGAATCGATCTCCCAGTTGCAGAGCGAAGCAGAGCTGCGGGCGGGGGCAACGATGTTCGTCACCCACCTGCTCGAGTTGCTCTGCTCCTTCATCGGGGAAAACCTCACCTTGCGCCTGATCTGCAGGGGGTGGCCCGAACACGTGGAATCCCTGGGCTTTGACGCAGAAGGAGAAGTAGGCGGATGAGACAACAAAAGCAGGTCACCTTGAATCTCCTGTCCACCGGCATTCCCGGGCTCGACGAGGTACTCGGGGGCGGGTTGCCGGAGTATTCGTTCAACCTGATCGCGGGTGAACCCGGCTCGGGCAAGACGACCCTGGTGCAACAGATCATCTTCGCCAACGCCACGGTCGAGCAGCCGGCGATCTACTTCACGTCGGTGGGCGAGCCGCCGCTGAAGATGCTCCGCTACCAGCAGCAGATGCGATTCTTCGACCCGAACAAGGTCGGCACCGCGGTGCATTACATCGACCTCAGCCCCGAGGTCGTCGCCGGCGACCTTGAGGCGCTGATGCAACGAATCAAGCGCGAAGTGCAGACAATCAACCCTCGCATCGTCGCGGCCGATTCGTTCCGGACTTTCATCGGGACGCGGAGCCAGCAAGGGGGCCGCGAGCTGCAGGCGTTCCTCCAGGACCTGTCACTCTTCTTCACCACCTGGCAAGCGACCAGTTTCCTGGTCGGCGAATATTACGAGCGGGAAGTCAGGATCAACGAGGTGTTCACCGTCGCCGACGGAATCATCTGGCTGAACCAGAGCCGAGAGCTCAACTCGGTGGTGCGCAAGATTCAGGTCGCCAAGGTCAGGGGCCAGGCGCCGCTGCCCGGGCTGCACACCTTCCGGATCAGCAACGATGGACTCGAGGTTTTTCCGAGGGCTCAGCGGGGTCAGCCCCCGCAGAGCATCCATGCCCGTACCGGCCCGAGGCTGTCGCTCGGCGTTCCGGCGCTCGATGCCATGCTCGGAGGGGGACTTCCCGTGGGGGACGCCACCCTGGTGGCAGGGCCATCGGGCACCGGGAAGTCGGTGGTCAGCACCCACTTCATCGCCGCCGGTGCAGCTCAGGGCGAGCGCTGCGTGCTCGCCATCTTCGAGGAGCATCCCGACGACTATGTTCGACGGGCCAAGGACATCGGCCTGGACCTCGAAGCAATGGTTTCCAAGGGAGACCTGCGGATCCTCTACCTGCGCAGGCTCGACCTCTCGCTGGACGAAACCCTGCTGATGATCCGGAAAGCCGTGGAAGAGATCGGGGCCAAGCGATTGGTGTTCGACTCGCTCACCGGGTTCGAGGTCGCGCTCGCTCCCACTTTCAAGGCCGATTTCCAGGAGTCGCTGTACCACATGATCGGCGTCCTCACTCAGCTGGGGGTATCGCTGATGATGACGATCGAGGTGCCAGAGACCTTCGACACCTTCCAGTTCAGTCCCCACGCGATCTCCTTCCTCACCGAGAACATCATTTTCCTTCGCTACGCCGAGCTGCGCGGCGAGCTGCGCAAGGTGCTGGCGGTGGTGAAGATGCGCCGCAGCAAGCACAGCGCCGAGTTCCGCGCTTACGAAATTACTGAACGCGGGTTGGTGATCCGGGAGACGCTGCGCGACTGGCGAGGCCTGCTCTCGGACAAGCCGCAGCAGACCAACAGCCACGAAGCTCTGCCGTCGCTCCCTGGACTGACGGCCGAGGAGGCGCGGGTGCTGGTCGCTCTCACCCGATCAAACGAAAGCGAGGCAGCGGCGCTGGCGCAAGAGCTGACGCTCGAGCCCGCCACGCTCACCCGAGCACTCAACCGACTGGTCGCGTTGAATTACGTGTTGATGCGAACCCAGGGTGACAACAATTACTACCGACCGCTGTCCAGTGACTCTGGCCGCTAGCACTTTTCCAAGGGACGTTCGAATGGAACAGCTCTCTCGCGAAATCTCTGGTTCGTCCGACTTCCGGCGGGTGCCAATGCAGGGGCGTCGCTGCTATCGCGACACCGCGGAAGGCGCATCGATACCGCTCACGATCGTCCGCGGCAGCGACCACCGTTTGCTCTATGCCAACCCCGCCTTTCGCGGGCTGTGCACGGTCGAGGGGGTACCCGCAGAGGGGGTGCCCCTGGCGGCGCTCTTCCCGGCTGAGAGCGGGGATATCGTCAATCGGCTCCTCGACTCGGTTTCCGCCAGCGGCATTCTCGACTCGGCGACGGAGGTCCGCTACCTCTCGGGGGCAGAGGTCCGCTACGCCTCCTTCTTCGTCACTCCCGCGATCGACGCCCGGTCCATCGACGGTGACCTGGTGGTTCAGGTGGTCGACTCCACGGCCAGTGTCCAGGCCCGGTTTCGCGAGGCAGAAACCACCAGCGAAGTGCGAGAGGCGAATCAATCGCTGGTGGTGGCCGGCGTGCGAGAACAGCAGAAGGCCGACCTCGCCAGCGGGCAGGCCGACGAGCTTCGCCACCTGCTCGACAGCATCCAGAAGCTGGCTTCGATTGTCGAGACCTCTTCCGAGGGAATCGCGGTGATTTCGGCGAGTGGCGCCTTCAGTTACCTCAACTTTTCTGGCCAGAGACTGCTCGGAATCGAAGGGGCAGATCGAATTGCCTCGACCCTATTCAGCGAACTTTTGATTCCGGAAGACTTGCCCCTGATGCGGGACGTCATCCTCCCCAACGCGCGGAAGGGAAAGTGGAGAGGCGAGCTGCGGATGCGAAACGGAGTGACCGGTGAAGTCGTGCCGATGGACTCCAGCGTGTTCAGCATCGTCGACCCTCATCACGGGGGGCTGCTGGGCATCGCGGTGATGATGAGGGACCTCCGCGAGCAGAAGCGACGCGAGGCCGACGATCGACGCCGCGCCGATTTCGAGAAGCAGCTGGTGGGAATCGTCAGCCACGACCTCGCGACGCCGATCAGCGCCATCTTGATGTCGGCGGGAATTCTTCGAAGAATCGGCGGGCTCGACGAGCGCCAGTCCGGTGCCGTGTCCCGCATCATCACCGCCGGCGAGCGGGTGACCCGAATGACCCGGGAGCTGCTCGACTTTACCCGGGCCCGGCTCGGCGC
Source organism: Myxococcales bacterium (assembly GCA_043755105.1). GTDB lineage: Bacteria > Myxococcota > Myxococcia > Myxococcales > Myxococcaceae > JAYUUC01. The sequence goes on from JAYUUC010000405.1 coordinate 3,832, forward strand.
GGGCATTTCCATTTCGCCCGTGATGGTGAGCTTCCACGGTGCGCTGACCGACGTGATGGAAGAGCTGCGGTTGAACCACGAAGACCGGGAGATTGCCTATACGCACAAGGGCGACCCCGACCACGGCGAGTGGGACCCCGACCGGCTGGTGCAACTGGTGTCTAATCTGGTGAACAACGCAGTGGCCTACAGCCCGCGGGCTTCCCAGGTGCAGGTACGGTCGGTGGTGGAAGGAAAGGACGCGGTGCTCGAAGTCCACAACTCGGGCTCACCGATTCCGGCCGCGTTGTTGCCGCGGCTGTTCGAGCCGCTGCAGCGGGGCGCCGAGTTCTCGGGATTCACCGGCCGCAGCATCGGCCTCGGCCTTTACATCGTGAAGCAGGTGGTGATCGCCCACCGGGGAGTGATTGAAGTCCACTCCACCGAGACAGCAGGGACCACCTTTCGGGTCCGCCTGCCCCGCTTCGCCTCGACCCTGGCGCCTCCGCTTCACGAAGGCTGACGCGGAGCGGATGGACTGCGCCGCCCGAATCCGCCTGCCCTTCGCCTCGACCGGAGCGGCCGCCTACCCCTGCGACCGAACGTGAATCGATTGCGCCGCGAGAC
>JAYUUC010000406.1:0-4426 GCA_043755105.1 Myxococcales bacterium
CCAGAGGAATGAGCGCGGCGATCGCGGAAGAGAAGTCACGGTTCTTCTTCAACATCATCGCCGCGGCGAGTCGGGCCTCATCGAACACGGTGGAGCCGGCATCCACCTGAAGGTAGAGAACCTTGGCGGCCTGCAGATGCTTGAGCCGCTCCTGCGCCCGCGCGGCCTGGAAGAGACAGCGGTCGCGCATCGCGGGATACTCATCGGCCAGCGTTTCGAACTGAGCGGCAGCACTCTCGTGCTCGCCCAGTCTCGCGGCACACGTCGCCGCCAGAAAGCGGACCGGAGGTGACGGAATTTCTCCGGCCAGGAGGTTCCTCGCGCGGGCGTAGGCGCCCCGATCGAACTGCTCCTTCGCCTGCTGAAGGTTTCCCTCTTCGAAGTAGGAGGAAAGCATCACCGAATCCGAAGTGGGTTGAACCTGCGCGCGCGCCGAATTCCCGCACAGCGCCAGAGCCATCGCGACCAGGGCTGCCATCGGCGCTGTCACGGTGCTCTCGGCGTTCACAACGCTCCCCACGCATGCGGCGGAGCCTGACGAGCGGCCCGCCGTGAGGAATTGTCGGCAAGGGTGCCTTCAAGATTGCCTCCACACGGGAAAGCGGCAGCCGGAATGGAATTACGGAGACTTGGAGGTCACCGCTGCAGATGCTTGACGCGATGCGTCGCGGAACAGACGTCCGTTCAGGGGGCCCTGGCGGGGTAAAGCGCGTCACTCGACCAGGTCGATCTACCTGGCCAAGTCCAGGAGCAATCGACTCGGGCCCCGATTCTCGCCTCTGCGTTCAGAGGCTACAGCTCACGCCAGAGGACCACGCCTGGCTTGATGCTCGGGTTCCCGTTGATGTCGTAGAGGAAGACCCCGGTGAGCTTGTGGGCGCGGGTATAGGCGAGGTTGGCCCACATCCCGGCGGAGCCGAAGACGCGGCCCAGGTCCGGGCTGGTGACGGTGAAGTCGGTGCCATGGGCCGAACGCGCGAGCTTCGGGCCTCCGTACATTTGCGGAGCCGCCGCAGAGAAACCGTAGAAGGCAGCAATGGCCACGGCTCCTCCCGAGTCGACGGCCAGCGCCTGGAACCAGCGGGTGCTGTCCGGATTGGCGCTGCTTCCGTTTCGCGGTACGGCGACCGGGCTGTTCCACTGCGTCCCCCTGGAGTCGTTGGCCGCGCTGTAGCGCAGCTCGACCAGAGGATCAGCGCCGGCGAGGTGATAGGCTACCCGGGGCTTGTCTCCTTCAAAAGCCAGCGACACGGAAGGAACGATCGGCTGGGGCTGAGCGGACTGGAGCACCGTTGCCACCGTCGAGCTGTGGGGCCTCCAGAAGCGAAGCTCGAAGTCGGGCGTGCTGTGGGTTCGGATGAAGTAGGCGAGGCCGGCTTCGCCGTTCGCGTCCACCGCGAGCGAGAGCGGAAACTGCGGCGTCTCCTCGAGCGCGGTGGCCAACTCGACCCCCTGGTGACTGGCTGCCCCCGTGGCAGGAATCCGGTCATAGAAGATCGACGCCCGGCACCCAACGCCGTCGCAGAGCGCGTCCTCGCTCCAGTAGGCCGCGTCGATGTTTCCCCCCGCCAGCGCCAGCGACGGGTCGCTGTGAGCCTTGGTCCCTGCCGGCGCCAGATCCCGCAGCGACCAGCTCGCCCCTTCGTTGTCCGACGTTGCCAGTCGCACCTGTCTTGCCGAGGTGAGATAGGCCAGGCCGAGCCGACCAGTGGAAGCGTCGCGCGCGAGCGATATCTGCCGGTGAGGCGCTGCGAGTTCAATCTGACCCACCACTTCGATCAGCTTCGGAGTCTCCCAGGAGCGGCTTTCCCCGTTCCAGCGGGTGAACATCACCGCCGTATCCTGAAGGACGCCGTCCCCGTTCGGGTCCTCGACCACGTAAGCGATCACCGGCTGGTCATTGGAGTCGAGCACCATCGAGACCGACAACCCGGTTCGGGTGCTCGACGGATTGGGCGGCTGCTCCACGGCGAGCGAGTAGCCCGTCGGAGGCCCTTCCCCCGCGGGTCGGCCGGCGTCGACCACCGGGGTCCCCGCATCTGCTTCCACCCCGGCGTCCCCCACCGGATGCTGCTTGCCGCAGCCCACCGCACAGCACAGCGCCACGAGCACAGCAGGCAGCGTTCGAAGCATCTCAGACCTCGTCGTCATCGAAATGGACCTGGGCCTTCGGGCTCAGGCGGAAGCGGCGTCGCGGAAGATCTCGCGGGCGATCACCAGCCGCTGAATCTCACTGGTGCCTTCGTAGAGCGTCTGCACCCGCGCGTCGCGGAGGTAGCGCTCGACCGGGAACTCGTCGATGTACCCGTAGCCGCCGTGAATCTGAACGGCCTTGTCACAGGCGCGATTCGCCATCTCACTGGCGAACACCTTGGCCATCGAGGCTTCCCGCGTGAAGGGTCCACCCGCTTCCTTCAGCGATGCTGCGCGCAGGGTGAGGAGCTCTGCGGCTGCCAGCTCGGTGGCGATGTTGGCGAGGAACCAGCGAACCGCCTGAAACTCGGCGATCGGAGCGCCAAAGGCTTTTCGATCCTTGCTGTAGGCAATCGACGCGTTCAAGGCCGCGCGCGCCACCCCACAGGCCTGGCTGGCGATGCCGATACGCCCTCCGTCGAGCGCGACCATTGCCAGCTTGAAGCCCTCCCCTTCCTTCCCGAGCAGGTGAGTGACCGGGATAGAGCACCCTTCGAAAGTCAGCGGCACGGTGTTCGACGCGCGCAGTCCCATCTTGTCCTCGGGCTTGCCAACATGAAGCCCCGGGGTCCCTCTCTCGACGAGAAAGCAGGACAGCCCCTTGTTGCCCGCGTTGGAAGTACGTGCCCAAACGACCATCACTCCGGCGTACGCGCCCGAGGTGATCCACTGCTTCGAGCCGTCAATGATGTAGCGGTCACCTTCCCGGCGGGCAGTGGTGCGGATTGCACCGGGGTCCGAGCCACAGTGGGCTTCGGACAGCGCGAAGGCGCCTGCCACCGCGTCTCCCGACGCCAGCGAGGTGACGTACTTTTGCCGCTGGGCGTCGGTGCCGAACTGGTTGATCAGCTCGGCGCACATGTTGGTGACGGCCATGCCCACCGAGGTCGAGGCGCAGGCCGCGGAGATCTCGATCATCGCCAGCGCATAGCTGACGGCACCCGCTTCGGCGCCGCCGTGCTCGGCAGGTATGTTCACCCCGAGCAGGCCCAGCTCACCCATTTGACGATAGAGCTCAGCGGGAAATCGCTCTTCCCGGTCAGCGCTTCTAACCTAAAAAACAACCTGTTCGCGCGCAAAGCTCCGCGCGGTATCGCGGATCAGCTTCTGGGTCTCGTTGAGCTCGAAGTCCAAGGTTACTTGATGGCCTTGAGGTTGAAAGGGTACTCGATCGGGTGATCCTTGCCGTCAATCGGCTTGGGAAAGGTCATCGCCGAGAGCACCGCGACCACGCACTCGTGCAGGCGCGGCTCGCGAAGAGTGGTGTTCTTCTTCTCGACGCGGGCGTTCTTCACCAGGCCTTCACCGGTGATCACGAAAGAGGTCTGCAGCTTTCCTTCCACCACCTTGTCGCGCCCGGCCAGCGTCTCCTCGTAGCAGCTCTGGATCTGCGGCTGGTGATAGCTGACCACGGTGCGGATCGAGGTCTGGGTGAACGGAAGCTTGGACACATCGGGAGCGTTGGGGTCCTTCGCCGCCGGAGTACCCGCATCGATGCCGCCCATCGCCGCCTTGAGCTCACTCGAGCTGGGGACAGCCTTGGGGGTTCCCTTGCCGGCGGCGAGAGCGAAGCTGGCGATGCACAGGCTGGACAGCAGGGTGTGCCGGACCATCGGTTACTCCTTGAGCAGGTTGCTGGAAATGACGATGCGCTGAATCTCGCTGGTGCCCTCGTAAATCTCGGTGATGCGCGCGTCGCGAACATGCCGCTCGACGTCCATCTCCTTGCTGTAGCCCATGCCGCCGTGAACCTGGAGCGCCTTGTTGGTGACCCGGCTGGACATCTCGGAAGCATAGAGTTTGGCCATCGCGCTCTCGGTGGTGTGGCGGACGCCTCTATCCTTCATCAGAGCGGCCTGAAGCGTGAGCAAGCGCGCGGCGTCGATCTCCGTCGCCATGTCGGCGAGCATGAACTGGATCGCCTGATGCTCGCGAATCGGCTTGCCGAAGGTCTTGCGCTCGGCCGAGTACGCCAGCGCCTCTTCGTAAGCAGCCCGAGCGATGCCGATCGCCTGAGCAGCGATGCCGATCCGACCGCCGTCCAGAGTGCTCATCGCGACCTTGAAGCCATCGCCTTCCTTGCCGAGGCGGTTCTTCACCGGAACGCGGCAGTCCTCGAAGAACATCGAGCAGGACCAGGCTGCGCTAATGCCCATCTTCCGGTCCGGAGGCGCGCGGTTGAACCCGGGGGTGGAGGTCGGCACCAGAAACGCCGAGATGCCCTTGTTGCCGG
>JAYUUC010000407.1:0-4413 GCA_043755105.1 Myxococcales bacterium
CGCCGCTTCAGCTCGTCAGAGAGGAGCGTTCCGAAACGACTGCCGGCACGATCTGGAACACCGGGGCCCTGGCCAAAGGGAATCACCACCAGCTTCGGCAGTGGCGCCGCACCCGCCGGAAGCCCGGAGAGGACGGCTTGCGTGGCGAGGAAACAGAGGACGACGGCCGGCGCGCGACAGCCACGGGTGAGGGTGAGCATGTTCTCCTCTTTTTCTTCGGAATCAGCTTATAAAACGCTGACTTGCCTCTAGCTGCACCGAAGCGTAGTCGACTTCCCACCTATCAGGTCAATGTAGGAGCCGATGCGCCTTTCGTTGGCGACCCGAAACTTTCTTGGCTACGCGGTGGTGCTGGTCACCTTCGGCGCAGTCTCGATCTTCGGGGTGGTCGAGCTGCACCGGAATCAGGTCGAAATCCGCCTGGTCAGTGAAGGGTATCTGCAGCTCTCGCAGAAAGTGGCGAAGGTGCAGACCTTCCACAACTACCAGGTCGAGAACACCGCCGGCCTCAGCGGGGAGCGCCAGCCAGAAAAGCGCCGCAACTTGATCCAGCTCGCGCGGTCGTCGTCGCGGGGGCTAATGCCGCCGCAGATCGCCGAAGGCCGCGAGAAGGCCCACCAGGCGATGGAGTTCGCGCCGGCTTCGGAAGTCCCCTACCTCCACGAGGTCGAGCAGAAGCTCGACGAGCTCGAAAAGCGCTATGTGCGCTACGAATCCGCCGCCGACTCGCTCTATGCCACCCTCGAGCCGGAGCAGCCGGATTGGGACCAGGTGGCGGTGCAGAGCGCGGAGCTGCGTCAGCTCGAGAGCTCGCTCTCCGCGGGAATGGAGCGGCTCGCCCTCTCGCTCGAGGCCCGCATTCGCGAGCGGGTCCGCACCACCGAGCAGCGCGAGCAGCGCACCGGAGTGGCGATTCTCGGCCTCTCGGTGCTGGCGATCGCCGTGGGGTTGCTCGCCACTGCCCTCTCGGCGCGCCGGCTGCGCCCGGTGGCGACGCTGATCGAAGGGGTCTCGCGGATTGGCCGTGGCGACTACAGTGCCGAGCTGGGCGTCAAGGGCGACGACGAGATCTCGGTGCTCGCCCGCGAGTTCGACGCGATGGCCCGCTCGCTGCGGGAACGCGAAGCCCAGCTGAAGGACCAGCAAGAGGCCCTGCTGCGCGCCGAACAGCTCGCCGCGGTGGGACGGATCTCGGCGCAGATTGCCCACGAAGTGCGCAACCCGCTCTCGTCGATCGGCCTCAACGTCGAGATGCTCGAGGAGCAACTCGAGCGCGCCCACTTTCCCACCCCGGCCGAGGCCGCCGAGGCCCGCGAGCTGCTCGGGTCGGTCACCCGCGAAGTGGATCGGCTCACCGCCGTCACCGAGGAGTACCTGCGAATGGCGCGGCCGCCTCAGCCCTCGCTGGTCCCCGAAGACGTCAACGGCGTTCTCGAGAGCGTGCTCGACTTCTCCCGCGAAGAACTTCAGCGGGCAGGGGTGGAAGTGGACCGCGAGTTCGATGCCTCCGAGCCCCGGGCGCTGGTCGACGAGGGCCAGCTGCGGCAGGTATTCCTCAACCTCGTCCGCAACAGCCGCGAGGCGATGGCCACCGGAGGCAGGCTAACGGTCGGTTCGCTCGCACGGGTCGGCGAAGTGGAAGTCCGCTTCAGCGACACCGGGCCGGGCATTGCTCCGGGAGTGCGGGAGCAGATTTTCGAACCATTCTTTTCGACCAAATCCGGCGGAACCGGCCTTGGCCTCGCGGTCTCCCGGCAGATCCTCCACGCCCACGGCGGGTCGATCGAATGTGAGAACGGGCCGAGCGGGGGAACCACTTTCGTTGTAAGGCTGAAGCGTTCATGAGCTACCGCTACTTTCGCGACGTCCTCCCTTCGGGCCTTCGGGTCGTCACCATCGAAACCCCGCACCTCCACACTGCGATGATCGCCGCGTACGTGCGTACCGGCTCGCGCCACGAGACGGTGGAGACCAACGGGGTGAGTCACTTCCTCGAGCACATGTTCTTCCGGGGCAGCAAGCTCCACCCCGACACGGTGGAGATGAACGCTGCGGTCGAGGAGGTGGGAGGCAACCTCAACGGCATCACCACGCGAGACCACGGTTACTATTTCACCCCGCTCCACCCCGCCCACCTCGACGTTGGAGTGGAGGTGCTCGGGGACATGCTCACCCGGCCGCGGCTGCCGAAGATCGACGTCGAGCGCGAGATCATCATCGAGGAGATGCTCGATGAGGTCGACGAGAAGGGCCGGGACATCGAGATCGACAACCTCTCGAAGATGGAGCTCTTCCCTGGCCACCCGCTCAGCCTCAAGATTGCGGGCACCCGGGACACGGTGCGGGCGCTGACGATGAAGCAGATTCGCACCCACCTCGCCCGCCACTACGTCACCGGCAACATGGTGGTGGCGGCGTCGGGGAAGGTGAAGCGGGCCGAGGTGCTTCGCCTGGTCGAGAAGGCGTTCGCCCGCCTCCCTCCCGGTGAGCCGACCGCCGAGCAGGCTCCTGCCCCTTCCCGGGTCGGCCCGTGGCTGAAGTTCATCGAGCACGACGAAGCCCAGACCGAGTTCCGTCTCAACTTCCGGGCCGTGCCCGAGCAGCACCCCGACTTTCCGGCGCTCCAGCTGCTGCGCCGGGTGCTCGACGACGGCCTCTCCTCTCGCTTGCCCTTCAATGTGGTCGAGCAGCGAGGCCTCGCCTACAGCGTGCAAGCGTCGATCGAGACCTTCCACGATGTCGGGCTGTTCGAGATCGACGCCGCCACTGCGCCGCAGAAGAGCGGCCTGGTGGTGGAAGAGATCTGCCGCACCCTCTCCGTCCTCTGCAACAAGAAGGTCCCGGAAGCCGAGCTGTCGAGAGCCAAGCGGCGCCACCGGATGCTGCTGGAGTTTGCCCAAGACTCGACTGGCGAGCTGGCGGGCTGGTTCGGAGGCACCGAGCTGTTTCGCCGCCCCGAAACCTTCGAGGAGCGCTGCAAGGTGGTCGACGCCCAGACTCCCACCACGGTGCGGGATGCAGCCCGGCGCTACTTCTCGCGTCGAAACCTCGGGGTGGTGGCAGTCGGACAGCGCAAGGGCTTCAAGGCGCTCGAGCGTGCGGTGATCGAGGCGCGCGGATTGCCCGAGTAGGCACGCCAGGTCGAGCGCTATACTCGGAAGGCAATGGACTTCTTCGTCCGCCGGTTGATCCAGAGACTGTACGACCCCACGCGACCGCTCTCGCGCAACCGGCATTACCATACCTTCAACAACCCGGAAGGGCGCTACGCGCTCAAGATCGCCCGTCGGCTGCGAGCGCTGCAGAAGGACATCGTCGCCTGCGAGAAGGAAGGGCGCCGGGCGGTCTTCGTGCGCCAGCGCGATGACGAGGGAACCTACCAGATCGAGCTGAGGATGGACCGGGTGCGGGGACGCTGGACTTCGCTCCTGGAAGCCGACGAGTTCGAGCTGTTGCTGGAGATGCCCGGGATGAAGGAGATCATCGGCGAGACCTAGACGGCCCAACCTCGACGTTCATCAGCGCAGTTCCCTCATCCGTGGTCGCGACGTCGCCTCGAGGGCTGGCACGAAGTTGAGCAGCGACCTCAGCGCCTCCACCAGTTCTTCGACACCGCTGCCTCCCACTTCCACGGTGGGCATGCCGACTTCGACCTGGAGAAAATGCGCGAAGCCGCCGGTCTCGCCCGGCATCACAAGCGCCCCCAGCGCTCCTGCGGTGAAGGGCCGCCACAGCGGGCGCGCTGCTTCTGCGGCAGGCAAGGTGCAGAGGTCGATCTCGAGCAATCCTCCGAGGATCAGCCGGCCAAGCGTGCCGAGCACGACCGGCGAAGTCTCCCCCCGAGACCGAATCGGGTTCCACCCCGGAAGCGCCGACAGCGCAGCGATGGCCGCTGCTGGCGTCGGGCTGCAGACGATGATCTTTCCCCGTGCCACCGCGGCGAGGCTCCGGCCCTTGAGAAGCCGGGGCCGCAGCGCGTGAAGCTGACTGTGCTCCAGCAGCAGCGTTCCCGGGCCAGCGCCGGGCGAGGACTCCGCGATCTGCGCAATTCCCTTCTGCAGCAAGGTGCTCAGCACTGTCGCCGCTTCAAGGTCAGGGGCGGACGACAGGTCGATCAGCTCTTCCACCGGCCGGGCCACGCTCAGCAATTGAACCAGCTCTGCGGTGATGGGATGCAGCTCGCCTTCGAGCCAGGCCTCGGGCGCCAGCTCGAGAGGAGTTCCCACCGATGGAAGTTGGGGCTGCAGCCGGTTCAGCTCGTCCGACTGCCGCATCCCTTCGAGGAGCGCGTCCTCCATCGTCCTCGAAATTCGTCCAGGACCCGCGCCAGCCTGATGCCGAAAGGTGAACGCGCCCGCCCTCCAGGTCAGCAGCCGGAAGAGTGCCTTCTCTCCGCTGAGCACCCCGAGGCTG
>JAYUUC010000408.1:0-12655 GCA_043755105.1 Myxococcales bacterium
CCTTGGCAGCCTTGGGCGCTGGAGGCTTCGGCCGTTCGGAAGCCTCGAGCTGGTACTCGGAGATCTTCCCCAGCTTTTTCATGTGCTCGAGAACGCAGAAGAGGGCGTCCTCGCGGGAGTCTGCCTTCACCTTCATCGTCAGAGGTACGGGCCAGTTCTTGAACGGTTCGGCCAGCTTCTCCTTGCCTGGAACGGGCACGGGATAGACCTCGACCGCCCAGTTGTCGGTCAGATCCTGAGTGACTCGGACATTGTGCTTGAGGCCGTTGACGGTTGCGTGCGCCATGCGCTGGTTCGCTCCTGGTGAAGGGTTCAGCCGTGCGGCTTGATTCGCTTGAAGGCAGACATCGTGACCCGGAACAGCAAGGTGGCGACGAGCACTGCCAGCGCCGCTCCGATCAGGTGGTGGCCCTGGACGATGAGGTAGAGCGCAATCGACGAGAGAATCACTCCGATCGCCATCCACGCGGGCTGACTGCCGCCCCAGATCTGGTCGCCGTGTCGACGGGCCTGCGCGAGGAGGGGAATGCTGCCCGCCTTGCGCCAGCGGTTGGTGCCTTCCTCCAGCACGTCGTCGTCGGGTCCGACCAGCCCCTGCAGCCAGGCCAGCTCGACCTGCCCGAAGGTGCCGAACTCGAGTGTCCCTTCCTGGGTTCGCACCGTGAACTTCATCGCCGTGGGAACCTACGCCAATTCGGTACAGATTTGGTCTGCGATTCGAAGGCCGTCGATGCCGGAAGAGACGATGCCGCCGGCGTAACCGCAGCCTTCGCCGGAAGGGTAGAGCCCCTTCACCGTCACCGACTGCAGGTCGAGGCCCCGGGTGACCCGCACCGGCGAGCTGGTCCGGCTCTCGATGCCGATCAGCACCCCGTCATCGGACACGAAGCCGCGCATCTTCTTGTCGAAGCCGCGCAGCGCCGCCTTGAGCGACTGGGTCAGCCGCTCGGGGAAGAGCCGGTTGAGGTCGGCATGGGCCAGGCCCGGCCGGTAGGTGGTGGCGCCGGGGACCTTCTTCAACTTCCCCGCGAGGTAGTCGGGAATGGTCTGCGCGGGAGCGAAGAAACGGCCTCCACCGAGCTGGTACGCCTGCTGTTCCCAGTGGCGCTGGAACTCGAGCCCGGCGAGCGGCCCCTCGAAGCCTTCGCGGGCAAAGTCCTCCACCGAGACCGAGACCACGATCCCCGCGTTGGCGAACTTGGCATTGCGGCGGGAGTTGCTCATCCCGTTGGTGCACTGCAGCCCGTCTTCGGTGGGCGTGGGGACGACGAGGCCGCCGGGGCACATGCAGAAGGAATAGATGCCGCGGACCTCGCCATCGACCGACAGGTTCTCGGCCAGCTTGTAGTCAGCCGGAGGCAGCTTCGGGTTCTTCGCCGAGGCGCCGTATTGAATCTCGTTGATGAGGCCCTGGGGATGCTCGGCGCGGAAGCCGATCGCAAAGGGTTTCGCCTCGACCAGCACCACCTTCTCGCGGGCGAAGCGCTCGAACAGTTCTCGGGCCGAGTTTCCGGGTGCGAGAATCACCCGGTCCGCTTCGATGCGGGCGCCGTTCTGCAAGGTCACCCCGGTGATGCGGCCATGGGCTACCTCGAGGGTCTCGACCCGGGTCTCGAAGTGGACCTCACAGCCTCCGGCCACCAGCGCCAGACGCAGCTTCTCCACCGCTCCCGGAAGCAGGTCTGAGCCGATGTGGGGCTTGCCCTCGATCAGGATGTGATCGGGAGCCCCGTACTGGGCGAAGGTCTCGATCACCTTCCGCACCATCGGGTGGTTGATGCGAGTCGAGAGCTTGCCGTCGGTGTAGGCGCCGGCCCCGCCCTCGCCGAAGTTCATGTTGCTCTCGGGGTCGAGCGAGCCGTCGCGCATCAACTTGGCGACGTCCTTGCGCCGGGGAACGACCGGTCGGCCGCGCTCGACGAGAATGCTCTTCACTCCCCGCTCGAGCAGCCCCAGCGCACAGAAGAGGCCGGCAGGACCGGTGCCGATGATCAGCGGTCGGCGCTCGGGAGGCTTCACCGCGAGCAGCGCCTCTGGAAGGGCGGGGGCGAGCGAGACATCCGGAGGCACCGTCTTCGGCTTCTTCCCCGGGGCAAGCTCAACCTCGAGGGTATAGATGTAGCGCGGGCTGCCCTTCTTCCGGGCGTCGAGCACCGAGCGCACCACCCGGACCGACGAGAGGTCGCTTCGGAGGACCCCCAACTTTTCCGCCGCTCGGACCCCGAGCAGCTCCGATGCTTCGTCCAGCCAGAGGCCGATATTGTTGACGCGGTAAATCAAAAGGTCCGTCTCCCGAAGAAGCCCCAGCGTCTACCGTTCGCGGCGGAATAGTGCAAACCGCTGAAAAGCAAGCAGGAATTGCCCCAAAGCACTGCGAATAGGTCTGCGCACCCCCCCCGGCTTGCTCAGGGGAGGAACGGGAAGGGGTGCGTAACCGCCTACGCACTTGTCCGCCCGGCGGAATGCGCCCAAACCGAGCTAAATGGCGGGGAAGTCAGGGGAAAGCAGCAGAAACTGCCCCTTGGCACGGAGGTTGAATAAGCCCGATGGGTCAGTAACCGAGAAGGGGAACACCGATGACCGACAAGAAGGGCACCAAGATTCTCGCGCGCACGTTCTTCAATCAGCTGCGTGCCGGGGGCTACACCCAGAATCAGATCGTCGGCATCGCCACCGAGCTGATCGACCTGGTCACCCTCGACCTGCGCGACGCAGGGGACAAGGTACTCCCGGCGCCCACGTCGAACACGGAGTTGCGAAAGAGCGCTTAGGACGTTCTAATAGATTCAGCCCCTAGCGGTGGTGACGTTCCGGACTGGTTTTCGGGACTCACGCCCTAGGTGGTAGCGGTGGCCCGGCCAGAGGACTGACCGGGTTTTTTTTATGCCTTTTTTCCGGCCCCGCTCCCCAGCCGCCGCGAGCGAGCGGCCGCTGCGGCGAGCATCAGCAAGCCGAACGTCATCGCCGAGAAGACGTAACTTTCCGACCAGCGGGCCAGCACGGCGATCAGCCCCAGGCCCGCCAGCACCAAGGCCGTGTTCAGCCACCGGGAGTGGTTGCGCGGCCGCATCAAGACCCCAGTCAACAGGGTGAGCGGAAGGCCGATCGCCACCTGACGTTCGATCTGCGGGGCATGGGTGGAGATGACCTCTGCGTTGTGGACCACGATGGCGGCGAAGATCACCACCGTGCCGATGGCCAGCACCAGCACGCCAGCGGCTGCAGCGTCTTTGGTCAACCGGGCCTTCTCGTCGAACTGCTGCACGGCCAGGTCCACCAGCTGCTCGAGCGCGCTGTTGAGGATCTCGGCAAAGAAGATCATCAACACGCAGAAGATCATCGTCACCTTCTCTGCGAGCCCGAGCGGAATGCCGCTCCCCACCAGACCCACGAGCATGCCCGCGAGCAGATGGACCCGCATGTTCGGCTGGTGCTCGACGGTGTGAACCAGCCCGTTCCAGGCGTGCCGAAAAGAATCGAAGAAGCGACTCCGGCCGCGCGGCGCCTGAAATGCAGGGGAGGGGCGCTGTGGAGGAGGGAGCTGCCGCATCGGGTTCCGTCTTCTGTATCCGATGCAGCGGTGATTGGGACGAAAGAACCTGCACGGCAGGTTTGCGACCGGGTGGTCTGAAACCATACAGTCCCGGGTTTCATGCGACGGACCCAAAGCCTGCGATGGACCCGTGTCTGTTTCGCCCTGGGGCTGCTCACCGCGGCCTTCGCGCCTCTTGCCGAGGCCGGCCCCTGGATCGACGACTGCGGCCTCGAACCGCCCGGCCATGCCTGGCTCCCGCCCGTGCCGGCCCGGGATTTCGAGCAGCCGGTGCGTCCGGGAGAGCCGCCCACGGTTCGTCGGCTGCCTGCGATCGAAGCGCGCTCCCTGGGCATTCCGTCTGCGCACCTGGGGGCGGGTCCGCTTCAGGGGAAGACCGTCTATCTCAGTGCCGGCCACGGCTTCACCTGGAACTCGACTCTCAGCGCGTGGAGCACCCAGCGCGGAAACACCAATGAGCTTGTGGAGGACCTGATCTCTGCAGAGACGGTGAGCCAGTACCTGATGCCAATGCTCCTCAACGCGGGAGCGACGGTGACCACGGTGAGGGAATCGGACCTCAATCCTCACCAGGTGGTCGTCGACGACTTCTCGCCCGGGTATCAAGAGGTGGGACCGGCGACTGCCTTCGGCGACTCGACGCTTCCGGGCTATGGCGCTCCGCCTGAACCGATCAACGGGACCGTCAACCCGTTCGCGCTGGGGAAGAACCGCCTGGTCGATGCTGCTCCCGAGGTCTCGGCGACCGCCCGCTGGACCCCGGTGATTCCGGCCGACGGCTTCTACAACGTCTACATCGCCTATACCGCGCACAGCGCTCGGGTGGACGACGCCCACTTCACCGTCCACCACGCCGGAGGGTCGACTCCCTTTGCCGTCAACCAGCGCCACCATGGCGGCACCTGGGTGCTGCTCGGCCGGTTCTTTTTCCGCAGGGGCGAGAGCGCCGAGAAGGGCTCGGTCGAGGTCACCAACCAGTCGCACATGGCGGGAAACGTCTCGCTCGACGCGGTGCGCTTCGGCGGAGGCATGGGGTCGATCGACCGCGGTCAGGGGACGAGTCAGCGGCCCCGCTTCGAAGAGTCGTGCCGCTACCATGCTCAGCTCCTCGGGGCTCCGGCCAGCGTCTATGCCCTTTCGGGTGTGGACCGCACCGACGATGTGGATTGTCGTTCGCGCTTGGCTGCCTGGGACCATGAGGCCGGCGAGGACGCCCTCTACGTCGCCTGGCACACCAACGCCTTCAATACCCAGGCGGCCGGCACCAACACCTATGTCTATGGGCCCAACCCTCCCGATGGCAGCTACACCTTCACCGGTACGCCGGGCAGTGACCTGCTCGCGAAGTCGGTTCACACCGAGCTGATCAACGATCTCGGCAAGGGAATGCCGCTGCCCAACTGGAAGGACCGGGGGGTGAGGTCCGCCTATTTTGGCGAGATCAACCCGAGCAACAACGCCGAGATGCCGGCGATCTTGATCGAGGTGGCGTTCCACGACAACACCGGCGATGCCACCCAGCTGAAGGAACCGCGGTTCCGGTCGATCGCGGCCCGCGCCATCGTTCAGGGAATCATCAAGTACTTCGCGGCCCGCGACGCGGTTCCCGCACTGCTGCCGCCCGATCCGCCCACGGCGCTCTCCGCGGTGAACCGGGGGGTTGGCCTGGTCGAGTTGCGCTGGCGGGCGCCCGATACCGACGCGATGGGAATCGGCGGGCAGGCGGCGACCGGGTACCGCGTGTACCAGAGTGTTGATGGCTACAGCTGGGACGAGGGGGCGCCTGCTTCCTCCACGTCGCTGGCGCTGAGCCTGGTCCCCGGCCAGGTCCGCTATTTCCGGGTGGTGGCGGTCAACGGCGGCGGTGCCTCCTTTCCTTCGTCGACGGTAGGCGTCGGGGTTTCCACCACGACCGCGCCGGTACTGCTGGTCGACGCCTTCGACCGACTTGAAGCGGCCACTGCGCCCACCGAGAACCTGGGCAGCTTTGGCCTCGGCTCGCCGCTTCGACTGTTGCTCGAGAAGATGAACGACGGCACCTACCTGCGCCGTCACGGCGAGGCGGTGGCCTACGCGAACTTGCCCTTCGACAGCCTCAGCGCCGACGCGCTCATTGGGGGGGACTTCAACCTCGCCAGCTACCAGGGGGTGGACTGGATGGCGGGCCGCGGTCACCCGCTGGGCGCCGCTCCCACGTCTGCCGAACAGGCCCTGCTGCGCGCCTACGTGGCCGGGGGAGGCAAGCTGCTGTTCTCGGGCAGCCACGCCGCGCTCGCGCTCGCACGAGGGACCGCCGCCGACCAAGCCTTTCTCTCTGAAGTGCTCAACGCGTCTGCCGATGGGCTGGGCAGCTACGCCGTCGATGTCGACCCCCATCAGTGGCTGGCTCCTCTGAACGCGCTCGAGCTCGACGATGGCCGCGCCGGCGCCTACGACATCGGTGCGTCCGACGGGCTGTTCAGCCTCACGGGCGTTCCGCTCGCCCACTACGGCAGTGGCCGGGGAGCGGCGGTCGCGTCGAGCGGGGTGGGAAAGGTGGTGTTTCTCGGCTTTCCCTTCGAAGGGCTCACCAGCACCCCCCGGCGTCTGGAAGTGATGGGCAAGCTGCTGCACTTCTTCGGGCTGATCGACGCCGAGCCTTTGTCCCCTCCCGATGGCCAGGTGCTGACGGTGATCGATTCCCGGTTCAAGGCGGTGAAGGGCTGCGGGTGCGGCGCAACGGAAGGTGCCGCCCCTGGGTTGCTGTTGCTCGCGCTGGGAGCTGCCCGCGCCCGGCGCCGCAAGCGCTGAACGGGGCAGCGAGGCCTCGAGCCCCAGGCCTGTCGTTCTCCCGTCTCAGAGGGTGCTCGTTGACTCGGACACCCTGCGCGCCTAGGTTCAGTCGCCTTTTTCCGGTTGTCCCGCAGGGCGACGAACCCACTTTCTCGAGGAGAGTTTCATGGCCGTCAAATTCGCCATCAACGGTTTCGGCCGCATCGGTCGCTGTGTGTTGCGTGCGGCGCTGTCCCGCAGCGAGGACATCGAGATCGTCGCCATCAACGATCTCGACAAGCCGGCCTCGCTGGCCCACCTGTTCAAGTACGACTCGGTCCACGGGACCTGGCCCGGGAAGGTGAGCGCGAGCGAGAAGGGGCTGGTGATCGACGGCAAGGAATACCGGGTCACCGCCGAGCGCAGCCCTGCCGCGCTGCCCTGGAAAGAGCTGGGCGTGGACGTGGTGATGGAATGCACCGGCCGGTTCACCGAGCGCGCCGCCGCCGAGCAGCACCTCACCGCCGGCGCGAAGAAGGTCCTCATCTCTGCCCCGGCAAAGAACCCGGACATCACCCTCGCGTTCGGGATCAACCACGACCAGTACGACGCGAAGAAGCACAACATCATCTCCAACGCGTCGTGCACCACCAACTGCCTGTCGCCGGTGGCGAAGGTGCTTCACGAGTCCTTCGGCATCGAGAAGGGCCTGATGACCACCATTCACAGCTACACGAATGACCAGCGCATCCTCGACCTGGTTCACGAGGATCTGCGCCGGGCCCGTGCGGCTGCCCTGTCGATGATCCCCACCTCGACCGGGGCAGCGAAGGCGATCGGCGATGTGCTCCCGATGCTCAAGGGCAAGCTCAACGGCATCTCGGTTCGGGTGCCCACGCCCAACGTCTCGCTCGTCGACCTCACCGTGGTGCTGGCGAAGAAGGCGACCGCGGAAGAGATCAACGCTGCCTTCCGCAAGGCGGCCGAAGGTCCGCTCAAGGGCGTGCTCGAGTACAGCGAGGCCCAGACGGTCTCGATCGACTACAACGGCAATCCGCACTCCGCGATCCTCGACGCCACCAACACGATGGTCCTCGAGGGAAACCTGGCCAAGGTCCTGGCCTGGTACGACAACGAGTGGGGCTTCTCGAACCGCATGGTCGACGTGGCCAAGTTCCTGGTGTCCAAGAACTAGCGGTCGCCTTGCGCGCCGGCCGGCCGCGGCCCTGGAAAGTTGCCGCGGCGGCTGCGATGCCGGAACTTTTCGCCCCCCCATGGAACATCAGAGGTCGCCGGTTTGATTCGCTACATCGACGAGCTGCAGCTCACCGGCAAGCGGGTCTTCATCCGCGTGGATTTCAATGTTCCCCTCGACGCCAAGGGGAAGATCACCGACGACACCCGCATTCGCGAGGCGTTGCCGACGATTCAGCTGGCGTTGAAGCTGGGGGCGAAGGTGGTGCTCGCCTCCCATCTCGGCCGTCCCAAGGGCATCGACCCCAAGCTCTCGCTCGAGCCGGCGGCAACGCGGTTGTCCGAGCTGCTCGGCCGCGACCACGAGGTGCTCCTCGCCGACGACTGCATCGGAGACGGAGCCCGCAAGCTGGCCAAGGAGCTGAAGGAAGGCCAGGTGCTGGTGCTCGAGAACGTGCGCTTCCACAAGGGAGAGGAGGCCAACGACGAGGCCTTCTCGCGCGAGCTCGCCAGCCTCTGCGACGTCTACATCAATGACGCCTTCGGCACCGCCCACCGCGCGCACGCGTCGACGGTGGGAATGGTGCCCTTCGTGAAGGAGCGGGGCGCCGGGCTGCTGATGCGCAAAGAACTGCAGTCCTTGGGCAAGCTGCTCAAGCACCCGGAGAGGCCTTTCGTGGCCATCCTCGGTGGGGCCAAGGTCTCGGACAAGATCAAGGTGATCGAGAACCTGCTCCCCAAGGTGGACGCGCTGCTGGTGGGAGGAGCGATGGCGTACACCTTCCTCAAGGCCGAAGGCGTCGAGGTCGGCAAGAGCCGGGTGGAAGGCGACAAGCTTGCGCTGGCCACCCGTCTGCTCGAGGCAGCGCAGCGGCTGGGGGCTGACCTGGTGCTGCCGATCGACCACGTCGCCGGCACCTCGCCCGATGAGAAGAGCGAGGCGCTCGAGATTCATGAGCGAGCGATTCCCAAGGACCTGATGGGGCTCGACATCGGCCCCAAGACGCGCGACGCGTTCCGCCAGCACATTCGCGGCGCGCGGACGGTGCTCTGGAACGGACCGATGGGGCTGTTCGAGGTGGAGAAGTTCTCTGCCGGCACCCGGGAAGTGGCCCAGGCGATGGCTGCGAACAAGGAGGCGATGACCGTGGTGGGCGGCGGGGACAGCGCCGCTGCGATCAACGAGATGGGCTTCGGCGACCAGGTCACCCACGTCTCCACCGGCGGAGGCGCCTCGCTCGAGTTCCTCGAGGGCAAGGAGCTGCCCGGGCTGAAGGCGCTTGATCGCTGAGTTTTGTTCAACAATCTCTGTGCAAGGAGGCCTTCGTGGCCCACGAGAAGCGGCGGACGTTCATCGCTGGCAATTGGAAGATGAACAAGACGGTCGCCGAGTCGCTCGCGCTCGCGCGTGAGCTGCGCGGGTTGCTCTCGATGGTCCGGGACCGGGTCGAGGTAGCGATCGCCCCTCCTTTCACCGCGCTGCATTCGGTGGCGAAGGCGCTCGAGGACTCGAACCTGGTGCTCGCAGGTCAGAACTGTCACTGGGAAGATGCGGGAGCCTTCACCGGGGAAGTCTCGGCGCCGATGCTGAAGGAACTCGGCTGCAGCTATGTGATTCTGGGCCACTCCGAGCGCCGGCAGCTGTTCGGCGAGACGGACGAGACGGTGAATCGCAAGGTCCGCGCGGCGATCAAGGCCCGGCTGCTGCCGATCCTCTGTGTGGGAGAGACGCTGGCCGAGCGGGAAGGGGGGCGCACCCTCGCGGTGGTCGGGCGGCAGGTTCAGGCGGCAATGGCCGGGGTGACCCACGAAGAAGCGGCCAATTTTGTGCTGGCCTACGAGCCGGTGTGGGCGATCGGCACTGGCAAGACCGCCACCAGCGCGCAGGCGCAAGAGGTTCACGCCCACATCCGTGAGCAGCTCAATCAAGCGGTGGGCCGCGAGGTCGCGGAGCGGATCCGGATTCAGTACGGCGGCTCGGTGAAGCCGGAGAACGCCGCCGAGCTGTTGTCCCAGCCGGACATCGACGGAGCCCTGGTCGGAGGCGCCAGCCTCAAGGCCTCGGACTTCGCGGGAATCGTGAAAGCGAAGCTGTAGCGTCAGTGTTGTCAGGGCGACGGGGCTGTGATTATGGTCCCCGCCTTCAATTGCTCAAGGACCTTCCCCACCCATGCTTCTGAACTTCGTCTCGGTCGTGCACGTCGCCCTCTGCGTGTTCATGATCTTCGTGATCCTTCTCCAGCCCGGAAAAGACGCGGGCATGGGCGCCGCGCTCGGCGGTGGAGCCGCCACCAGCGCGTTCGGAGGCCGGGGAGCCGTCACCTTCCTCACCAAGGTCACCGCGATCTGCGCGGCTGGCTTCTTCATCACTTCCCTCGGCCTCTCCTTCGTCGGGCTGCGCACCTCGGTGGCTGCGGGCCCTGTGGAGACAGTCGCTCCGATGAAGGTCGCCCCGGCTGCCGCGGAAGTGCCTGCCGCGACGACCCCCGCTCCCGGAGCCACGGATAAGGCAACCGAAGCGGCGCCTCCCGAGAAGGCTCGGTCCGCTCCCGAAGCGCCTCCCAAGAAGCCTTAGGCGGCCTCGTTCGCCAAATTCACAAAACCGTTGTGGAAGAGAGGCGACCTCATGTTAGGAGAGTCGCCGCGAAGGACGCCCAGGTGGTGGAACTGGTAGACACACCAGCTTGAGGGGCTGGCGCCGAAAGGTGTGCGGGTTCGAATCCCGCCTTGGGCACTGCATAACGAGCCTCCAAGTCATTGAGACTTGGGGGTTTTTTCTTGTCCGAAAAAGACTGTACCAGTGGCTGTACCCGTTCCCCGCCGAGGGTTGGGCACCTTTTCGAGGAACTCCCGCGCTTTCGGGGTGAACGCGCCTCCGGTGATGAACACCATTCGCTGGGCCTGCGAGGGGTAGGCGCGGGACCCCTCGGCGAAGACATCCATTCCGGTCATCTCCGGCATCATCAGGCCGCAGAGGATGACGTCGAAGGAGGGCTGGGTTCGGAACAGCTCGAGCGCTGCTTTCCCGCTCAGCACGGTGGTGAGCGTGTGCTCGCTTTCGAGGCAGCGTCGGAAGGCGGCGACGAGCAGAGGCTCATCATCGATGACCAGCACACGGCCCGCCTTGCCCGGCATCAGACCCGTTGCGGTCCCCGGCGAGACTGCTTCCGAGCTGGCCACCGGCAGCAGCACCCGGAACATCGTGCCCTTGCCCACCACGCTCTCCACCTCGATCGCGCCTCCGAGTCCGACCACGATTCCGTGGCAGATCGAGAGTCCGAGACCGGTGCCGGTGCCGACGGGCTTGGTGGTGAAGAACGGGTCGAAGATCCTCTTCAGAAGGGCGGGGGGAATGCCGGTGCCCGAGTCCCGAATCTCGACCGCCACCCGGCCATCGACGTGAAGCCGGGTGGTGACGCGTATTTCATTCCGGTCGACAGAGCCCTCGGGAATAGCCTGGAGGGTGACCGTCTCATTTGAGGGTCGGAGCACCCTGTACTCGAACGAAAACGGCTGCTTCGTTCGCTTCGACTCCTGGACGATGCCGTCGACACGGGGCCCGGTCCTCCTCGACGACCCACTTCAGCGAGCCCAGATGGCTGGTCTCGAGGTCCGCGCGTTCGATGCCGTAGAGCCTGAACATCTGGTCGGACCAGGTCAGCTGGTCGTTGGAGATGTCCCAGTCGCAGCTCCCGAGGTGGACCGTCTGCTGCGCTTCATTCAACTGAGCCTGACTGCGGCGCGCCTTGGCCTCGCTGTCCCGCAAGGCCCGCGCGGCCTGCTTCTGCTCGGTGATGTCCCGCGCCGTGGCGTAGGTGAGTCCCGCCTTCGGATCCGGTGCCGAGGTCCAGAGAAGATCTTTGTAGGTGCCGTCCTTGCAGCGGTAGCGGTTCTCGAAGCTGATGCTGGGGACACCCGAGGATAGTCTTTGAAGCTCAGCCAGAGTGGCGGCCTGATCCTCCGGGTGGATGAACTCCAGAAACGAGCGACTGCGCAGGTCCTCGAGAGTGAACCCCAACGTCCGCTCGAAGGCGGGGTTGAGTCGCCGAAAGTAGCTGTCGAGGCTGGCCACGCAGAGCTGGTCAAGCGAAAGAGTGAAGAACCGGTCTCGCTCGCGCTCGTCGGCTTCTCGCGCCGCGTCGTCCCTCAACAGATCGATCACCCCCGCGAGCTGGCCGGATGGGAGTCGAAGCGGAAGAAGGTCCACCGAGACGGGCACCTTCGCTCCTCCGCGGTGGGCTCGTAAGGTCTCCCGGTACCCGCCGCGCTTGAACTTCCCGGACTTCTGCAGGGGCCAACCGCTCGATCGGCTGACCGATCAACTCCGCGTGTGCATACCCGAGAATCCGGGACGCGGAGGCGTTGCAGCTCCGGACCACGCCATCGAGATCCTCGGACACCATCCCGTCGATGAGAGAGTGGACGATCGCTTCAAACCAGGGGTCCGACATAGTCGCTCGGCAACCTTTGTGGGAAAAGTCGGTATCGCCACCACAGAGGGTCGCGTGGCGGGAAAGCGCGGAAAAATTGACCTTGAAGTTTAGAGCATCGGGGCGGGAGACCGAAACAGTTCAGAGTCGGCGTTCCCTTGCAGGACCGTGGGGCGGTTTGCTGGTTTCGGGCTCGGTTGCTAGGTTGCGCGGCCTTCGTGTTCACGACCTCTGGAGCAGTCATGTTTCTCGACCGCCGGACCCTCGGCATTGCCATGGTGCTTCTCTGCGCCGCCTGTGGAGGGCCTGCCGAACAGTTTGTCCCCGACAGCCCCGACGCCGCAACGCCAGCCAGGCCCCCGTCCGTCGATGCGGGACCCGCTGAACCCCCCGACGCCGGAACTCCGCCGCCGGTCGACGCGGGCGTACCCGACGCGGGTCCTCCGCCGCTCACTTGCACCACCGGCTCGTACTGGACCTACGGGAACGCCGGTAGTCGGGACATGAACCCCGGGCTCGCTTGCCGCAGCTGCCATTTGCAGCTCACGCCCCGGCGCGCGTACTACTTCATGGGTACGGTGTTCCCCTCAGGCCACGACCGCGACACCTGCTACGGCACGCACCCGGCAGGGGGGGTAGTCGAGATCCTCGACAGCACGGGCGCGGTGGCGATGACCCTCACCCCCAGCGCCAATTCGGGAAACTTCTTCTCCTCGTCCACGATGGC
>JAYUUC010000409.1:0-4407 GCA_043755105.1 Myxococcales bacterium
GCAGCTCGAAGTGGAGATGGACCCCGGTGCTCAGTCCGGTGGTGCCCGCCAGGCCAATCGGGTCTCCGCGCCCGACGGCGTCACCGGGCACCACCAGCAGCTGAGACAGGTGGCTGTAGCGGGTGGCCGTGCCGCCGGGGTGCTGTACCTCGACCTGCTTTCCGTAGGACCCATTCCAGCCCGAGAACACCACCACGCCCTTCGCTGCGGCGTTGACGAGTTGCCCGGGGTCGGCAGCGAGATCGATGCCGCTGTGTTGACGGTAGATGTGGTGAATGGGGTGCAGCCGGTTGCCGAAGAGGCTGGTGATTTCGACCGGGTCGATCGGCCAGGTGAAGCGAGGAGGACGTGCCCGGGCCGCCACCCGAAGGGAGTGGACCCGGACCCTTCGCGACGCGACCTGGTTCATCGCTTCCAGAACCTGCTGGGCGAGCAGTTCGGGAAAATCGCCATAGCTGCGCGCATCCAGCTCGAGCTCTGCCTCGATCGCGATCCGGGCGTGAACGAGGTCAAAAGACGAGGTCTCGGTCACCTCGCGATCGAGAAAGTGGACCAGTGCCGCAATCGCCTCGCGCCAATTCTGCGCTTCCGCTGCCGGCATCGTTGCGCCAGGACGGGCCCCCGCGCGGGTCAATCGTGCCCGCGTCGAGAACCGAAGCAAGGCGGCTTCCAGCTCGAGAGACGGTTCAGCGCCCGTGAGGGCAGAGCCCCCCGACCCCTCAGGAACAGGCCCGGGCGTTGGAGAGGCGAAACTCTCTTCGGCAAAGGCCTCGGCGAAGCTCAACTTCTCCACCCGGGCGGTGGCGCAGGCAGAGAGGAGCGAAGCGCTGGCGAACCACAGGGGAAGGAGCCGCATGGACAGAGACGCAGCGTACCATGCAGCCCCGAGGCGCTTCCCGGTGCGCGCAGGGCCCGCTTCGCCCCACCTTTGCCTGCATCGACCGACTAGGGTGCGGCTGCGTGAGGCGAGAGTTGCAGGGGGAGAAGAAGCAGCGGGCCGTGAAGGTGATGGAGGAGCTCCACGCCGAGATGCCCGACGCCCGCATCGAGCTTGACTACAGCACCCCGCTTCAGCTGCTGGTGGCGGTGGTTCTCTCGGCGCAGTGCACCGACAAGCGGGTCAACTTGATCACCCCCGGTCTGTTTGCCCGCTACCCGGACGTGAGCAGCCTCGCGGGCGCCCAGCTGCTGGAGCTCGAGGGGCTGATCAAGACGTGCGGCCTCTTCCGGGCCAAGGCGAAGAATTTGATCGCTGCCGCCCAAGCGCTCGAGCGGGAACACGGGGGAGTGGTGCCGGTACGGCGCGCAACGCTCGAGGCGCTGCCAGGGGTGGGAAAAAAGACTGCGGGAGTCGTGTGCATTCATCTCGGAGGAGATCCCGCCTTTCCTGTCGATACCCACGTGCAGAGGTTGTCGCGGCGGTTGGGGTTCACCTCTCAGATAGCCCCAGACAAGGTGGAACAAGACCTTCAGCGGCTCCTGCCGGTGAGTGGCTGGACCGTGGGCCATCAATTGCTGGTGTGGCACGGGCGGCGGACCTGCCTCGCAAGGGCGCCTGCATGTGAGCGCTGCAAGGTCCGGGCGCTTTGCCCGAAAATCGGGGTCAAGGGGATGAAGGGCAAGTAGCCGCGGCCTGTGTCACGCCATCTGACCTGACCGGACGACTGCGGACGTAGCCCCAAGCGCAGGACGCGCGACCTCTAGGCCTAACCCGCGCGCGCTGCCGCGGTTGGCGTCACGCCATCTGACTTGAGCGGAGGCCAGATTTGCGGCTGCTTCACACTCAAGGCCCACGACCTCAAGCCAACGAGAGCGCTCTGCCACGCTTGGCGTCGTGCCCTCTAACTTGAACGGAAACCAGACGGGCGGACGTAGCCCCACTCAAGGGCGTACGAGCTTCAGACAACGAGACTCAAGCCTCTGCGGATTGCTCCACCCGGTCGGCCTTGAGTCGCTTCATCCGCTTCTTGATCAGCTCTCGCTTCAAGCTGGAGATGTGGTCGACGAACATCGTGCCTTCGAGGTGATCGGTCTCGTGCTGAATCGCGATCGCCAGCAACCCGTCGGCGGTGAGCGTCTGCTCCACGCCCTCGACATCGAGGAACTTCACCGTCACCACGGCGGCGCGGTCGACATCTTCGGCTTCTCCGGGGATGGAGAGGCAACCCTCGGTGTAGGTGGTTTCGCCTTCCATCGCGATGATGCGGGGGTTGATCATCGCCACCGGCTTCGACTCGGGCTGGCGAGGCGTGGTGTCGAGAACGATGATGTTCTTGAGGACGCCGACCTGTGGCGCCGCCAAGCCGACGCCGTCGGCCGAGTACATCGTCTCGAACATGTCGTTGACCAGCTTCCGCACCGAGTCGTCGACCTTGGTCACCGGGGTGGCCTTCTTCTTCAGGGTCGGGTCAGGCCAGATCAGGATTTCGTAAACCATAGCCTTCTCTTTTAATTCTCCGGCGGCTTCCCGGCAACCCGATGCACCTACCTGCTCATTCGAGCAGGTGTCGAGCGTACTCGCTGCGCAGTCGATCGTTCTCGAGGGCGCCTGCGGCCTCGGCGAGCAACGCATGAATCTGCTGGGCGCGCCGCTGTACCGCCGGGTCGGGGTGGCCGACGTATTTCAGGGGATGAAACTCTGCCGAAAGGGCCTGAAAGGCCCGTCGGACCTCGTCCGCTCCCGCAGCCCGGGAAAGTCCGAGAACCGAAAAATAATCAGCGTCTTGCACCTGGGAGTACTTGTGGTCGAGGCGCTTGAGGTCCAGCTCCGGCGGGTGGGCGCGCGCAATCGGCTGAGCCGGCGCTTGGAACGAAATCAGCCCAAAGACCTGGGCGAGTTTCAACACCTTGAGGCCCGCCTCCTGACGAAGGCCCGCCTCGAGCAGCAGGGCCTCGACCGTCTGGCGACCATCCGCCGCGTTGACCATCGCCCGCTCCTTCTCACTAAGACCGAGCGAGCGGAGATCAATTGAGGCGCTGGCAGGGGAAACCACCGCATCCAGTCCGCCCACCCCGTCGAGCAGTGAATCGTGGGCGAGCGCCCGGCGCATCGCTTCCGCGAGCAGCTGCAGGGGCGGCCGCACCGTGGTGGCGAGCAGCACCTCGTCGGGAGGGCCCTCCCCCGAGATGCGGAACTCCGACTGGGTTTCGCTGAAGGCCTCGAGGCAAATCTGCTCGGTGAACCGCTGGACGAGGGGAACGACCTCCCCCTCTCGAAGATAGCCCCGGCCCTGAAGCACCTTGAGCAGTTCCGCAGGGGAAGTTCCGCGGAGCAAGCGCAGCTCGGACTCTTGGCGCCCGTCGATGAGCCCGTCCCGCCGGGCGCGATCGAGCAACGACTCGAATGGGAGCGATGAGCTCACACCCACCACGCGCCCCCGCCGGAACCAGACCGAGCGGAGCGCATCGGCGGACTTCAGCTCGAGTTGAAGCTCGGCGCGCGCTTGACAGATGCGCACCACCATCGCCGCCAGCTGTTCCAGCGACGCCGTCCCATGGGTCGCCAGTGCCAGCGCCTCGCGCTCAGGTGCCGACAGCGGCAGCGAGGCCAGCTCTGCACGGGTAGCCTGTTCCCGGGCCTGTTCGGCGAGCGTCTCGGCTTCGAGCCGACCCTGCTGCTCGACCGAGCGGCTGGCGCGCTCCTGCTCTGCCAGCTGACTGGCCGCCTTCGCTTCGGCCTGAGCCCGTGCGGCCGCCCTTCGGCTTTCTTCGAGCTCATGCTCGAGCCGAGCGCGCGCCTGGGCTTCCTGTTCGGCGAAGGCCGCCTGCTGTTGCTGGCGGGTCCGCTCCTCTTCCTGATGCAGGGCACGCTCTTCCTGGAATTGCCGGGTGGCAGCCTCGACCTCCTGGCGAGCCCGATCGGCCGCGGCGCGCAGCTCATTCAGCTCGGTCGAGAGTCGGGAGCGCTCTTCCCGTTCACGCAGGACCCGCTGTTCGGCCTGGTCCACCTGACGACGGACGATGTCCAGCGCCGCCTGAGCATCGCTCCGGGCCTTCTCGACCTGGGCCGAGGCTTCGACGCGCTCGGCGGCTTTCTGCTGTTGCAGCGTTTGAGCGAGCGCCTCGGCGAGCTGGCGCGCTTCGTCTGCAGTGCGTTGGGCCGCCTGTTCGCGGGCGAGCAATTCTGCGCTCCGCTGGGCAAAGCTCTCTGCGTGTTCGCGGGACTGGGCGTGCACCCGCTCGAGCAAGTCGATCTCGAACTGGGCCCGGCGCTCGGCTTCGGCGCGGGCCTGCTCCGCGAAGGACGGGTCCGAGTTCGTCGAGGCGGACACTTCTTCCGGAGGGGAGGCGAGCGCCGTGAGCGGCTCGTGGGCGGAAGCGTCGGTATCGGGGATCTCGACCCCATCACCCGCGCTCTGCTCCCAATCGGCTTGGCGAACGGCCTCTTCCGCGTAGGCGGTGAGGCGA
>JAYUUC010000410.1:0-12654 GCA_043755105.1 Myxococcales bacterium
GGCCCCGGGAACGCCATCGCGGAGGTAACCAATGAAGGTGGCCATCAACAGCACCGGGCCCGGGGTCAGCTTGCCCACCGCGATCGCGTCCGCGAACTGCCGCTCGGTCAGCCACCCCAGCCGGGTCATGTCCTGGTGCAACGAGGGAATGATCGCAAACCCTCCCCCGTAGGCCCCCAGCCCGGTGCGGAAAAATACCAGCGCCAGAGGCAACAGGTCCTTCGCGAACTGAAGCAGAAACGGGGAACCCACCGCCAGCAACACCATCCAGCTCGCTGACCTCAGAGTGGTGTCACCGGGGGGAGGGGCCGGCTTCGGGCTCTCTTCCGCGGCCGTCCGCAACGGGACGCCTTCCTCGGGAAGCGCTACCGGAGGTGCGCTTCGCCATCGTCGGGGTCGAAAGCGCAACAGCGCGGCGCGCTCGATGCCCAGGTCCCAGGCGAGGCCAGCGCCGATGCCCATCAACGCAATCTCACCCGAGCCAGCGCCCCCCACCATGCTGAACAGCATCGCCGCAGACGCCACCCCCATCTGCCACAGCCGGGCCACGCTCGTCCGCAGCATCCGCACGGCGATCGCGATGATGATCCCCACCACCGCAGCGTTGAGGCCGGACAGAAACGCGTCGGCATGAGGAATCGCCCCGAAGCGGACGTAGACCCAGGCCAGGATGAGAATGCTCACCGTGCCGGGAAGGACAAATCCGCCATAGGCGATGGCCGCTCCGGCCACTCCTCCGAAGCGAAGCCCGATGCAGGCCAGCGCGTTGGAGGCTGCGCCGCCCGGGAGCATCTGGGCAATGGTGGCAGTGTTGTTGAACTCGCGGTCGGTGAGCCAGCGGCGCCGCTCCACCGCCAGGGTACGGATCGCAGCAAGCACGCTGATCCCTCCTCCAAAACCTATCGCTCCCAGATAGAGCGCCGCGCGGAACAGCTCTTCTCGGCTGGGCCGGGGACGAGCGACGCCGCCAGCGGTCTCGGTCACCTCGCTGACTTCGCTCAGCAATGAATCCACGGGCTTCCTGTCCGTTTCGGGGACCCGCCTCGCGATCGACCGCTCGGAGGCGTTGGCATCGACTTCAGAGTCTCAGACCGCCGGGGCAGACTCAAATCGATGCCCGCAATCGAAACCACGCCCAGAGGTCAGCCCTTGGAAGGCTCCCGGCGCGCCATCGCCCAGTCCCCTCCCAGCCCTTCGCCTTCGCGAAAGCGCCGGAATTGTCGGCGCACCCAGTGAGGATAGCGGCGATAGCCGTCGAGCTCACCCGCACGGAGTGCCGCGCGGATCTTCCCGGGGCCCGCGTTGTAGGCCATCAGCGCGAGGTCCAAGTCGCCTCCAAAACGGTCCTGAAGCGACTTGAGGTAGCGAATGCCCAGGCGGACACAGAGTGCGGGATCGGCAGAAACCTCTTCGCGCGACAGCCGCAGCCCTTCTCCCTGGGACAGAAAATAGAGAGTCGTCGGCTGAATCTGCATCAAGCCCCGGGCGCCCCGGCTGGAAACCGCCTCTTCCTCGAAGTCGGACTCGACGTCGATCACCGAGAGGATCAACAGCGGGTCGAACCGTGCCTTGCGCGACTCTTCAGAAATCGCCTTCGCCAGCTGATGGCGCAAGGTGAGCCCCACTTCAGGCGCCCGCTTCGCCAGCACCGTGTCGATGATCTCAAAGTCCCGGGAAGGAGCCTCGGCGATCCGGTGTCCTGCCACGGGGGCCGGCGTCGGAAAGAGCACCGGCGTCAATCGGGCGGAGGCGATCAACACCGCCGCCGCGAGCAAAGGTAGCCGACCGCAGCCGTAGGAAAACGAGAACAGCAGCCGGGCCAGGCGGGTGATCATTTCCGCCTCCGGGCGAGGGCATCGACCCGCTCTGCGAGGCGATCCAGGCGCGCGGTCAATTCGAGCACCTGTTCCCGGCGGGGAACCTGAAGGCGGGCCAGGGTTCCGCGAACCGCCTCTTCGACGTTCGTTTCGAGCGAGCGGCGCTGGGTAAGCAACCGCTCACTCAGCTCCTGGACCTGACGCTTCACTTCGTCCTGGCCCCAGCCCGCTGCCGCGGCCAATCGGGCCACCAACCGGGTGGCCTCGTCCTCGGCGGTGGAGACGGCGATCAGCGCCTGACTCCAGACCTTCTCGACATACTCCGGAAGCCCTTCCCGGGCGACCTTGTCGCTCTTGTCGGCATCCGGCACGCCCGTCGACTTAGCACAGTCGACTCAGGCGTCAGCCCCCTTCCGGGGCTTCTTCGTCTTGCTCAACGTTTCGACCCGCTTGGTCAGCCGGCTCACCTCTTTACCCAGCTCCTTCAGCTGAGCGACGGTGGCCGCTCCGGTCGCTTCCACCACCCGGCTTTGCAGCTCATCGAGGCGCTTGCGAACTTCCGCACCGGCCTGGCTGGCGCGCTTTCCGAGGTCTTTCAGGTCCGGCGTCCCCAGGAGCTTCAAGTCCCCGCTGTTCATCTTCTCGATCAGCCCTTCCAGCTCTTTCCGCTGCGCCTGCCCGCGGGCGAGCACGCCCTTGAGCGCCGCCTCCGCGTCTTCCTCGAAAGACATCAGCCGGGTACGGGCCTCTTCCAGCTGGGCCTTCACGAAGTCCTGCACGCGTTCCGTTGCCTTGCCGCTCTTCTTTGCTGCCATGGGGCACCTCGAGGTTGGGGCACCCCACATAACGCAGTGCGGCAAGCAATGCAACACGGGAGAGGGCTGTCCCCCTCCCGAGTCCACGAACGCCCTGCGATTCAATCGGGCGTCAGAAAATGATCTTGCTGCACTTTCCAGCCTCGCCCGAGCCGCCACACGTTTGGGGAGCGGCGCAGGTGCCGCAGTCGAGCTGACCGCCGCACCCATCGCCGGCCGGGCCGCAGTTGAAGCCGAGGTCGACGCAGCTCTTCGGCGTGCAACTCGGAGCACCACACACCCCGAGCGTTCCGCCTCCGCCGCACGTCTGGGGCGCGGTGCAACTGCCGCAGTTGAGCAGCGTGCCGCAACCATCACCGGCAGGGCCGCAGCTCAAGCCCTGCGCCTGACAGGTGCGCGGGCTGCAGGTTCCGCCCGTGCCGCACACCCCGGGCGAGTTGGCGCCGCAGTACTTCGGCGAAGCACAGGTGCCGCAGTTGAGCGCGTTGCCGCATCCGTCGCCCGCGGGGCCACAGTTGTACCCGAGGTCGGTGCAGCTCTTCGCGGCGCAAGGCGGCGCCCCGCAGACTCCGGACACACCGCCACCCCCGCAGCTCTTCGGCGCCGTGCAGGTTCCACACGCGAGCAAACCTCCGCATCCGTCGCCCTGCGGTCCACAATTGAAGCCCAGCTGCGAGCAGGTCTTGGGCGAGCAGCTCGGAATCGGTGGCTCGTCCGGGATGATGCATGACGAGAGGTCGAGGATCATGAACTCGAGGATCTTCTCCTGCGGCGAGAGCGGCGTATTGGTGCACTCGGCCGGAAAGGTCTGACCGCTCCCGGTTCCATTGGTGACGTGGAAGTCGCTGAACAGCACCCTGCCGCACTGGTTCGGAGCCGTTGCGCCAACCGGAGTGTTGAAGGTGAGGTGCTGGGTCGAAACCGCATTGGGCGCCTGGGTGTGAATCCAGTCCTGGGTCGGAGCATTCACCCCGTCGACGTCGTGACGACCGACGTGAATCTGAACCATGCCCGCGTCGGGAGACGCGGCACCGACGTTGCTGACCCACTGCGAGAAGTCCTGGCCTTTGGGGAAGGTGGCGCTGGTGTTGAGATATCCGGTGACGGGGTCCGGAGGGTTGTTCTGCCCCACGTTCCACTGCGCCGTGCCCATCCACGGACTGATGTTGAACAACCACACGTAGCTGTAGTGGGTGGCGAAGACCCGTCCTCCGATGTCCGCGTAGTCGATCACCCGCTGTTGATCTGCGACCGCCTTGAGCACCTCGCTCCCCCGGCAAGGGAAGAGCACCATGTCGTAGTTCGCGAGTGTGCTCGCGCTGCCGTAAAGCTGAGACTGGGCAGTCGTCCCCGAAGGGGCCGCGGCGCCGTTGTCCTGGTACAGATGAACCCTTCCCGTACCCGTGGGAGGGGTGAATTCCGAATTCTCGACCCCCATCTTCCGGAGCACGCATTCGATCAGGTCCACGTTGCCGGTGGCGATCGCCATCTTCGGAATGTTTCCTTCACTCTGATTCCGAGGCAGCCGGGTGACCGTGGTGGGGAGCGGGGTGCTCTGACACGAGGGGACATTGGAGATCGTCACCTGCCGGCGCCACCGTCCGAGCTGCATCACCAGCGGGACATTGGCGCCCGTCGGCACGTTGTAAAGCGTGAACTTGCCGTCAGGGCCGGTGGTGGTCGACACCAGAGGCGAGCCGGAAGCCGTGGCCCCGCACTTGTCGCAGGCCACCCCGGACGGGAATGCCGCCACCGCGCCGTTGGGGATGTAGACCAGGGCGTTGTAGACCGGGTCGGGCTGCCCGAAGCCCGCGTCGGGGTCGGTGCCGGTGACCACGGTTCCGGTGAGAGTGGTCGAGCCGCCGCCATCACACACCGTCTGCCGCAGACACAGGTTGGTGCAGGTCGCGCTGCCCGCATCCGCGCCGCCACACACTCCCGGGCTGCCCGCGCCGCCGCAGATGTTGCCGTTGTTGCATGTGCCGCAACTCAGCAATCCACCGCACCCATCGCCTGCCGGGCCGCAGTTGAAGCCGAGCTGAGTGCAATTCTTGGGAACGCAGGACGCCGTTCCGCCACACTGGCTGGGCTGGCCGCCGCCGCCGCAGGTCTGGGGCGCCGTGCACCCGCCACAATTGAGCGTGCCGCCACACCCATTACCCGCGGGGCCGCACCCGACTCCCTGGCTGGCGCAGTCCCGGGGAATACAGGCAGTTCCTCCGTCCGGGGCGATGACGCTGTTGCCGCCACAGTGGTTCGGACTTCCGCCGCCGCCGCAGCTCTTGGGGGCCTGACAGGATCCACACTGAAGCAATCCGCCGCAGCCGTTCGCCACCGGCCCGCACCCGGCATCGGCCGAGGTACAGTCGAGCGGAACGCACGCCTGGGTACCGCCGCACACGCTCGAGGTTCCCCCGCCGCCGCAGGTCTGCGGAGCGCTGCAGGTACCGCACTGGAGCAACCCGCCGCACCCATCTCCTGCCGGGCCGCAGCTGAATCCCAGCTGGGCGCAGGTCAGCCGAGTACACCCGGGCGTCTCGCCTCCATCAGGGTCGACGGGTCCGCCATCGGAGTCGAGCCCGCCATCGCCGACACCGCCGTCGTCGTTGACCCCACTGTCCCCATCGCCGGGAGAACCGCCATCGTCCAGCTGCACGCCATTCGAACCGCACTGGCAACCTGCACCCAGAAGACTCAACAACACGACACAGCTCAGCGCTTGAATCCGCATGGACGAGGAAGCTCCTGCCGGGCCGGAGAGAGCCCAAGGAGCCCTGACTGTACCGGAGTCGAGCCACTTTCCATTCTTTCCCCCTGGGGCGTCCGGTAGGCGAAACCGCACAGTGTGCGCAAGAGGGCCACCTTGGCGGTCCACCGCGGGCGCCGGAGACGTCTGGTCAGAGCGACCCTCGCCGCTTTGTCGAGCGACGGGCGTGTGCTACAGGGTGCGCGTTCGGATGACCTCCCTCGCGACCAGAGAGCTTCCCCGGTGACCGCCGCTCCCCTCATCGTCATCAGTGGCGCGAGCGGTTTTGTCGGGGCCAACCTCTGTCGATTCTTTCTCGGCAAGGGAGCGCAGGTGCTGGCACTCGAGGGCCCCTCCGAGGCCCACTGGCGGTTGCCCACCCACCCCGCGCTCAGCCGCGTCCGGATCGACCTCTGCTCGCCCGCGGAAGTGCAGAAGCTTCTCTCCAGCCTGGAAGTCACCGTCTTCATCAATTGCGCCGCCTACGGGGCCTACTCCAGCCAGGCGGATGTCGATCGCATCTACCGGGTCAACTTCGAGGCGCTGCGGACGATTCTCGACTGTCTCACCCGGGTCCCCACCCTGAAGGCCTTCGTTCAGACCGGCAGCTCGTCGGAGTACGGCGTCAACTGCTCGGGGCCTTCCGAAGATGCGGCGACCCTTCCGGACAGCCACTACGCGGTCTCCAAGGTCGCAAGTACCGCGCTGGTCCGCTTCTATGCCACCAAGCACAACCTTCCGGCGTGGGTGTTCCGGCTCTATTCGATCTACGGACCCTATGAAGACGCGTCGCGCCTGATTCCCAAGCTGTTGTTCAAGGCCGCGGAAGGCGGACTTCCCGCGCTGGTGAACCCGCGCATCTCACGCGACTTCCTCTACATCGACGATCTCTGCCGTGCCACCGAGTGCCTGCTCGAACGCGCCGATCGGCTGCCGAAGGGCGAAGTCTTCAACCTGGGCACCGGCACCGCGACCTCGCTCGCAGACCTGGTGGCGCTTACCCGACAGCTTTTCGAGGTGGCCGAGGAACCCAACTGGGGCTCGATGCCCGATCGCCACTGGGATCACCCCGACTGGTTCTCGAATCCCGCCAAGGCCAAGCAGCTGCTGGGGTGGACGGCCGAGATCTCGCTCAGCGATGGCCTCCAAAGCACGATGCGCTGGATGAAAGAGAAGCCCGGGGAGTTCGAGCGTGCGCTCGAGCACACCATCCTCAACGAGAGCCGGAAATGACTTCGAGCCTCACCCAGAGCCTCTCGGCCGACGCTTTGCAAATTCGCCGCAAGTTCCTGCGAATGCATTTCAAGGCCAAGGCAGGCCACCTCGGCACCGGCCTCTCCTGCATCGACATTCTCACCTACTTCTATCGGCAGTGGTTGCGGCCGGTCGACACCTTCATCCTCAGCAAGGGACACGGGGCCTCGGCGCTCTACGCCACGCTTCACCAGGTCGGCCTGCTCTCCGATGAGGACCTCGCGACCTACTACGAGGACGGCACCCTGCTCCCGGCTCACCCCGCTGCGGGAGCCCACCCGGCCATTCGTGCCGCCACCGGTTCGCTCGGCCATGGACTGCCGATCGCTGCGGGCATCGCCTATTCCGAGAAGCACCTGAAGCAGTCGGGCGCGAGGGTGGCCTGCCTTCTCTCCGACGGAGAATGCAACGAAGGCACCATCTGGGAAGCGGCGATGTTCGCTGCGCACCATCAGCTCGGCAATCTCTCGGTCGTCGTCGACGCCAACGGACTGCAGGGCTTCGGCCGCACCGAAGACGTGATGCAGAACGAGCCCTTCGCCGCCAAGTGGCAGGCCTTTGGCTTCGCGACCGTCGAGGTGAATGGACACGACTTCGATGCCTTGCACGCCGCGTTGGCGCAACCCAGCGATCGACCGACCTGCGTGATCGCGCGCACGGTGAAGGGCAAGGGCGCGAGCTTCATGGAAAACCGCCTCGAGTGGCACTACCTGCCGATGAACAGTGCCCAGCTCGAGCAGGCCCTTCGCGAGCTCGATGCCCTCGAGTTGCAGCAGGGGCTTCGATGAGAGTCGACTTCGTCAAGGGCGTCGAGCAGGTGCTCCGCAGCGACGAGCGGTCTGTCTTCCTCACCGGCGACCTTGGCTACAACGCTCTCGAGCCACTGGTCGAGCTGTGCGGCAAGCGCTTCC
This sequence comes from Myxococcales bacterium, assembly GCA_043755105.1. Taxonomy (GTDB): domain Bacteria; phylum Myxococcota; class Myxococcia; order Myxococcales; family Myxococcaceae; genus JAYUUC01. The sequence goes on from JAYUUC010000410.1 coordinate 7,544, forward strand.
TCAACGCCGGCGTCGCAGAACAGAACATGGTGGGCGTGGCGGCGGGCATCGCGCTGACGGGCATGAAGCCCTGGGTCTATTCCATTGCCCCCTTCGTCACCTACCGCTGCCTCGAGCAGATCCGGAACGACGTCTGTCTGCATCACCTGCCGGTGCGCCTGGTGGGAAATGGAGGCGGCTATACCTACGGGGTGATGGGCTCGACCCACCACACCCTCGAAGACATCGCTGTCCTCAAGGCCCTGCCCAACCTTCGCCTCTACTTCCCCTGCACCAATGACCACGTCGGCGCAGCGGTGGCGCAGATTCACCAGCAGGAAGGCCCTACCTACCTGCGGCTGGCGATCTCTGCCTACACCGCGAAGCTCGCTCCCCTGAGCGAAAATCCGACCACCCTCTCCCGCCACTATGCCCAGGGCTCGCGGCTGACGGTGATCGGCGTCGGTCACGCGACCCAGCTCGTGCTGGCGGCGCTCGCGACCCTCGGCCTGGGCGACCTCGGCGTCGACGTCTTCGGCATCGCTCAGTATCCGTTCGATCTCGAGGCGGATCTGAACCTGGTCGAGAGCGTGCGTCGAACCGGCAAGGTGCTGGTGATCGAAGAACACTACCTGCCTGGCAGCATCGCCGAATCCCTGCGGCTCGCGCTCCCCAACAGCGGCGCCTTCGAAGTCCTCTGCGCCCGCTATTCCCGTCAGCAGCGCTACGGCAGCGCCGCCTTCCATCTTCAGCAGTCGGGACTCACGCCGCAGCACCTGTTCGACCTAGCCAAAAGGATGACGCAGAAGTGATCACCCTTGAACCGCGGCAATGCGCGCTCTGTGGCAGCGACGCACCGAAGACCCAGAAGTACGCCGCCAATTTCACTGAAGATGACCTCAGCGCCGCCATCTTTTCCGCGCGGCGCATGCCCGACGGAAGACACTTCCGGTTCTCGGAATGCACCCGGTGCCGACTGCTCTTCTCTGACCCTGCGTGCGATCCGTCCACGCTGGAGTCGCTCTACACCAAGAGCGCCGTCACCTACGATCAACAAGAAGAACAGATCTACGCCTCCTATGCCCCCGTGCTCGACCGGGGGTTGCCGCTGCTGTCGAAGCGCGGCACCTTCCTCGAACTCGGCGGCGGTCGCGGCTTCATGCTCGAATGGGGGGCGAAGAACGGCTTTGCCCGGCAGATCGAGATCGAGCCCAGCGTCGACGCCGAGAAGAAGTTCGTCGCTCCCGGCCCGGGAGGCCAGTTCATCCGCGGCATCTTCACGCCCAATCTCTTGCCGGCGAGCTCGGTGAGCATGGTGTGCTTCTTCCAGATGCTCGACCACATTCCGGACCCGCTCGGCTTTCTCAAGAATGCCTTCGACGTGCTCGAGCCCGGCGGCGTGGCGGTCTGCGTGACCCACGACACCAGCGCGGCCAGCGCCCGGTTGCTCGGCGAAAAGAGCCCGATCTTCGACATCGAGCACACCTACCTGTTCAACCCCGACAACCTCGGGAAGCTGTTCCAGCGAGCGGGTTTCTCCTCAGTCGACGCCTTCCCGGTGTCCAATGACTATTCGATCCGGTACTGGATGCACCTGGCTCCGATTCCGGGAGTGGTCAAAGGCCCACTGTCCTCGGTCATCGACAAGACCTTTGTCGGCGACATCCGGCTGAAGGTGAATGCCGGCAACTTCGGCATCGTCGGCCAGAAGCCCCGGCAATGAGTCAGAAGAAGATCTCGGCGATCATCGCCTGCTACAAAGATGCGCAGGCGATTCCCTTCATGGCGCAGCGCCTCGAGGCCGTCTTCACCAAGCTGGGCGTCGACTATGAAATCATCTTCGTCAACGACGGCAGCCCGGATCAGTCGCAGGAAGTGCTCGAGCAGCTGACAGCCGGCAACCCGAAGATCAAGGCGATCACCCATAGCAGGAACTTCGGTTCGCAGAACGCTTTCTCCAGCGGCCTCAGCCGCGCCACCGGCGACGCCTGCGTCTTCCTCGACGGCGACCTGCAGGACCCTCCCGAGCTGATCGAAGAATTTTACGCGAAATGGCGTGAAGGCTTCGACGTCGTCTACGGCATTCGCGTCCGCCGAGAGATGTCCCGACTGTGGGAGCTGGCCTACAAGGGCTTCTATCGCCTGTTTCAGTGCCTCGCCAACATCCGCGTGCCCGTCGACGCGGGAGACTTCTCGCTCATCGACCGCAAGGTGATGAACGCGCTTCAGCAGCTTCCGGAGCGCGACCGATTCCTTCGCGGGCTTCGCGCCTGGGTGGGCTTCAAGCAGACCGGAGTCCCTTACCTGCGCCCGGAACGGATGTTCGGGCGGTCCACCAACAACCTGCTCTCGAACCTGCGGTGGGCAAAGAAGGGCATCTTCTCCTTCAGCTTCGTTCCCCTCGAACTGATCTCGATGGGCGCGGTGGGAGTGTCCCTGCTCTCGGTGATCGCGATCATTCTTCAGATCATCGGCCGGATCCTGCAGCCGAACATCCCGCCCGGCGTCAGCACCATCATCGTGGTCAGTCTCTTTCTCGGCTCGATTCAACTGTTGGCGCTCGCCTTCATCGCCGAATACGTCGGCAAGATTTTCGAAGAGGTGAAGCGTCGCCCGCTCTACGTGGTCGCGAAGGTGCTCAACTTCGACGACACGTCTGGGGCGAAGGAACTGGGTTCGGTGGAAGCCGAATCGTCAGGCCGCGAAGGCTTCGGCTCGAACTGACGGGGAAGCCTCGCCGCCCAGCCGGGTCGCGGCAGCGGCGACGCAGAGCAACCCGATGACGAAGTAGTAGTGGTTGCAGAAGGCGTGCACACCGAAGAAGAAAAAGGTTCCGTAGAGCAGCACCAGCGCCGAGGCGAAGCCGGACGGAGTGCGAGGACAGCGCCACGCTCCCAGCCCGACCGCAAGCGCCAGCAATCCGAGGGTCGTTGAGGACATCCGACCCTCTTGAGTGACGCCGATCCAGGCCTGGTAGGTAAGCGCGTCGGTGCGGAAGGGCAGACCGAGGTGGCTGAAGAAGAGCGTCCGGGTGAAGGCCTGCAGATCCCACAGCGCGAGCGGTACGGTCACCGCGAGAGCTACCGCCACCGCCTTCACGGTCGCCCGGACGAACTCCCTCCAGCGGAAGGGATTCACCAGTAGCCAGGAAAACAGCGCCGAGAGGACCATGTACTGCTTGACCACGACCAAGAGCCCGAAGAGATACGGAACCCACCCCGGGCGACGCAGAGCAGCGAACACCGTCGCTGCCACCAGAAGCACCAGAAAGGGGTCCGTCCAGCCTTGCTCGAGGACGAAGAAGCCACGGGGTGTGAACAGGAACATCGTGGCAATTGACGCGCTGATGCGGCCCGGCCGCGAATAAGCCATCAATGCGCCCGAGGCAGTCATCGCCGCCAGCTGCCCGAAGCGGTAGTCGCCGAAGAGCCACTGCCCCGGAACGGCCAGGTAGAGCGACAACGGTGGGTAGGGGAAGCCCACCAGAATTCGGGTCGCGGTGGCGATCTTGTCGCCGAACAGCGCCGTGCTTCCGTAAGGATTCGGGAAAGTGAGCGCGTAGGGATTGAGTCCCTGCAACAGCGCCTTCACCCCCTCTCGCTGCATCGTGTCCACGTCGATGATCGGGCTTGGCGACGCGTGAATCAGCCAGCAGCCAAGCAGAAAATGAAGGAGAAGCAGCGCAGGCATTCGCCACCGCGCCAGCGGTGACCGTTCCATCAGCCCGGCCCCTGCGAGCACGGCCGCGGCGGCAAGCCCGAAGTGAAACTGGCGCGCTTGGGCAACGTGAAGTGGCCGGAGGTAGATTCCCGGAGGCGCGTCGATCAGCAGCCCGAACGACACCATCAGGCCCAACCCCAGAGCGATCAGGATCGGCATCTGACCGAAGCGCTCGAGGAAGACCAGCCGGGGTGTCACCGTTCCCACCAGCGCCAGACCCAGAGCCACCATCAAGGTGACCATCGCGGCGGGATCCTGATGGCCATTGCTCAGCTGAAGGGCGTAGCCCAGCACCCCCGCCGACAACACGAAGAACAGAGCCTGTCCCGTGCGGTCCACCGGCAAGGCTGCAGGCAAAGGCAACGGGCCTGCCAGGTCAGAGGGAATGAGCATCTCCGTCACGCTCCTACCCGCGTCGGGCGCGGCGATCATTCCGGGGCACGGGTCGCAGAGAAGACGTAGACGGCGCAGGACAGGGCGCGCATTCCCGGCACCTGTTCCACGCCGGGTTCCAGAGACTTGAGGCCTCGCGCGGCCCAGTCTGGGCAAAAGAACGGAACCAATCCGGCAAAGGTGCGTCGGGTGATCCGACCGCCCAGCTGGGACACCCACCGGTCGAGGAGCGCAGGGGCGTAGGACCGCTCCCGGTGCGCGCGGTGGTAGGGCGAGGCCTTCTCCAGGACCTTGAGCACCGGGTTATAGCCGTTGGGCTCGATCACGATCAGCTGGCGCGCCACGCGAAGCGCTTCCCTCAAGGCGTCGACCGGGTGATCCATGTGATGAAGGACGCCCCGAAGCTGCGCGATGTCGAAGCTGTTCGACTCAAAGGGAAGGGCGTCGGCACGGTGAACGTGAAAGGTCGCAGGCCGATTCCCGGCCCGCTCTGTCGCACTGGCGATCGCGGCCCGAGCAGGGTCGATGCCGACCGCACTCGCCAGTCTTCCCCGTTCGAGAAGCTCGAGGGTGTAGGTGCCGTCACCGCAGCCGATGTCGATCAACCGCTTTCCCGCGAAGTCGGCCATCGAGAGGGCCGCTTCGGTGAGCCGAGCATTGGACAGCCTGCTGCTCAACCCCGCGTTGGTCGTGTAGAGGTAGCCGCTGTTGGCGGCGACATCGGCGTCAAACGGCTCAAACTCGGCAGACATCGTGCTCGGCTCCATGTCGCTCGTCTACGTGCGCCGGGCCCGTCCCCGTTCACCCCGAGCGTAGCGCTGGAAGCGCAGAGTCGAGGGGCGCCCAACGCTGGCGCGGGCCAAACACAAATCACTTATCTGAAGCTGGATTGCTCCTAGTCGACCCTCAATGATTGTCAACAGGCTTGGTTTTGGGCTGCAGCAACACCACCAGCGAATCGCCAAACTCGCTCTCGATCACGTCGCTCCGCCCTGCCGCACGAAGCCCATCGAGTAACG
>JAYUUC010000411.1:0-4392 GCA_043755105.1 Myxococcales bacterium
CTTCTCGGCCTCTTCGATGGCGGCATTGACCTCGGCCAGCAACGACGCCTTGAGCCGCTCTTCCTTCGCCTCATCCCAGCAGCGGGCTGCAATCAAGCGCGCACGCAGCCGGTCGATCGGGTCGCGGGTCTTCCACAGATCGACCTCTTTCGAGTCCCGATAGCGGGTGGGGTCGTCCGACGAGGAGTGGGCTCCCATGCGGTAGGTGTCGGCTTCGATCAGCGTCGGGCCACCGCCGGAGCGGGCGCGCTCGACCGCCTCGAAGGTGGCGGCATACATCGCCTCGAGGTCATTGCCGTCGATCTTGAATCCGGGAAAGCCGTAGGCCTTCGCCTTGATCGCGATCGACTCGCTCGCCGTCTGCCGCTCGGTGGGGATGGAGATCGACCAGTGGTTGTTCTGACAGACGAACACCACCGGAACCTTGAACACCCCGGCGAAGTTCATCGCCACGTGGAAATCAGCAGACGAGGTAGCGCCGTCTCCCATGTAGGCCATCACCACGGTGTCGTGCTTCTTCAACTTCGCCGCCCAGGCCGCCCCGACCGCCTGCGGAAGCTGGGTGCCAATCACCGAAGACCAGCTCACCTGGTTCACCGATTTCGCCGCCTGGTGCGACGGCATCTGCCGACCCTTGGTGAGGTCGCCCGAGTTGCCGAATACCTGGCTCAGGTAAGGCACCAGCGGAAATCCGCGGAGCAGCATCGCGGCGCCTTCGCGCAGAGCGGGAAAGATCCAGTCGGTCGGTCGAAGGGCGTAAGCGCTGCCGATGCACGCCGCCTCCTGCCCGGTGCAGGCGCCGTAGAAGCCGATCCGGCCCTGCCGTTGCAAGGTCATCATCCGCTCATCGAGCGTGCGGATGCGCATCATCGCCCGATACGTCTCGAGCAGTTGCTCGGGCGAGAGTATCGCTCCGGCGGGAACGGCGGCTTCCAGCGACGTCGCCTTCTGGGTTCGGCTCATGTTCAGGCCAGCTCGAGAAAGAGCATCTCGGGATGCTCGAGGTAGCGAATCAACTCGTAGGTGAAGTCGGCGCCGAGGGCGCCGTCGATCGAACGGTGATCGAACGACAGCGAGAGGTACATCATCTGGCGGATCACGACCTCATCGTCGTCGTTGACCACCGGCCGCTTCCGCAGCTTGTGGACCCCGAGGATCGCCACTTCCGGATGGTTGATGATCGGGGTCGCGAAGAGGCCTCCGGTCTGACCGAGCGAGGTGATGGTGAAGGTTCCCCCGCTGAGCTCCTCCATCTTCAACTTCCGCTCGCGCGCCGCGCTGCCCAGCCGGGAAATCTCACCCGCCAGCTCTCGCAACGACAGCTGGTCGACGTGCTTCAACACCGGAACGGTGAGCCCCTCTTCCGTGGAGGCAGCGATGCCGAAGTTGAACTCCCCGCGGACGATCAACTCCTGCGCGGCTTCATCGAAGTTCGAGTTCAGGGTCGGATACTTCTTCAGCGCCATCACCAGCGCCTTGCAGATGAAGGGCAGGAACGAGATCTTGAACGATTCCCCTGCCCCGGCGAGCCCGGCGTTCAACCGCTGCCGCAGCTCGACCAGCGGGGTGGCGTCCATCTCTTCGACGAAGGTGTAGTGCGGTGCGGTGAACTTCGACCGCACCATCTTCTCGGCAATCTTCCGGCGAATGCCCTTGAGCGGAATCCGGCGGTCTTCGGCTGCGGAAGCCAGCGGAGTGAACTTCCGGGTCATCATTCCCGGGGCCGCCGACTCGTTCCCGGTGGCGACTGCGCCGGAAACGCCGGAGATCGCCGCCACCACGTCCACCTTGGTGACCCGTCCCTGAGGGCCGGTGCCTGCGATGACAGCGAGGTCGAGGCCGTGCTCGCGGGCCATCCGCCGGGTGACCGGCGTGGCGAGCACCTTGCTGGCTTCACCGTCGGTCCCCGCCCGCTTCGGCTGCTGCGCGGCGACGGCCGTCACGGGAGCGTCCGCGGGCGTGGCGACTGGAACCGCGGTCGACTTGGCTGCCGGCGCCGAGGCGTCGAGCTCGAGCGTGACCAGGGTGCCGTGGACCTTGGCGATGTCTCCTTCCTTGCCATGGGTCTGGAGGACCTTCCCCTTCTTCGGGCTCGGAATGGTGACGGTGGCCTTGTCGGTCATCACCTCGACCAGCGGTTGGTCCTCGGCGATCACCTCGCCGGCCTTGACCAGCCACTTGACGATCTCACCCTCGACCACGCCTTCACCGATGTCGGGCAGCTTGAATTCGTAGGTAGCCATCTGGATTGATCTCCCTAAGCGACGAACTGGGCGGTCTCGCGAAGACCTTGAAGGATTCGCGGTGCCCGAGGCAGGTACTCGTTCTCGAGCGTATAGGGAAACGGGGTGTCCCACCCGGTGATCCGCTTCACCGGGGCCTCGAGATGAACGAAGCAGCGCTCCTGGATCAGCGACACGATCTCGGCGCCGAAGCCGCAGGTTCGCGGGGCTTCGTGCACCACCACCACCCGTCCGGTCTTTCGTGCGCTCTCGACCAGGCATTCGATGTCGAGCGGCCACAATGTGCGCAGATCGATCAGCTCGCAGTCCAGGCCCTCGCTCTGGGCGAGTTCGACAGCGGCGAGTGCCTCGTGGACCATCGCGCCCCAGGCGATCACCGTGAGCGTCGTTCCTTCCTTCATCACCTTCGCCTTGCCCAGCTCGACCTCGTAGTCCCCTTCCGGGACCTCGCCCTTCGACGCGCGGTAAATTCGCTTCGGCTCGAAGAACATCACCGGGTCGGACTGACGCAGCGACGCCAGCAGCAGCCCCTTGGCATCGTAGGGGTTGGAGGGCGCCACCACCTTCAGCCCGGGGGTGTGAATGAAGAGCGCTTCAGGGCTCTGCGAGTGGTAGTGGCCTCCCTTGATGCCGCCGCCGAACGGGGTGCGGATCACGATCGGAGAGGCGTACTGGCCGCCCGAGCGGTAGCGAAGCTTCGCCACCTCGTTCACGATCTGGTCGAAGGCCGGAAAGATGAAGTCCGAGAACTGGATCTCGGGCACCGGCTTCAACCCGTAGAGGGACATGCCAATCGCCGCGCCGATGATTCCCCCTTCGGCGAGCGGGGTGTCGATCACCCGGTCGGGCCCGAATTCCTCGTAGAGTCCGGCGGTGGCGCGGAAGACGCCGCCGAACTTGCCCACGTCTTCCCCGAGGATGACGGTGTTGGGATCGCGCTTCATCTCGACGCGGAGCGCGTCATTGACTGCCTGGAGCAGGTTCAAGGTCGGCATCGCGTGGTTCGGCTCCCAAGGGTTACAGGGACCGCTCCTTCTCCATCAAACCCTTCATGAAGAACTCGGCCGCCCGATAACTGGAGCGGACCAGCGGCCCTGCGGCCACATAGAGGAAACCCATCTGCTCGGCCAGCGCCTTGTAGTCCGCGAACTGTTCCGGGCGAACGAAGCGCTCCACCCGCAGGTGGTACTGCGACGGCTGCAGATACTGGCCAAGGGTGAGCACGTCGACCCCCACGTCGCGAAGGTCGCGGAAGGTCTGGACCAGCTCGTCGTCGGTCTCGCCCAGGCCCACCATCACCGAGGACTTGGTGTAGAGCTTTTCGGGACGGCCCTTGAGGTGAGCGAGGACAGCGAGGCTCTGCCGGTAGGTGGCGCGACGATCGCGGACGGTGGGGGTGAGCCGCTCGACGGTCTCGATGTTGTGCGCGACCACGTGAGGCCGGGCCACAGCGACCGTGTCGAGGTCCTTCTCGGCGCCCTTGAAGTCGGGAATCAGCACCTCGACCACGGTGCGAGGGCACTCTCGTCGCAGCGCGGTGATCGCCGCGGCGAAGTGTCCGGCGCCGCCATCGGCGAGCTCGTCGCGGTTCACCGAGGTGACCACGATGTACTCGAGGTCGAGTTCCTTCACTGCCAGCGCCAGGTTCTCGGGCTCGTGGGGATCGAGCGGAGGCGGAGCGCCCACCTTGACGTGGCAGAAGCGGCAGGCGCGGGTGCAGACCTCGCCCATCAACATCACTGTGGCGGTGCCGCCGCCCCAGCACTCGGCGATATTGGGGCAGCGGGCCTCTTCACAGACGGTGGAAAGACGGGTCTTGCGGACGATCGCCTTGACCTTCTCGTAGCCTTCGCCGCGAGGCAGCCGGACCTTCAGCCAATCGGGCTTCCGGGTCGCCTCGGCGAGCTGGGGCAGCGGAAAGCGGTCGGGCGTGGCCATCGGGGGAGAACCTCCATTGCGATGTATGTGCTTCAGGCCAGGTGGGTCAAGTCGCGAGAGGCCGATGCGGCAAAGGCGATGGCGCCTCTTCGCCGCTTGGTTCAGACTCTTGCCCGACTCTCGAGGAACCCGCGCCCATGTCTACCGAGCCCCTCCCGCTTTCGCTCTTCTTTTCACTGCTTCTGGCGGTCGGCGTCGCTGCTTGTGGTGC
>JAYUUC010000412.1:0-12586 GCA_043755105.1 Myxococcales bacterium
CACGAGGTCACGAGGTTGCCGTGTCTTCGCTCGGAATCTCCCAGGCACCCAGATTCCCAACCACGTCAACAGTCCACCGATTCCAACCCAAAGTCCCAGGGGCCAGATGAGGAGACCCGGGTGAACACCCAGGGGCCGAAAAACCACATCGCGTGCAAGCCAGAAACCCAAAGGCGCCCATAACAATCCGAACACCATCATGATGAGGCCGACCAATTTTTCAGTAGGAATGCGGGTGTCCATCGGCTCAGGGAAGGCCTGCGACCGGTCTCCAAGAATTCCCGACAGAGTGCTCGCCACCTTGTCCAGTGCTGGCAACCACTTCACGGACACTGCAGATCCAAGTCGAATTTCTTTGTCGGCAACGAGGACGCTCAAGACTGCCCAGGGTGACGCGCCAATTCGGACCTCCGAGGCACGAAACCCCTGAATCTGTTCGAAAGAAATCGGCAGGCCGGCGCCAGACAGAAGGCGTCGCTTGCTGTCCACGCGAATGGGCTGTCGAACCATCGTCACCCCTGCGGCCACAACGCCGAGACCTGCACAAGCCGCCATCAGTGCCCCGAACATCTTGTCCAACATGATGTGGGCAGTGTCAGTCGGTCGCCCTGCGGTCCATGCCCAGACGAGGCCGGAAAGGACCGCGCACCCGAGGGCGAACAGCCAGATGATCTGGGTCCGCCGGCGAATGAAAACAACTCCGTTCTCTTCGGTGATCAGCAGCTCCGCGGTTTGAACGAGGTTTGTGATCATGTGGGCCCTAAACCACAGCGCAGGAAATTTTCCAACAATCGCTCGGACCGAACTCGATCTCGAATCGAGTCAGCAAGAAGGTCCAGCTTGCCCCCTTGTCTTACGTTGATGTCTGTCTTGTCAGCCCCGTCAACCCGTACGCGGGTGCACGACCGTGCCTTGCCCCCTCACTCGTCCAAGGCCCGAGCCGGGGTGCGCCGCTTGGCGTTCAGGCGACTCCCCCCATCTTTGATGGGCACACGTTTCCCATTCGGGAGGACCCCTCATGCGACGAAATCTCAGCTGGGCCGCAGGCGCTGCCGCACTGGCGCTGATGACTGGCCCAGGTTGTCAGCAGCAGCAAGACCCCGCCAAGGCGGCGCAGGCGAAGATCGAGCAGGCGCAGAGACAATCGGAGCAGGCCTACAACAAGGCAGGCCAGGCGCAGAAGGATGCCCGCACCCAGCAGACCGAGGCCAGTCGTGCCCAGGAGCAGGTGGCCAAAGCGCAGAAGGACCTCACCCAAGCGCAGGCCAAAGCGCAGAAGGAAACCCAGCAGGCGCAAGGTGCCCAGGCGCAAGCGCAACAGCAGGCTCAGCAGGCGGAGGGCGAAGCTCAGCAGGCCCAGCAGCGGGCCCAACAGGCCCAGCTCGACCAGCAGCGCCAGCAAGCGCAACAGGAACAGCAGAACCTTCAGCAACAAGCCCAAACCGAGCAGCAAGGAGCACAGCAACAGGCGCAGCTCGAGCAGCAGCGGGCGCAACAGCAGCAGGAGCGCACCCAGGCGAACGCGGGCGCCCCGACGCCTCCTCCCGGGTCACTTTCCGGCGCTCAGCCCACCACCGGGTCGGCCTCAACCGCGAGCACCTCGGTCACCGGCACGGTGGTCCAGGTTCAGGGAAAAGAGGTGGTGTTGAACACCCCCAATCAGCCCCAGCTGCGGCTGCAGGTCGATCCCAGCACCTCGGTCACCGTGGATGGCCACCCCGGTACGGTGGCGGACCTCAAGGAAGGCAGTCAGGTGCGGGCCTCGTTCTCGGGCACCGGCGACTTGCTCACCGCGACCCGCATCGATGCACACGGCGCCCCGAGCGCTCCGACGCCCTGAAAGAGTGTCTCCCGCTCGTTTGGCGGAGGCGAGAGCCCACGCTCGTGCTTTGCTAGGCCTCGCAGTCCAACCCGTTACGCCGCTGAAGTCGGCCATGAAGGCTTCGCTTGGCCAAGCAGCTGGAGTTCATCCTTCGTGGAAACCATCATCGTTGATTGCTCACAGGTGCAAGACGAGCCCGACTTCTGGCGGGAGTACGTGCGAGCCATCCCGCCAGAAGGCACCGAGTACTTCGGCAGAAACCTCGACGCCTTTTGGGATGCCGTGAGCGGAGGCGGACCGGGGTACCCAGGGGAGTGTCTCCTGCGGTTTATCCATAGTGATCGACTCAAGACTTTGAAGAGAGATCGATTCGAAAAAGGTTACCTTTGGAAGGGCCTTTCCAGCATCCAACAGAAGTTGAACCAACTCGCCGGGTCAGGGACCCGCATCAGCCTGGAGTAAGCGACCGCTTTGGCCGTGCCGTGAGGCAGGCGGTCGCGGCCTGAATCCCATCTCTGCTGACCTCGAGCTGCCCAGACATCTGCTCGCAGGAGGCGGCGACCTGCTCCTCGTCGTCGACGTCCACGGAGGTGAAGCCGAACGGCTGCTCGAGCAGCGCCATCGCCGCAACCGCGTGCAGCTCGGTGTGGGACTGCGGCGCGAGGCTCGCCTTCGGGACGCTATTTGATCTGAATCTGCTTCGGTTTGCGCGCCTTCATCCAATCCGACAACGCCTTCATCGCTTCGTCGCTGTCCAGTCCGATACATCCGGCTGTGGTCTCGATAAGGTTGTTCAGCCGCCCGGCCCACTCAATCCACCGGTGAGGTCCGTGTATCCCAACGGCGGACCCCGTGAATCCAGCTTTACGCTGCTCCACGGTCGGATACCCGATGGGAACGAAAGTCCCAAACTTTTCAGATTTCCGGGGCGGGTCCACGGAGTAAATCCCCAGTGGCGTTTTCGCGTCCCCTTGACGGGTCTTGCCCGTTCCTTTCCCTCCAATGCGAATGGAAAAGGACAGCTCCTCGCGGTTCTCTGCGCAAAGAAACAATCGGTGGGTCGCGGTGTCCACCACAAGGCGGGTTCCCTTCCCTGCGCAGGCCCGTTCGGGCACCGCGCCCGCTGAGAGGGCAACCGATAAAACGAATAAGAGCATTGCGTTAGCCAGCCGCCATCATCGCCCTCTGCCCCTTCCCTTCAATCCTTCGAAGGAAGCAGCGCGGGGGTCATCGAACCACTCATCGAAAACCTCGCGAGAGCAAGGCGCTCACGGTGTGCAGGTGATTGGAGCCATCCAGATGTCCTGGTCGCTGCCACTGTTCCAAACAACTGCGACCATCCAAAGCTGACCCGACAGCCAGGCAAGATATTGATAATTGTAAGCTTGATTCCCCGGACGCAACGTCACCGCAGAGCCGTGAGCGGTGCCGTCGAATTTAGCGTGGGCAACGACCTGCCCAGCAGGTGATCCTGCGTTTGCGGGCCAGTATCTGCTGAGGACGAATCCGTTCGGCGAGGCGGCAATGGCTGGGTAGTACCAACTTGTTCCACCCGTCACCGGATTATTGGCGGCAACCCGTTGTGCTGGCCCAAGCCAGGCGCCTGTGGCGCCGCTCCATACTCGAAGTCCAAAGGAATGGTCTTTCCCTCCCGCCCCATTGTCGGTGAGGTACGAATACGCTACCGCGAAGTTTCCGCCCCCAAACGAAATCGCCGGATATGAATACGATGCACCAGAAGGGTCTCCGGCTGGGTCGCCGATGTCGAGGGGGGAAGTTAATGTAGCCCCCTGCGCATCTAGCCGCGCGAAATAAGCTCGCCCCTCATTGTACATGTATGAGTTTTGAGACTGTCGCCAGGTCAGCCCGTACTCGGAACCCGTCCAAACCAAATGCGGCCGGTCGCGGGATTCGTAAGAATTTCCAGACAACGTGACTGGAGTCGGATTCAGATTGACCCCGTTGGCGTCGATCCGGATGAACTTGGTTCCGCTGCTGGAGACCCACGCCAGCCCAAACCCGGCGCCGTTCCCAACAGCAAACGGGTAATTTCCAGCCCCCAATGAAACGGGCGCACTGACCACCGCTCCACTCGTGTCGTATACGGCATAGCTCAACGTGTAGGATGTCGATTGCCAAGCAATGAGCACCTTCGTCGCGGAGACTGCGACGGTGATTGCATCCTTCTCAGCGGCAGATCCGACAACGACGGTCTTGGGCGTGAACGCCTGCGTTCCGGTGGTATCGAAAATGCTGAAATACAATGGCCCGCTGGAGAGACCCTCTTTCCAGACCAGCGCAAGCTCACTACCGGTCGATGCTGCAGCGAAATATGACTTGATGCTCTGGGCGGTGAGTAGCCCCACCGGCGTGCCGACAGAACAGCTCACCGGCCCCAGGTTGAACCAGTCGGGTTGCAGACAGGCCTGACCAACCCTCTGATAGCCAGCATTGCAGGAGATGTCGCACGCCGTTCCGCTGCAAGTGGCCGCTCCGTTCGTTGGCACTGGACACGGAGAGCAGGCGGTTCCGCAGGTACCCACGCTTGAATTGCTTGAGCAGCTCCCCGCGCAGCGGTGGTTGCCCGGGTTACAAGAAATTCCACATGAGGTTCCGTCGCAGGTGGCCGAGCCATTCGCGGGAACGTAGCAAGAAGAACACTGACTTCCGCAGGCAGTGATGGCTGAATTGGAAACGCATGACCCGTTGCACGGGTGGTACCCGCTGGCGCATTCGCACTGGTGGGTGGCACCGCACCGGCTTCCTGGCTGGGGACACTGCTGATCTTGCTCGCAGCCGGATGTGCACTCCCCAGACGCGACATCACAGTAATTTCCAGCAGAGCAGGAGCCCGCAGTGCACCTGATCCCCCCATCGCCAGTGCCTCCGTCGATCATTCCGCCGTCGATATCGTTTGAGTTGGCGACACACGAACCGAGCTGACAGGTTTCGCCAGACCCACAGGCGACGCAGGCGCTGGCACCGCGGCCGCATCCCGAGATGACGGTGCCTGACTGACAGGCTCCGGCGGAGTCGCAGCAACCCGAGCATGTCGAGTCGCACGCACCCGTCCCCGAGCCTTTGGGGCATCCGAGAAGCAGACCGAGAACCAAGACACAGGGAACCCAAAAGATGAATTGCGGTGCGTGGAGTCTGCCCATGCAGGCACTCCTACCACGGAGAGCGAGACGATTTCGAGCCGGCGCCCCCATGCCATGACTCACTTCAACCACCGCCCCAGCTTCTGTCGGGCATCGACGGTGAGCCCGGTGTGGCCATCGGCAATGCGGGTGAACGGCAACGCCAACAACGGTGCGAGCGAAGCCCGGTTCGCCGCCGCATCTTCCGACGTCAACCCGGGGAGAATGCCCACGCCCTTCCCTTTCGCCACCAGCGAATCGCCGGTGAAGAGCAGGTCCTCCCAGAGATACATCGTGCTTCCGGGGGTGTGACCCGGAGTGGCGACGGACCGCAGCGTCAAACCGTCGGCCTTCACCTCGGCATTCGTCTCCAGAGGTGAACAATTCGGCTGCGGCGGAGCCGTCCCGAGCCGAACAAAGAGGCGCACGAGGGGCGCGGTGAAGTTCTTCTCGCCCTTCAAGTAGGGCAGGTCTGCAGCGCCGATCCAGATCTTCGCCCGGCCGAACACCGCACATCCGGCCCAGTGGTCGCGATGCGCGTGGGTGAGGACCACGGTGTGGACGTCAGCCGCGGTCAACCCCTGGCGTCGCAGCTCAGCGAGAATGGCCTCCGCCTTGGGGTCGAGACCGCAGTCCACCAGGGCAGCGCCGTGGGCGGTGCGAATCACCCAGGCATAGGCGCCGCCCGCCTCGATTCCGGTGACGGTGGGCGAGGCCTCGAGTCGGTCTCCGGAAGGCTTCGGAACTAGGGAGTAGAGCAGTCCCGCCGCGACCAGTAGCAGGCCAAGTGCAATCAGCAGTATCCGAGTCGCCACCGTCTGGAAGGTTCGCCGCATCGTGGGCGCACCCTACGTCGGGGCCTCGGGCCTGAGAACCGCAACGAAAGCCAAAGCGTCCGTGGTGAATAGTCGAGCGCTGCCGCGGGGCGACCGAGCTACCCGACCACCCGGTTCCGGCCGGCCTTCTTCGCCTTGTAGAGATTGGCGTCGGCGACCTTGATGAACTGCAGCGGCTCGGTCATGTCCCCGGTCATGTCCGCCACGCCCACCGAGATGGTGACCTCGATCTCCTTCTGCTCGAAGGTGAAGGGATGGTCAGCGACGATTTTCCGGATCTTCTCCGCGAAGCGGCGCGCGTTCTCCGGGCCGGCCTCGGGCATCACCACTGCGAACTCTTCGCCGCCGTAGCGGGCGAAGCACTCCTCCTTGCGGATTCGGTGCTTCAGGTTCTGGGCGAGCTCTCGGAGCACGTAGTCCCCGGCGAGGTGGCCGTTGACGTCGTTGATCTTCTTGAAGTGGTCGAGGTCGAACATGATCATCGACAGCGCGCGGTTGTAGCGGTGGCAGCGCCCCATTTCGCGCTCGAGGAACTCGAGGAAGAACCTCTTGTTGTTGATCTGGGTGAGGCCGTCGACGATGGTGAGCTGGTAAATTTCCTCGTGGTAGAGGCTCTCGATGTTCCCGCCGGACAGGAACTTGAAGATCGAACCGCCCACCTTGACGTAGTCGCCGGTGCGGAGCGGGGTCTCGACCTTGACCTCTTCGTCGTTGAGGTAGGTGCCGTTGGTGGACTTGAGGTCCTCCACGGTCGACTTGCCGTCGCGGGTGGTGATCTTGGCGTGGCGGCGAGAGACGTTGTCGAGGTCGACCACGATGTTGTTCTTCACATCGCGGCCGATGGTGAACTCCTCCTCGTCGAGCGCGTACTTCTTCCCCAGCTCGGGCCCGTGAATCTCGACCAGGCAGCTCTCGCCTGCTGCGATCAGCCGCTCCTGAATCTTGGAGATCTTGGTGACCCGCGTTTCGTGATCAGCCATCGAGGTCATGATTTCTAGCACAACCGCGTTCTGCCCCCCAGGTGTGATGGAGGGCGCCGAGGTCCGACATTTGCCCAGATCAGACCGCCGCGGCCACGTGCTCTGCGCCCCAGCGGGCAAGACCGAAGATGCTTTCCTGGGGGTTGACCCCCAGCCCGGTGGGAAACACCGAGCCGTCGACGACGAAGAGGTTGTCCAGGCTGTGATAGCGCAGCCGGGAATCGACCACCGAGCGCGAAGGGTCTTCCCCCATCGCGCAGCCCCCCATCTGGTGGGCGCTGACCACCCGGACCCGAAGCTTTTCCCAGGTCGCCCGGTCGAGCTTGTCGAGGTCGTCGATCGAGGACAGCTCGACGGCGGGCGAGTGCAACGAAAGCACCTTCCGGGCCCCGGCCGCGAACTGGATGCGGGCCATCTCCCGGCAAGCCGTGCGGAACACCTCCCAGTGGGCCGGGCCGAGTGGGTAGTCGATCTTCAGCCGCTCGTCGCTGCCGCTGCGCAGCCCCACCGTCCCGCCTTCGTCTCCGGGGAGGAGCCCATCGACCGCCAGCGCAATGCAGGCATTGAGGTAGGGCAGCTTTTCCATCAGCTCTTGATGCCGGGCCCCGAAGCTGGTCGCCACCGTCGCCGCCAACATCGGATGAATCGGCGGTACCTCGAGAAAGAAGCCCATCTTTCCCGGACCGCGATCGATGAAGTGGTGGGAGTGGACCGACTGCGGCGCGCCTGAAAACGCTTCGACCGGCTCGTCGAAGAGCGCCAGCATCACCACCACCGGGTGAAGAAAGGTGCGCTTGCCCACCCGTCCATTCCCGTCCAGCCCGGAACGGAGCAGCAGCGCGGGGGAGTTGATCGCTCCACCGCAGACCGCGGTGACCTTGGCTCGCACCGTGATTTGACGGGGCGCGCTCCCCGGGCGAGTGCGGTCGTGGGCGAGCGCGTGGACCGCGACGATCTTCCGCCCCGCGTACTCGAGCCGACGGGCCGAAGTGTCGGCATAGACGGTGAGCCCCCGTTCCACCGCGTCGGGAATCAGGGTCACGAGCATCGACTGCTTGGCGTCGATCGGGCAGCCGAGGCCGCAGTAGCCGAGGTCGGCGCAATGGTTGACGTTGCGCTTGATCAGCCCTCGCGAATAACCGAGCTTGCCCAACCCTTCCCAGAGGATGCGGTTGTTGCGGTTGATGCGCGCTTCCGGCCACTCCTCGATGTGAAGCCGCTGCTCGACTGCTTCCCAGTGTGGCCGCAGCACCTCTTCAGTCAGGCCCTGAACCCCATGCACCTCGCGCCAATGGTCGAGGATCTTCGTCGGGGTACGAAACGACGAGCACCAATTCACGGTGGTGCCGCCACCGACGCTGCGCCCCTGGAGGATCCCCACCGAGAGGTCGTCGGTGCTGCGGTTGCCAAGGTCCTGGTAAAGCGCGGGGTAAGCGGTGCCCTCGGTGAGATCGAATTCCCGGCGGGTGTGGTAGCCGCCTTCTTCGAGCAGCACCACCTCAAGGCCGCGGGCCACCAGTTGATGCGCCAGCCAGGCGCCTCCGGAACCGGACCCAACGACGCACACATCGCACGTCAACGAGAGATCGCGGTCGAGTTCGTCTCCGGTGAAAATTTTCCCTGGCTGGGCGGTGGTCATTTTGATTTCTCGTCCGGAGCGGTGAACACCCCATTGCCCGGAGGACGGGGAGCGCCGGCCCCTGTCCACACCGGAGCCTCCGGGTCGTGAAAGCCCTGCGGAGGCCCGCGGTAGCCCACTGCGGCCCAGGCCACCGGTGAGGCGTAGTACGAGGCCATCACCAGCGCCCGCAGGGCTTGAAAGCCGGTTCGACGCACGGTCAAACGGCTGGCCTGCCACTCGGACAAGACCGCGTCCTGAGCCTCAGGGGAAAGCGCGGTGAAGGCCTGGGGACGGCCACCGAAGAGGAAGTTGGCCAGTCCGTTCTCGACCAGGCGCAGCAGCTGCTTCACGTCCTTGCGCGCACTCGGGTCGGCACGGGCGAGGACTCGATCGGCATTGAAGGCGACCCGGACCTGGTCGTTGGACGGGAAGCCGGCCCGCACCGGAATCATCCGCGAGGCGATCGCTGCCACCACCGAGAACTCCAACAGATCGAAGCTGATCAGTCCTTCCGCGGGCAGAGCCGTGGGTGAGCCCCTTCGAAAAGCGAGCAGGCCGGCGCCGCTTGCCCCCAGAAGCAACCCTCCGAGCAGGCCCTTCTTCAAGACGCTGCGGCGCGTGGGTTCATGCAGGTCGTCGAGAGGGTGGGCCATTCGCACTCTTTTGCCTGGGGAGGGAGCGCTTTTCAACGCTCAGGGTGAACCTGCGCGCAATCCCCTTGCCGACGTTGCGACCGTGGCCCTAAACCCCAGGTTCATCTTTTCGGGGGACAGATGCCCAACGTGCTCGCGATGATTCTCGCCGGTGGTGCCGGCACCCGGCTCGAGCCGCTCACCCGCGAGCGAGCCAAGCCGGCGGTGCCCTTCGGCGGCCGGTTCCGGATCATCGACTTCTGCCTCTCGAACTTCGTCAACTCGGGGGTGTTCAAGACCAAGGTAATCACCCAGTACAAGTCCGATTCGCTCAACAACCACCTCTCGCGGGCGTGGCGGATGAGCGCCTTCCTCGGCCACTACGTCGAGGCGGTACCGGCGCAGATGCGCACCGGGCTCGACTGGTACAAGGGCTCGGCCGACGCGATCTACCAGAACCTGAACATCATCACCGACGAGGACCCGTCTCACATCTTCGTCTTCGGCGCCGATCACATCTACCGGATGGACACCCGGCAGATGCTCGACTTCCACATCCAGAACCGGGCCGCCTGCACCGTTGCCGCGATTCCGGTGCCGATCGAGCAGGGCAAGGAGTTCGGCATCATCGACGTCGGGCCCAACGGCGAGATGCTCAACTTCCTCGAGAAGCCGAAGAACCCGCCCCCGATGCCGGGCAACCCGAAGATGTGCCTGGCGTCGATGGGCAACTACCTCTTCTCGACCGAGCCGCTGGTGCGGGAGATCGTCCGCGATGCCGCAGATGACACCTCGGCCCACGACTTCGGCAAGTCGATCATCAGCCAGATGTACAAGACCTCGCCGGTGTTCGTTTACGACTTCGCCAAGAACGAAATTCCCGGGGCCAACGAGAAGGAACGCGGTTACTGGCGCGACGTCGGCAGCATCGACACGTACTACCAGTCGAATCTCGACCTGGTGCACGTCGACCCGACCTTCAACCTCTACAACGACCGCTGGCCGATCTACACCCACAACCTCAACTTCCCTCCGGCGAAGTTCGTCTTCGCGGACATCGAGAACAACCGGGTCGGCTACGCCACCGACTCGCTCGTCTCCGAAGGCTGCATCATCTCGGGCGCCCACGTGCACCGCTCGGTGCTCTCGCCGAAGGTCCGGGTGAACTCCTACTCCTCGGTGACCGAGTCGATTCTCTTCGAGAACGTGCAGATCGGCCGCCGCTGCAAGATTCGCCGGGCAATCGTCGACAAGAACGTCGACATCCCGCCCGGGACCACCATCGGCTACGACACCGAGGAAGACCGGCAGCGCTTCCACGTCACTCCAGAAGGAGTGGTGGTGATTCCGAAAGGGATGAAGATCTCCTGAAGGGACCGGGGGTCACTCGGCCCGCGCGCCGTCGCGGAACGACGCCAGCACTGACGCAATCTCCGCATTGGCCGCGCGCAGCATCTCCTGCTTCTCGCGGAAGGGCAGAAACGCGCTCTTGAAGCCAGAGACGATGATTGTGGTCAGGTCCTCCAGGCTCATCCCCAGTTCTCGGTGGGCGAGGAGCAGCTCTTTGGTCACGGTGGTGTCGGTGATCAGTCGGTTGTCTGTGTTCAAGGTCACCCGCAGGCCGTAGTCGAAATAGAACTTCAGCGGGTGCGAGGCGAGGTCGGGAACCGCGCCGGTTTGCAGGTTCGAGAGCAGGCAAACCTCGAGCGGGATGCGGTGGTCGTTGACGTAGTTGAGCAGGTCCCCGTCTTCCCGCAACCGGGTGCCGTGGCCGATGCGGTTAGCATTGAGGTAGTGAATTGCCTGGGCGATCGACTCCGGCCCATAGGCCTCGCCCGCGTGGGCAGTGCAGTTGACGTTGTTGCGGAGAATCAGCTGGAACGCATCGCGGTGGTCCTTGGCGGGGAAGTTCAACTCCGCGCCCGCGAGGTCGAAGCCGATCACCCCTGCGTTCTTGTAGGCCACCGAGAGTTCGGCGAGCTGCATCGAGCTCTGCGGACTGATGTGGCGAATGCCGCAGATGATAACCCCGCATCGGATGCCGGTCTCCCGCTGGGCGTGGCGAAGGCCCTCGAGCACCTTGTCGATCACCGTGGTCATCTTCAGCCCCTTGCTCAGATGGAGCGCGGGCGAATACCGGACCTCGAGGTAGCGAACGTTCTCGGCGGCAGCGTCGATCGCAAGCTCGTAAGCCGAACGAAAGAGCGATTCGGCAGTCTGCAGCACCGAGAGGGTGACGTCGAAAGCGACCAGGTAGTCTTCGAGGTTGCGGCAGACCTGACCCTGGTGAATCGCCCGCGCCAGACCTTCGGTGGTGTCCGCCGGCAGCTTCACCTTCTGCTTCTCGGCGAGGTCGAGCACGGTGGTCAGCCGCAAGGACCCGTCGAGGTGGCAGTGCAGGTCGGTCTTCGGCAACGCCTTCAACAGCGCTTCGGTGACCTCGAGGTCCTCGGTGAGGGCGCGCCCGGCGGAAGGACGCCGCTCCGAGCTGGGGATCCCGGTGGGGGCTTCATTCTCGTCGTCGGGAGCGGTCGCCATCGCCTAACCTCTGAGTTCCATCGATGTGGACCCTCCTTTTGCTCCTTCGCGTTCCGGCGCGCCAGCGCCTCGCCTTCAGCTGCGCAGTCGGGTTGACCCTCGCAGGCTGCAGTGCGCCCTCGGTCCGAACCTTCACCGTCGCCACCAACGCGCCCTCGCGCGCGGGGATGGTGCCCCTGGAGAACGGCTTTCTTCACGGCAACGAAGCCGGTGAGCTCTCTCGCTTCGACCGCCAGGGACAGACGGTCTGGAAGGCCTCTTTGGGGCAAGAGCTGGCCGCGGCGCCGAGAGTGGTCGGGAACACGGTGTTCGTCTGTTCGGTCGGCGGCGTCTGGGCGGGGCTGGCCCTGGAGACGGGTGTCGAGCGTTGGCGGACCACCAATCACCCCCCAGTGACCGCCACGCCTGCCGGCGAAGGTGAGCTCGGCTACGTGCTCGCGGACGACGATTCGGTCACTGCCGTGGAGCTCGAGACCGGAGAGCTGCGCTGGAATCTGGCCTCCGCCACAACCCTCTCGACGATGAGCCACAAGGGCAGAAGGGTCGCGCCGGTATTGTCTCAAGGGTGGGTGCTCGTCGTGCGCGGCCAGACGCTCTGGGCGTTCGACGTCGCGGGGGGCAAACCTCACTGGAAGCAGCCGATGTCTGAGCTTCGCGGGCTGTTTGCCGACGGTGACGTCCTCATCGCCATCACCCACGACAAGGCGCTCCGACTCTCGGCAGAGAAGGGGACGACGAGGTGGAGTCAACCCCTCACCGGAGGAGCCACCGGTGCCGTGTCGCTGATCCAGGGAATGCTCTGGCTGGGGGCGGCGGATGGCAGCCTCTCGGTGCTCGACCCGGCCGATGGGGGGGTTCGGTGGAAGTTGGCCGGCCTCGCGGGGCCGATCCTTGCGCCGCCGGTAGCATTCGGGGAGAGCGTGGTTGTGGCTGTTTCCAGTCACGAGGGGAAGCTGCTCGCCTACCAGCTGGGAAATGCAAACCCGTTGTTCGAGGTGCGCGCGGACAGCCCGGTGC
>JAYUUC010000413.1:0-4386 GCA_043755105.1 Myxococcales bacterium
TCCGCTCGGGTCGATGGAGAACTACGTCTATCTGGTCGGGGCAGAAGGCTCGGATGAAGTCGCGGTGATCGACCCCGCATGGGACGTGGCGGCGATCGAGCAGGCGGCTGCCGCGGATGGAAAGACGATTTCTGCGGCCATCGTCACCCACTGTCACGGCGACCACATCAATGGGCTTCCGGAGCTGCTCTCTCGGCACGACATTCCCGTGTACGTGCAGAAGGAGGAGCTGGACTTCTCTTCCACGCTCCGGCGACTTGGCGATGTGGTTCGCGCGGTGGGCCCGGGAGAGAGGGTCGCGGTGGGGAAGGGTGAGCTGCAATTGCTGCACACCCCGGGACACACGCCCGGTTCGCAGTGCGTTCTCGTCGACGGCTCGCTGGTCTCGGGGGACACCCTGTTCGTCAATGCCTGTGGCCGCTGTGACTTCGAAGGGGGCGACCCTGAAGCCCTCTACCGGACGGTGTCCCAGGTGCTGGGGAAGCTTCCGGAAGGGACGCTGCTGTATCCGGGTCACGACTACGGCGACGTGAAGGTCTCGTCGATGAAGCGGGAGCGGGAGAAGAATCCTTACCTGCAGTTTCACGACCTGCAGTCATTCGTCGCCTACCGGATGCGGCCTCGGGGCTAGGGAAGGGCGCGACGAGACCCGTTGAGCGGCAAGGCCATTGAGCGGCAAGGCCATTGAGCCAAGGCCATTGAATTGGCAGCCAAGCCGTTCAGCCCGAGCGTAGTCCGTAGGACGAAGTCGAGGGCAGGTCCCTCGACTATGCGCCTTCAGCGCGACGCTCGGGATGAACGGGGGTGGGGTGTGGGCGGCTTGCCTGGGTAGCTTCGGATCAGAAGGGCGCGGGCGCCTCGAGTGAAATCCTTTCCCCGGTATGCGGATGGAGGAAGGCCAGGGCTTCAGCGTGGAGAAGGAGGCGGACGGGGTCCCCTTTGCCGTAGAGCCTGTCTCCGATGATCGGGCTGCCCAGCCCTCGCGGATGGGCGCAGTGAACCCGCAGCTGGTGGGTACGGCCGGTGAGGGGAAAGAGCGCCAGCCGAGTCCGCCCCGGCTTCCTCTCGAGCACCTTCCAGCGGGTGATGGCATTTCGGCCATGAACCGGGTCGTAGATCTGACGCGGCCGATCCTCGAGGTCGACCCGCATCGGCCATTCAATCGCGCCTTCGTCTCCGCTCACGTTGCCCTCGACCCAGGCGATGTAACGCTTCTCGACCTGCCGGGCTGCGAACTGCCGCTGCAGCGCTCGATAGGTTTCCGGATCTTTCGCAGCGACCAGCAGCCCCGATGTGTCGAGGTCGAGTCGATGAACCAGCTGCAGTTGCGCAGAATGCCTGAAGCGATGCTGCAACCGCTCCAGCACTGAATCCTTGAGGTCTCGGTGCTTCCCCGGAACCGAGAGCAGCCCGCATGGCTTGTTCACCCCCACCAGCCAGCGGTCTTCGAAGACGGTCTCCAGAAAATCTCCGGAGAGCCGTGGAGGCATGAACACCGCAGGAGCCTCGACCTCCAGCCCTTCGAGCATGAACGGGAGCAGGGGCCCACACTTGTTGCGACAGGCCGGGTAGTAGGCGCCGCTGACCCGGCCTCCGGACACCGGGGTCGCACCCCACCAGAACTCGGCCATCGCCAGCGGTCGCGACCCGCTCGACTGGGCCGCACCGAGCAGTTTTGGCGCGGCGCAGTCGGCAGCGCCCGAAGGGGGCTCGCCGGAATAGAGCGACCGGAGGGTTTGCCGCTCACCGCGCGCGCTGTGAATTCGATAGGTGTCGTGAATCTGCTGCATCAGTCGGCGGCAGACGAAGCGGCGCAGCCGTTCCAGCGCCGCTTTCCGTCGCTCTGCCGTCCACAGGGCCCGTTGCAGCGCCGCCTGCTCCGTCGCAGCGTCGGCGTCGAACCTCCTTCTCTCGGCCTTGTCTCTCCGACTTTCCTGTTCGAGCGCATGAAGCGGGGCCCTGCGGGCCGACTCCTCGAAATGAGTCAGTGTCTGTCGTTGCCGCTCGCGCTCCTGACGGTTGCTCCGGTGCTGTTCGGCCAGAAGGCGACGACCCTCGCCTTGACGCATCTTTGCCGCCTCGAGCGCTGCTCCCGCGAGGGTGGGCTCGGGTTCCGCATCGAGCTGCGCTGACCGCGCGAGAAGCTCCTTCACCGCGGCCTCACCCGGAACCTCGACCGCCTCTCGCTCGGCCGGTTCGAAGAGCGGGGGGACGAAGCCCTCCCACTCCCACCTTCCTCCCAGCATCCCGGAGAAGGCGCGCAGGGATTGAAGCTGGCCGTCGGGCGCTTCCACCACCAGCACGCCGAACATCTTGCCTGCGTCCGGCTTCTCCAGAAGCGAGAAGAGCGGTCCTGACCGCAGCTCAGCCTGGAGCTGTTCCGCGGCAAGGCGGGCGAGGGGATGGGGGCCGAGTGCGTCGAATGGGCTTGGAAAGCGAAAGGGCAACGAGGCCCCGTTCCCTTGCAGCTCGAAGCCTCGCACCGTCGCGAACACGGGCCCTGCGGTATCACATTAGGTCCGCCGGGGGCCGCTCCGGGTGTTTGCTTGCCGGGGGTCGGGGCGGGGCGCATATCTTCTGCATGACCTCGCTGCTGCTCGCGCGCGCTCAGATGGGCCTGTCGCTCGCCTTTCACATCGTCTTCGCCGCGGTCGGGGTGGCGCTGCCGCTGTTGATGGTTGCCTGCGACGTCCTCCACTGGCGCACTGGCGATGGGCAGTACGAGGCGCTGTCCCGCAGGCTGGCGAAGGGAACGGCAATCCTGTTCGCGGTGGGCGCGGTCTCGGGCACGGTGCTGTCGTTCGAGATGGGATTGTTGTGGCCGGGGTTGATGGGAACCTACGGGGAAGTGATTGGCCTTCCCTTCGCACTCGAGGGCTTTGCCTTCTTCACCGAGGCGATCTTCCTCGGCATCTATCTCTACGGACGAGGTCGGATTTCTCGCCGCTTCCATCTGTTCTCCGGCATCACCGTGGCGCTGAGCGGCGCAGCCTCGGCCTTCTTCGTGGTGCTGGTGAACGCATGCATGAACCTTCCCGCGGGGTTCCGGCTGGAAAATGGGAAGCCGGTCGACATCGATCCGCTGGCGGCGATGTTCAGTCCGCCGTGGCAGCATGAGACGCTCCACGTGCTGCTCTCGAGCTATCAGGCGACCGCCTTCGCGATGGCCGGCATTCATGCGGTGCTGCTGTGGCGGAACCGGCGGGACGGGCTTCACCGCAAGGCGCTCGGTCTCTCGCTCGCGGTGGGGGGAATCGCCGCGGTGCTCCAGCTGGTCTCGGGAGACTTTTCAGCCCGTCAGGTCGCCCGGCAGCAGCCGATCAAGCTTGCGGCGCTGGAGGGCCAGTTCGAGACGATGCGGGGCGCGCCGCTGCGAATCGGCGGCTGGCCGGATGAAGAGAAGGGCGTGGTTCGCTACGACCTCGAGCTGCCGCATGGGTTGTCGCTGCTGGCCTTTCACGACCTCGACGCGGAAGTGCTCGGGCTTCGATCGTTTCCCCGCGACCAATGGCCTCCGGTGCGGCGGGTGCACCTCGCCTTTCAGGTGATGGTGGGGGCCGGTTCGCTGATGGCGCTGCTCGCGGTGATTGCCGGAGCCCTTGCCTGGAAGAAGAGGGGCCTTCCGGACTCGAACCTGTTCCTCGCTGCGGTGATCTCGTCTGCGCCTCTGGGAGTGATTGCGCTCGAAGCGGGATGGTTGGTGACCGAGTGGGGCCGCCAGCCCTGGGTGATTCGTGGAGCGCTCCTCACCCGCGACGCGGTCACCCCCTTCCAGGCGTTGGCGGTTCCCTTCTGGACGTTCACCCTCGTCTACCTGTTTCTCGGAGTGACCGTCGCGTACCTGCTGGTGAGCCAGATGAAGGGAGCGCGCGGCGATGCCACGTGAATTGCTCCTCGGGCTAGCGATGGTCGCCAGCTTGGTGCTCTACGTGCTCGGGGCGGGAGCCGACTTCGGAGGCGGCGTCTGGGACCTGTTCGCCACGGGCCCTCGGAAGGCAGACCAGCGGCGGCTGATTGAAAAGGCGATCGGCCCCATCTGGGAAGCCAACCACGTCTGGCTGATCCTCGTGGTGGTGCTGATGTTCAGCGCCTTTCCGCGAGCCTTTGCGGTGATTTCGATTCGCCTCCACCTTCCGCTGACGCTGCTGTTGCTGGGCATCGTCTTTCGCGGAGCGGCCTTCGTCTTCCGGGCCTACGACGTCCGCGACGATGTCCATCAGCGGCGCTGGGGGTTGATGTTCTCGCTGGCCAGCCTGGTTTCGCCCGTACTCCTCGGGGTGGTGGTCGGAGCCGTGGCCTCGGGGACACTCGAGGCGAGCGCGTTGACCTCGACGGCCGACTACTTTTCATCCTGGCTGGCACCGTTCCCCTTGGCGGTGGGGCTTT
>JAYUUC010000414.1:0-4385 GCA_043755105.1 Myxococcales bacterium
CTGGAAGAACACCGCGGTCTCCACCCTCTCTATCTCCATCTCCACGCCAGCCTTTCGGTATTCCTGCTGCAGCAGCGGGAGCAGCTTCGCCAACCGCACCGAGGAAGCGTTGGCGAGGAAGGTGAATCGCAGCGGCTGGCCCTCGCGTTCACGCACGCCGTCCCCGTCCCGATCGACCCAACCCGACTCGGTGAGCAGCGCCTGGGCGATGGCGAGGTCGTGCGGAAGCGGCTTCACTTCAGGATCGCAGCTCGAAGACCCGGGGGCATAGGGGCAAGTAGTCGGGGGCTCGAGGCCGAGATCGATCGTTCGGGCCACGGCCTCGGCCGGGAACAGCATCGCCAGCGCAGTTCGAACCTTGCGGTCCTGGAAGACCGGCCGCCGCTCGTTCCAGCCGAGCCAGCTGTAGTTGTTCTCGACGAAGCGGATCCGGTGATATCCGGCCACCGCCCAGCGGTTCTGCGCTGCGGGCACTTCCAGTCCCCGCCACACCGCCGGGTCGATCATCGTCATCAGATCGAACTCGCCGGCCTCCCACAGCTGGGTGGCCACGGTGGCGTCCTTGACGAAGCGCAGCACCACCCGTTCGAGGTGCGCAGCCGGCCCCCAGTAGGTCGGACTTCGCACCAGGGTCACCGCTCGGTTCGGTTCCCAGGAGACGAACTGGAACGGGCCGGTGCCGATCGGGCTGCGGTGAATCGACAACCCATCGAAGGGGCCTTTCAGCGCGGCGGCGGGCATCATCGGCAACGCGGTGGCGAAGTTCCGGAAGGCAAGGAAGTAGGGCCTCTTCCACCGGATCACGAAGGTGAAGTCGTCGATCCGGTCGAAACCGGCGAGGTCGGTGAAGAAGCTCCGGTAGGTCCGGGTCTGGTTGGCGGGGTTCATCACCACCCCGAGCACCGCCTCCACATCGCGAGAGGTGAACGGCTGACCGTCGTGGAAGCGGACCCCGTGGCGCAGGTGCACCGTCTGCGCGAGGTGGTCGGCGCTGTCTTCCCAGCGCTCGGCGAGCAGCGGCTTCAGTCCGTAGGCGGGCTGCGAATCGGGGTCCAGCTCCGCCAACGTCTCGTAGACCGTGCGCAGGGTGTAGCGTTTCATCCACCCCTCGGCCATCTGGTCGTGAAGCGCCGTCAGCCCGCTGGGTTCGAGCGGAATTCGCACGGTCAGGGTGCCGCCCTCCCGGGGCTTTCCGTCGTTGACCTCCGCGGGAAGCTCGCCCTTCAGCCACGCCGCGGACGCGCGCAGTTCCTCGGCGACCGGCTTCGACTTGCAGGCCAGCAGCGACAAGCAGAGCGCGACCGCCGCTCCGAGCCTCAAGGTGACGGGCTCTGCACCCTGCCCTGCTCATCGACGTCGACGATCGGCACGTTGGCCGGCGCCTCCATCTCGTAGAGGGTGAGGTCGGGCGTCTGGTTCACCTCGACGTTCTTGTACAGCAGCTCGAGGGTGATCGACGCCGCCGGCGCCTGAAGTGTCACCTTGCGCGGGTAGGTCACTCCCCCGGCAAGGGCATCGAGGTTGGCGAAGGTCGCGTCGTAGCTGTTGACGCCCTTCACCTCACTGCGCAAGACCCGATAACTGCCGGGGTCGATGTGCAGCAGCTGCGTCACCCCCGCCTTTTGCAAGGTGAGCAGGTAGGTTCGACCGTCGGTGTCGAGCCGGAGAGACATCGACTCCGCAGGAATCCGGGGCGCCCGACCGAGCATCAGAGCGGTGAGCTCGGCCGGTGGCAGCACCAATGGCAAGAACCGTGAGAGGTTCTCTGCGCTGGCGGGTCCCCGGTAGTACTTGCCTTCCGCCTCTTGGTAGAGACCAAACCGGGTGCCGTCCGAGACCAGCACGGACTGGGGCTTGCCGAAGAAGTTGAGCGCTTCGAGGTGAATCAGCGCCGGGTGCGAGACCGCCACGAAGAGGCTCACCACCCCTTTCGACTGGGGCGAATCGACGCGGATCTTGGCGTCGCCGTTGATGCTGAACACCCGCCCTTCGGCGGCCGTGGTCAAGGCCAGCAGAGCGTGCGGATCTTGAATCGGCCCGTCCTTGCCGAAATCGACCCGCTTCGGACAGCCGGCCAGAAGACACGCCAGCGCCACCGGGACCAGGGCTTTCGAAGTGAACGGTCGCACGACCGGCAGTCTCTTCTGTCGAACCCTCCGCCGGAAGTCTTTTGTGTTCCACGCGGCCTGCTGAACAGGCCCGTCGTGCATTGTCCCGGAGGTCCCGGTATGAACGGGGCCATGAGCTTTGACGAACTGGTCCACTATCTCCGCCTTGGCGGAGTGACGATGGTGATCATCCTCATCGCGTCGGTCCTCGCGCTGGGCGTGGCCATCGAACGGCTGATCGCCCTCTGGGGAGTGAGCGACACCGCCCGCGGCCTCGGCGAGGCGATTGCCCGGCACCTTCTTCGCGGGGACCTTCCCGCGGCGCGCTCGGTGGCGGAGCGTTCCGATGCGCTGTCCGCCGACATCTACCTCGCCGGTTTCAACCGCCTCGCCAAGGGCCCTCGCGGGAGCATCGACGCCGCAGTCGAACGGGAGCGGGCCCAGGTGAATCTGAAGTTGAAACGCAACCTCTGGGTGCTCGGCACCATCGGCGCCACCACCCCGTTCATCGGGCTGTTCGGCACCGTCGCCGGGGTGATGCGCTCGTTCAAGGACCTCGGCATCGACGTCGAAGCCGGTGGCGCCGGAGGCAGCGCGGCGGTGATGACCGGCATCTCCGAGGCGCTGGTGGCAACCGCGGCCGGCATTCTTGTCGCCGTCGAAGCGGTCGTCCTCTACAACTACTTCCAGGCACGACTGGGCCGAACGGCGATCGAGCTGCGGCTGCTCGCTGAAGAGTTCGTCGAGTTGCTCACCGAGAAGTCGGTCGGGGCGCCGGCGCTCGAGATCCCGCTTCCCGCCACGCCTGTCGAGGGGGCCTGACGGTGGCGCTGGGAAAGATTCCAGGCAATGACGAGGACACCGGCGACGGCGTCTTCGCTGAGATCAACATCACCCCGCTCACCGACATCTTCCTGGTGCTGCTGATCATCTTCATGGTCACCAGCTCGGTGATCGTCCACCGGGGCGGCGCGGGCGGAGCCCAGGCCGGGCTCAAGGTCACCCTTCCCCAGGGCGGCGCCGCCGATGTCGCGCCCACCGAGTCCGACCTCTCGGTCGCGATCCTCGCCGATGGCCGCCTCGTCCTCGCCGGCACCGTGGTCGCCGAAGACGAGCTGAAGAAGGCCTTCACCGACGCCAGGCAAAAGAACCCCAACACTTTGGTCGTGGTCCAGGCAGACGAGGGTGTCCCCCACGGCAAGGTGGTGGGGGTGATGGAAATGGCGAAGACCGCCGGGCTCGCCCAGCTGGCGATCGGCGTCCGCCAGGCCCCGCGCTGAGCTTCAGCCTGCGGCGAACGCGGCGTCCGGAATCTCCATCGGTGAAGCGTCTTCGAGCGCCGCCATCTTCGCCGCATTCTCCACCTGGGGGAGGATGTTGCGGCCGTACCACACCGCCGAGTACTTCTTCCCTTCGTAGAACGCCCGGTCCGGGTGCGTGGGGGACAGCTTCGCCATCGCCACGGTGGCGATCACCCCGGCGTCCAGCAGCAGCCAGCCCACCGCCAGCTGAGCCATCATCATCAGGAAGCGGTTGGCGTTGAGCGCAATGAGGTGAAGTTTCTCGGGCGTCTGCGACCAGCCGAAAATTCCCATCGCCGCCTGCATGATCGCCTCTTGCGCGCTCGCCAGCGCCTCGACCTGCGGGCCAAATACCGGGTGGGCGCGCTGCGCCTCGACGAACGCCGAGATGTCGCCCATGAACTGCTGGAAGTGCGCGCCGCCGGCTTGCCCCAGCTTCCGTCCGACCAGATCCATCGCCTGGATGTGGTTGGTACCCTCGTAGATGGAGAAGATCTTCGCGTCCCGGCAGTACTGCTCCACCGGGTGATCTTTCAGGAAACCTGCGCCGCCGAAGATCTGAATGGTCTGCGCGCAGAGTCGGAACGACTCGTCCGAGGAGAAGGACTTCACCAGCGGCGTCAGCAGCTCGACCTGCCCGTGGTGATAGGCGGCCTGCGCGTCATCGGTCCCCGCCAGCTGGTGGGAGCGATCGCTGTGAGAGGCCAGCTTCATCACCAGCATCCGGATGCCTTCGACCGTGGCCTTGCACTCCAGCAACATCCGCCGCACGTCGGGGTGCTCGAGAATCGGCACCCGGGGCTGGCTGGGGTCCTTCCAGTTCTTGTAGTTGCCGCCCTGCTTTCGGTCCTTGGCGTAGTCGAGCGCGTTGTAATAGGCGCTCGAGGCCACCGCGAGGCCCTGCAGGCCGACGGCGATGCGCGCCTCGTTCATCATCTTGAACATCTGGGACATGCCCGCGTTCTCGACCTCGCCC
>JAYUUC010000415.1:0-12571 GCA_043755105.1 Myxococcales bacterium
CGGCCCGACCGGGAGCGGGAAGACACTGCTGGCGCAGACCCTGGCGCGCATCCTCAACGTTCCCTTCACCATCGCCGACGCCACCTGCCTCACCGAGGCCGGTTATGTCGGTGAGGACGTCGAGAACATCATCGTCAACCTGCTCCAGGCCGCCGACCACGACATCGAGCGGGCACAGCGGGGCATCGTCTACGTCGACGAGATCGACAAGATTGCGCGCAAGAGCGAGAACCCGTCGATCACCCGAGACGTGTCTGGCGAAGGCGTCCAGCAGGCGCTGCTGAAGATCATCGAGGGCACCGTGGCCAACGTGCCTCCGAAGGGCGGCCGCAAGCACCCCCAGCAAGAGTTCCTTCAAGTCGACACCACCAACATCCTCTTCATCTGCGGCGGCGCGTTCGGCGGCCTCGACCAGATCATCGACCGCCGCCTCGGAGGCAAGTCACTCGGGTTCGGGGCGGACATTCAGCAGAAGAAGCAGCGCACGCTCTCCGAGCTGCTCAAGCACGTCGAGCCCGAGGACCTGCTCAAGTTCGGAATGATTCCCGAGTTCATCGGCCGGCTGCCGATCGTCACCGCGCTGGAGGAGCTCGATGAGCCGGCGCTGGTGGACATTCTGGGCACGCCGAAGAACGCGCTGGTGAAGCAGTACAAGAAGCTGTTCGACCTCGACGGGGTGACGCTGAAGTTCACCGACGGCGCGCTGAAGGCGATCGCCTCCGAAGCGATCCGTCGCAAGGCCGGGGCGCGCGGGCTGCGTTCGATCCTCGAGACCGCAATGCTCGACGTGATGTACGAGATTCCGTCCCGCAAGACCGCGCGCGAGGTGGTCATCTCCGAAGAGGTGATTTTGAAGAAGTCGGAGCCGGTCATCCTCTACGCCAGCGAGAAGGACGAGCCGAAGAAAGAGTCGGCCTGACGAACACCGGGTGGAGGGGGAGAGGCTTTCTCCTTCCAAGAGCGCCCTCGCTGGAGCGATAAGCCCCTTTTCCCCGGGGGTCTTCGATGTTCCGCGCCGCGCTGGTGATGTTGTTGGCATTGAACCTTTGCTGTGCAGGCCATTCCCCACCGCCGGCTGCCCTTCGCCCGGAGTCCATTCCGCCCATGGGTCGAGCTGACGCAACCGTTCAGGCGCTCGAAACGCCGCGCTTTCCCGCGAGCCGCGTCGAGGCCACGGGGGAGACGCTCCACGGCCAGCGGGTGGAAGACCCGTTTCGCTGGCTCGAGGACGAGAAGTCCCCCGAGGTGCAGGCGTGGATGAAGGCGCAGGACGACTTCACCCGCGCCGCCCTGGCCCGCCTTCCGGGGCGTGAAGCGCTGAGGCAGCGCTACGCCGAGCTGTACTACCTCGACTCGGTCTCGGCGCCGATCCAGCGGGGCGGGCGCTACTTCTACTTCCGCACCCACAAGGACAGGGAGAAGGCGATCCTCTACTGGAAGGAAGGCCCCGACGGCGCCGAGAAGGTGCTGCTCGACCCCAACTTGTGGACGAAGGACAACACCGTCTCGCTCGGGGTGTGGGTGCCCTCGTGGGACGGGAAGCGGGTGGTGTTTGCCCAGAAGCCCAATGCCGCCGATGAAGCGGTGCTTCATGTGGTCGAGGTCGCCACCGGCCACTGGTCCAACGTCGATGTGATTGCGGGCGCGAAGTATGCCCACCCGAGCTGGACTCCGGACGGGAAGGCTTTCTATTACGAGTGGCTCCCCAGCGACCCGGCGATTCCCATCGCCGAGCGGCCCGGCTACACCGAGCTGCGGTTGCACCGGCTCGGCACCCGACCCGAGACCGATACCCAGGTCCACCCTCGCACCGGCGACCCGAAGACCTTTCTCAGTGGCTCGGTTTCGCGCGACGGAAAGAACCTCTTCGTGTTCATCGCTCGAGGTTGGAACGAGAACGACGTTTACCTTCGGCGGCTGGGCGTCGATTCCAAATTCAAGCTCCTGGCGAAAGGCAACAACGCCCGCTTCGACGCCTTTAGCTGGAAGGGGCGGCTCTATTTTCACTCGGACGAAGGCGCTCCCAACGGCCGGCTGTTCGCTGCTCCGGTCGATCACCCCGAGCGAGCCCACTGGACCGAGCTGGTTCCTGAAGACCCTGGCGCCACTCTGGAAGGCGCGTCGATCGTCGGCGGCCGGTTGGCGCTCAGCTACCTTCGCGGTGCGGTCAGCGAGCTGCGCCTCGCCTTGCTCGACGGCAAGCCGCTTCGACAGATCGAGCTGCCGGGCGTGGGTACCAGCAGCGGGCTGTCCGGCCTGGAAGATGTCGATGAGGCGTTCTTCGAGTTCAGCTCGTTCGTGCTCCCGCGGCAGACCTACCGGACCTCGATTGCTACCGGAAAGACCGAGCTGTGGGCGAAGGTCGAGGTGCCGATCGACCCCTCTGCGTATCTCGTGGAGCAGGTGCGCTACCCATCAAAGGATGGCACCGCGGTGTCGATGTTCATCGTCCACCGCAAGGACCTGAAGAAGGACGGCACCCACCCGACGCTGCTCTACGGGTACGGGGGCTTCAACGTCTCGCTCACCTCGTCGTTCACCTCGTTCATCTACCCCTGGCTCGAGGCGGGCGGGGTGTACGCGGTGCCCAACCTGCGCGGAGGCGGCGAGTACGGCAAGGCGTGGCACGATGCCGGCAAGGGACACCAGAAGGGGAAGGTGTTCGAGGACTTCATCGCCGCCGCCGAGTATCTGGTCGCCGAGGGCTACACCCGCCCGTCGCGGCTGGCAATCCGGGGCGGCAGCAACGGGGGCCTGCTCACCGGCGCCGCGATGACCCAGCGGCCCGACCTGTTCGGGGCGGTGCTCTGCGCGGTGCCGCTGCTGGACATGGTCCGCTACGACCGCTTCGGCAGCGGGGCCACCTGGGTGCCGGAATATGGTTCACCGGCGAACGCCGCCGATTTCCAGGTGCTCTACGGCTATTCGCCCTACCACCAGCTCAAGGCGGGGGTGCGCTACCCGCCGCTGTTGATGCTCTCGTCGGACCACGACGACCGGGTCGACCCGATGCATGCCCGGAAGTTTGTCGCCCGGGTGCAGCAGCTCTCGGCCTCGGGTGCGCCTTCCTGGCTGCGGATCGAGGCCAACGCCGGCCACGGAGGGGCCGACCAGGTCGCCAAGACCATCGACGCTTCGGCGGACCAGGTGGCGTTTCTTTTCTCTCAGCTGGGGGTTAGCCCACCCGCCGCCGCTCCCCGCACACCAGGCGGGTAGAGGAGCGCTGAAGCCGACTGTTTCCTTGCAGGTGCAAGGCCCGCTGGCCACTGTCATTGTGGGAGAGGAGGCTGGCTTCCCGTGCTATAGATTCTGCCCCTCGTCAGGCTCGGTTAAGACCCTTCTTCAAGGCCTGGGCGCTCCCCCGCGTCCGGGCAAGGCGGCAAAGCTCGATGTTCTTCGGACGCGATGACAAGAAAGACTCGCAGAAGCGGGGCGAGACGGTCCCTTTGCTGCCGCTGCGCGACATCATCGTCTTCCCCCACATGGTGGTTCCTCTCTTCGTCGGTCGGGAAAAGTCGATCGCCGCGCTGAAGGAGGCGATGGCCCACAAGAACGCCGACGACAAGGCGCTGATCGTCCTCGCCGCCCAGAAGAAGGCGAAGACCAACGACCCCAGCCCCGAGGATATCTTCCACTTCGGCACCCTCGGGCACGTGATTCAGCTGCTTCCGTTGCCGGATGGAACGGTGAAGGTCCTGGTCGAGGGCGTGCGCCGCGCCAAGGTCCGCCGCTTCGTTCCCAACGACGCGTTCTTCACCGTGGAGATCGAGGATGTCGAGGAGCAGGTGGAGAAGACCGTGGAGCTCGAGGCGCTGGTGCGCTCGGTCCACTCGGTGTTCGAGGCCTTCGTCAAGCTCAACAAGCGGATCCCGCCCGAGATGCTGATGCAGGTGGCGACGATCGAAGAGCCGGCCCGGCTCTCCGACACCATCGTCGCGCACCTCTCGCTGAAGCTGAACGACAAGCAGTCGCTGCTCGAAACCGAGTCGCCGGCGAAGCGGCTGGAGAAGCTCTATGAGCTGATGCAGGGGGAGATCGAGATTCTCCAGGTGGAGAAGAAGATCCGCACCCGGGTCAAGAAGCAGATGGAGAAGACCCAGAAGGAGTACTACCTGAATGAGCAGATGCAGGCCATTCAGAAGGAGCTCGGCGAGCGCGACGAGTTCAAGAACGAGATTCAGGAGATCGAAGAGAAGCTGAAGACCAAGCGGATGAGCAAGGAGGCCACGCTCAAGGTCAAGAAGGAGCTGAAGAAGCTGCGGATGATGAGCCCGATGAGCGCCGAGGCGACCGTCGTGCGCAACTACATCGACTGGATCATCTCGCTCCCCTGGTATGACGAGACCAAGGATCGCAACGACGTGGTCGAGGCCGAGAAGGTCCTCAACGAAGATCACTTCGGCCTGAAGAAGGCGAAGGAGCGAATTCTCGAATACCTCGCGGTGCAGGCGCTGGTGCAGAAGCTGAAGGGGCCGATCCTCTGTCTGGTGGGGCCTCCGGGTGTCGGCAAGACCTCGCTGGCGAAGTCGATTGCTCGGGCCACGGGCCGAAAGTTCGTTCGCCTGTCGCTCGGCGGCGTTCGCGACGAAGCGGAAATTCGCGGCCACCGGCGCACCTACATCGGCGCGATGCCGGGGAAGTTGATCCAGAGTTTGAAGAAGGCCGGTTCGAATAACCCGGTGTTATGCTCGATGAGGTCGACAAGATGTCGACCGACTTCCGGGGAGACCCATCGTCGGCGCTGCTCGAGGTGCTCGACCCGGAGCAGAACCACACCTTCAACGACCACTACCTCGACCTCGATTACGACCTCTCGAAGGTGATGTTCATCTGCACGGCAAACACCATGCACAACATTCCGGGGCCGCTCCAGGACCGCATGGAAGTGATTCGCATCGCCGGCTACACCGAGATGGAGAAGATGTCGATCGCCCGCCGCTACCTGATTCCCAAACAGCAGGAAGCCAACGGTCTTTCCGACGTGAAGATCGAGCTCAGCAATCAGGCAGTGAAGAAGGTGATCAACGGCTACACCCGCGAATCCGGGGTGCGCTCGCTCGAGCGCGAGCTGGCCTCGATCTTCCGCAAGGTCGCCCGCGACGTGCTCAAGAACGGCAAGCGCGACATCCACATCGACCGGAAGCAGGCCGTGAAATACCTCGGTTCCCCTCGCTACCGCTTCGGCACCAAGGAGCTCGAGGACCAGGTGGGGATCGTGATGGGCCTTGCCTGGACCGAGATGGGCGGCGAGCTGCTCACCACCGAAGCCACGGTGATGCCGGGCAAGGGCAAGCTCATCATCACCGGCAAGCTGGGTGAGGTGATGCAGGAGTCGGCCCAGGCCGCGATGTCTTATGTGAGATCGCGGGCGGAGAAGTTCGGCATCGACAAGAAGTTCTTCGAAATCTACGACATTCACATCCACCTGCCGGAAGGGGCGATCCCCAAGGACGGCCCCTCGGCGGGGGTGACCATGGCCACCGCGCTGGTGTCCGCGCTGACCCGCATTCCGGTGCGCCACGACGTGGCAATGACGGGAGAAATCACCCTGCGGGGCCGGGTGCTGCCGATCGGTGGGTTGAAGGAAAAGGCGCTCGCCGCTCACCGCGCGGGAATGAAGACTGTCCTCATCCCGAAGGAAAATCGAAAGGACCTCAAGGACATCCCGAAGAAGATCCGCAAGCAGATGCGGCTGGTGCCGGTGGAGTTCGTGGACGACGTGCTCCGCGAAGCCCTGGTGCTGGAGAACCCTTCGGAGTGGATGAAGAAGCCCCCCGAAGAGCTCAAGCCCACCGACCTGGTGCCGACCGTCAGCTAGGGGAGCAGCCAGGCTTCCTCGGGCCGCGACTCAAGGGATGGAACGACGGACCTCCGGGCGTCACATTGGCCACCGGAGGTCGCGATGCCGGATCCTGTCAGTATTCCTGAGGTGGAAGGGCAGTCCGATGTCCGAGAGGAAGGCGATTCCCTTCGCCTTCACTCGGCCCGGCGAGCGGTGCTGGTGGTGGAAGACGACCCCTGTCACCGTGAGCTGCTCGTCGAGTTGCTCTCGCTCTGGGGCTACGCCGCGATGCCGGTGGGGAGCGCCGAGGAAGCGGAGTGGGCGGTGAATCAGAGGCCAGTGGACGCGGCGATCGTCGACGTCTTCTTGCCGGGGAAGAGCGGGGTCACCTTGATGGCAGGCCTGCGCGAGAGATTTCCCGAGGTGCTGTTGATCGGCACCAGTGCCCTGAGCGACGCGGCGCTGGCCCGTCAGTGCAAGGGAATCGGCGCTGACCACTTTCTCGGCAAGCCGATCAACCCGGAAGTGCTGGCCGAGGCGCTGGAAGCGAAGCATCAGAGCTGGCACTGAGCGGTACTGGTTTTCCGATGTCGCTTGCCTTCCAGTCGGCTTCCAGTGGTGCACCGAACGGCCCTACGGTGCCGCCCATGACGACTGAACTGCGGCAACTGGGACTCAACGGACCGACGGTGTTTCCCCTCGCGCTCGGCTGCATGGGGATGTCGGGGATGTATGGCCCGAGCGAGGACAGCGAGAGCATCGCCACGATTCACGCGGCGCTCGACCAGGGTGTCACCCTGCTCGACACCGGCGACTTCTACGGTATGGGGCACAACGAGTCGTTGATCGGGCGGGCACTCAAGGAGCACCGCCATCAGGCGCTGCTCTCGGTGAAGTTCGGAGCGCTTCGCGGCCCCGATGGCAGCTGGGGAGGCTTCGATGGCCGACCGGCCGCGGTGAAGAATTTTCTCGCCTATTCGCTCAACCGCCTCGGCGTCGACCACATCGACATCTATCGGCCCGCGCGTCTCGACCCTTCGGTTCCCATCGAAGACACCATCGGAGCAATCGCAGGGCTGGTGAAGGCAGGCTACGTCCGTCACATCGGGTTGTCAGAGGTGGGGCCGGAAACGCTCCGTCGCGCCCAGGCCGTGCATCCGATTGCCGATCTGCAGATCGAGTACTCGCTGTTGAGCCGTGGGCCCGAGGCCAAACTGCTGCCGCTGCTGACGGAGCTGGGCGTGGGGATGACTGCTTATGGCGTGCTCTCTCGAGGCCTGCTCAGTGGCTCGAAGCTCAACGGGAAGAAAGACTTTCGGGCCTATCTTCCGCGCTTTCGCGACGCGAACCGGGAGAAGAATCAGCGGCTCGTCGATGCGCTGAAGGCCGTCGCCGCCGAGAAGCAGGTCAGCTCGAGCCAACTGGCGATTGCGTGGGTTCTCGCACGGGGGAAGAACATCGTCCCGGTGATTGGCGCTCGCACGCGGGCTCAGCTGAGTGAGTCGCTCGCGGCGCTCGAGGTGGTGCTGTCGACGGGTGACCTCGCCCGCATTGAGGCCGACATTCCGGTCGCAGCGGTAGCCGGGTCACGCTACGACGAGCACCAGATGAAGGTCCTCGACAGCGAGAGGCCCTAAGTCTCGAGCCATTAGCCTTCGTCCGGGAGCAGGGACCAAGAAGCGCCTGATGTCCCGGACGTGCCAAGCTGGCCCGCGAAGGCAGCGTGGTCCGACACATGGAGCTCCACCGCACCTGATGTTCGCTTGATCAGGTTCTGGTCCTCGAGCTGCTTGAAGGCGCGAGCGACCGTCCGAGCGTTGACCCCCAAGGCACGGGCCAACGTGACCTGGGAAACGTGCGCCAGGCGGCGGCTGTTCGTTCCGTCGGGGGGCGCTGACGCTGACCACAACAAGCGCAAAATCTTGTGCTGAATTTTTTGAAGCGCAAACACTTGAATCAGCTCGATGGTGAGCAAGTGCTTGATGCACGCTTCTCGATACAGCGCAGCTGCGAGCTCTCGATCTGCTCGGGAGAACGCATCGAAATCGGCCGCGAGGAAAACCAACCCCTTCATCGCTCGGGTCACTCGTGCCGACGACTGCCAGACCTTGGCGCCCCCGAACAGCTGGGCATCGCCAAATACCGCTGGTGCGGTCAGCTGGCCGAGAAGAATCTGGGTGCCTTCGTCGCGATTCTTTCTGGAGAGCTCGACGCCTCCGGAAAGGAAGACATACACATGAGCAAAAGGGTCACCTGCGCGTACCAGGAAGGAACCCTTGGTCCAGTGGCGCAGCGTCGCACGCTCCGAGAACCTCGTCAGCACTGACTCCGAGGCCCGGCCAAAAATGGGATGCTGCCGCAGGTGAAGGAGTGCGCTCATCGAAGGCTAGTGGAGTTTCGGCCCCCCGCAGACCGGCCAGCAGAGGATAGCATGCGCTGTCCCAGGAAATAGGGAAGGAGGCGAGCTGTGGCGAACTTCGGCAAGTGGTCCAAGGGACCTGCAATCGCGCTGACGGTGAAGCAATACGTTGCCCAGCACGGGGAACACGCTCCTGGCCTCGAACGGTGGCACCAGCAACTTGCCGAGGTCCGTCGGCAGCTGGAAACAGTGCCGGGTGTGTCGCGGGTTTTCTATGACCTCGAAATCGCGGCCATTCCGGTCACTGCTCCCGACGCGGGGCGACCTCCGCTCGAAGGTCCCTTCAAGATCAACGTGCTGCTGGGCACCAGGGCCACGGTGGCCACTCGGGCGGAAGTGTCGCGGCAGGCGACGGAGTTGGCTCGGTCCAGTCAAACCTGGCTCTCACCGGTCACGATTTCCGTGGTCGACGTGCGGGACAGCTTTTTCGAAGGAACCCAACCGAGAACGGCGTCGCTTCTAGCCGCGATTCCCAGCAGCGACACGGATGCGCTTCAACTCCATTGGCTTCTTTCCGCAAGCAACGCGCTGAAAGTCCGAACACTCGATGCTGCCGATGCTGATGTCCCAGCCCCTGCGGAAGCTGCGCGCGCATTGTCCCGCTTCCCTTCCAGCGTCGGGCCGATGGCCGACGTTCGTTTCAACCTGGGAGGCGAACTTGCAGAAGATGTGCTGCTGTTTCAGCACTGGATGGGCTCAGTGCTGCCGGACTACTCGGTTGAGGAAATCCGAAGAGTGCTGGCCCTGCACCAGCCGCACCTCACCGAAGAGTACGTTTCATCCAAGGTTCTGCGAGAGCTTCGCCAAGACCGACCCGTCGATGCATGGGGCGCCGAACCCCACTTTCACCTCTCCGCCCACCTCGCCCACTTCATGCTCGGAGCGGGAGAACACACCCTCGAACAGGAAGCGATGGATCGCTTTCTCCGCGATAGCCGCACGGGGGCACTCCACGCTTTCCCCAATCTGAAGCGCGAGGACTTGAAGTCTTTGCGCCAGATGTACCCCTTCATTCCGCGATGGCCCGGAGGCGGCTTCACCGAAGCTGTGGGAGGAACAAAGTCCAACCTCGACTTGCAGCTGGAACCCCGCGAGTTCAGCACTGCTGCCTATGCGGCGCCGATCTGGTCCGAGTTGCTCTCGGCGCTCTCCGAGCTTGCCTCGATTCCGTTGACCGACCGTCTTCTGGATGAGGTCGCGGACCTCCGCCGCCACTTCGGTGATGAGCAGGGGTTGCTGAAGAAGTACTTGCTCAACCAGACGATTGGAAACTTCGCGAACACCGTGGGGCAGGTGCATGCCCTGGTGGCGGTCGAAGGAATCCCTGGCTCGCACCTGTCTCACAGTGGAAAGCACTACTCCAGCGATTCGCGCGCAGTCGATCTGATCAGTCGCGTCTATGGGGTGAAACTGACTGTCTCATCAGACGACGCCGGGGTGCTCGCGGCGACACAGCAAGCCACCCTCGCGGGGTATGAGGGTGCCCTACAGGCGCAAGCCAGTCAGTCGTCTCCGGAAGACGTCGAGGCAGCGAAGCAGGTTCTCGAGAGCTACCTGGGAAGAGCCCTGGAACCGACGCCTCAAGGAACTCCCGGAGCGACTCGGCCTCTCGAGCTCCGGGTGGCGTCGCACGTCGAGGGCGTCAAGGGTTACTGGGCGTGGCGCGGACAGCTGGATCAGGTTCTACCCTCGCGCAGCGTCAACATTTCACATACGTCCAGCGACTATGAAGATCTGATGGCCCAGTGCCCGGACATCGACGCGCTGGTGATGGCGATGGCCCGCTCTCAAGCAAAGGAGGCCGACGAACCGATGAGGTTCCGGGTCACCCTGACGGCCTATGTGCTCGATGCGCTTCGTGCGCTCGGGGAACCCCTGCTGGAGCGACGGTTCGTCGTCCTCGGCTTCGGGAAATTGATGGGGCCGAGCATGGTGGATGCGATTCAATCGCTGGGACTGAGCAACTTCGCCGTTCTCGACACCAACCCAGAAGTGCGCGCGACCGCCGAACGAGCAGGACTTCCCACCTTGGCTGACCTCGCTTCCGAGAAGGGTCGGGCCTTGGTGCTGGTCTCGACAGCGGGGCGTCAGACGCTGGGCAGCGAACAGCTGAGCCCCCTTGCCGGCGAGGGCAACCCGCCGGTGTACCTGCTCTCGCTCGGGTCGGGACGGCGCGAGTTCGACATGACATGGGTGGAGGAAAATTCCCGCTTCAAGCGGACCTTGACCCATGTTGGCCGCGGCCCGGTGGTGGAATACCAACTGGAGCTCGACGGGAAGCCACTCTGTCTTCGGGTTTTCGCGGACGGCTTTCCTGCCAACCTCACCTATCTCCACCCGACGGCCACTCCCTATGCCAGCACCACTTCGCTGGAAGGTCTCGAAGCCCTCAAGCAGGGCGCCTATCTCGAAAAACAGGGGGTCAGGGGGGGCGCGGCACTGACATCCCTCGAGATCCGACGAACTCCCGAAACCACTCCAAGACGAGTCATCATTCTGCGGGGTTGGGACGGCGTTGCTGAGGAACCGCTGCAGGGTCTGGAACCTTTCGCCCCTTGGTTCAAGGAACACCCTGAGGCCGCGTTCTTCCTGATGCGCCGCCAGGCGGATGGCACCCTGGTTCCGCACAAGGCCCTCGAACAGCCCTGAAGTCTTGCATTTGAGGGGGTCGAGAAAGGACAAGACATTTGTCCACTTGCCGGAGAACACGGCGCCCGAGAGTGAGGACAACTCCCCCAGCGCTGGCCTACCGCCCGTGTTGCTCAGGAGTCATCGATGCCGATCAAGGTACCCCCCAAGACCCATTCAGCTCCCGCCGTCATCTCCACGCCTGTCGCCCCGGCTGCGTCCTCCCAACCCGGTGCCGCCTCGACGAAATCTCCGCGGGCCGAGGATCTATTCGTCGCTGATGCTGCGAAGGGTCCGGCAGGGGTGTCAGG
This sequence comes from Myxococcales bacterium, assembly GCA_043755105.1. GTDB lineage: Bacteria > Myxococcota > Myxococcia > Myxococcales > Myxococcaceae > JAYUUC01. The sequence continues at coordinate 11,141 of JAYUUC010000415.1, forward strand.
TTCCGCGACCTCGGCCGACCGCGCGGTTCGTGAATGGCTTGCGGGTCCCGGTTCGGTCACTTTGAAGACTGACGCGCCCGATGGGCTCGGCTCGTTCGTGGCCAAGCTCGCACAGTCCCGCGTGATCGCCTTGGGCGAGGGGGGACACGGCATTCGGGAGTACACCTTGCTCCGTCAACGCATCGTTGAGGACCTGGTGGAGCACCATGGGTTCACGCGACTGCTGATGGAGATCGACCCCGTTCAAGGGATGTTGATCAACGAGTACCTGCTCACCAGCAAGATGCAGGCGGGCACCCTCGACCAGGTTCTCGGTGCCAGCGCGGTGACTTACGGGCAGGAGATGAAGAATCTGATCGAAGGACTGCGGGCCTACAATCAAACCCATCCGGTCAAGGTTCAGCTGTTCGGCTTCGACTGCCAACGTCCTGAAACGGTGGCAGGCAAACTCGCTTCCTTCCTTCAGCAGGCGGACCCGACGCTGGCCCAGGCCGTCGCCGACCGCCTGACAGCCTTGGGCAAAATCTCCTTCGACTACCCGGGACTGAATCGTCAGTCGGGGACCTTTGCGAGCAAGTCCGAGATTGAACTCGAGATGGGGAAGCGCCGAATGGCAGGGGTGCAGGCCCGGGGCCTGGCCTCTTCCCTGCGAAGCCACCTGAGGTCGAATGCATCCACCTATGCCCTACGCACCAGCCCGTCGGCCGTGGCGCAGGCACTGCATTCGGTGGAAGTATTGGTTCAGAGCCTCGAGCTGGCGTGCAATTTTCGTTTTTCAGCTCCCGGGTCGGCCAACGCCGTCGCGGGGCGCGCTGTCGAGGAGGCGGACCCCAAGCTGCGAGATCAGTTCATGGCCAGGAATGCAGCCACGCTCGCGGGAACCGCCAAGAGCGTGGTGTGGGCAGAAAATGGCCACATCGGCAAAGGCGACGATTCCCTGCCGATGGGACACCTGCTCGCCCAGCGCTTGGGAAAGGACTACCGCGCAGTGGGCTTGGTGCCCGGGGGGCTGTCGGGTCAAACTCTGGAGCCCTTCAGCCGCGGTTCGTTGGACCTGATGTTGAAAAGCGCCGCCGTGGGTCGTCAGCAGTACGCTGTCGATCTCACCGCGAAGAAGCCGGCAGACGTTCAGACCTGGCTCAGTCAAAAGCGGTTTTTTCGCGGCGACGTCGGGTCTGAGCCTGACGGAGATCCGAACATCGTTGTCGGCGACCAATACGATGGTTTGATCTATTTCGACACCGTTTCCCCGGCCACCGCACCCAGGACTTCAGACGTCAAGAACGTTCGGGTCAGCCGCGGACCCGGTCAACAGCTTGATGTTCAAGTGGCGAGCGACCCTACCCAGCCGAACCACCTGTTGGGAGTGTCCAACGATTACCAGGCCACCAACGGACTCAGGGTCTTTGAGTCGATGGACGGGGGACTGAC
>JAYUUC010000416.1:0-4375 GCA_043755105.1 Myxococcales bacterium
GTCTGCTCTCCGGGCGAGAACCCCTTGCGCAGCACATAGAGGGCTCCGAAGCCGCGCTGCTCCAGCGCTTCGACCAGCTGGTCTGGAGGGAGCGACGCCATCGCGGTCTGCCACTCACCCTCGGGCCTCCCCTTCATGTTTCCGTAGGAAAATCGGAGCGACTTCGAGAAGAGATAGGGGCGAATGGGATCGTAATCAGGAACACCCCTGGCCCAGCCATTCTCGGGGAAAGGCATTGCGGGAAGCTGGAAAACCGCCGTTCCGGCAGGAACCCTGTGCTCGAGCTCGGCGACCAGCTTCTCATCTGCCCGGGCCGCCATCTCTCGCTGCGGATGGGATTCGCACCAGGGAACGTTGGGGTCGACCCGCGGCGAGGGGGTCTGATCGAACAGACCGATCGCCAGCAACAGCAGCGCGACCGCGGGAAGCACGGGCTTCGGCCACTTCCGGGAGAAGAAGCTGAGCTGACGCGCGAGGAACAGCAGGCCGAACATCAGCAGAAAAATGCTGGCACGGTTGTTCGACCGGAACAGCACCACCCCGGTCGCAGTTTGAAGGATCTGCATTCCCCCACCGACCCCGGCCAGCCCGAGCAGCCAAACCGAGTAGCCCCCAAGCTTGGCCCAACCCCCTGCCCTTCCCAGCAGCACGCGGCAAACCGAGTAGCCAAGGAGCCAGAGGAAGGCCAGGCCACCGATGATCCCCAGGTACGGGCTGGGGAATTCACCGACCGCCAACGTGGAGCCCTTGTGACGCTCACCGGCGGCGACGAATGCCGGAATCCGGTGCCGAGGCCCGGGAACGAACAGCTCCAGCGGCTTGAGCGCGTAGGTTTCAACCTCCACGGCTCCCCGGTGAACCGCTGAAGGATTAGGTCCGTCGACGATGCGGCCCCAGACGGTATCCACGTTGGTGAGGACGAACCCGCCTACTCCTGCGGCAACCACCAGCATTCCGGCAGCGGCCTTGCGCCATCGACGCCGCAGCAACTGGGCCAGCACCCCCAGCCCGAGCAACTGGAGAAAGTAGTTCAGGTAGTAGACGTTGAGGGTTCCGGCCAGCACCGCAACGCCGAGCGCGAATGCAAACCTTCGGCCCTTGAGGTCGAGCCCGCGACGCCCGCCGACCCAGAACCAGACGGGGATGAAGAGCGGCAGATGCCAGTAGTTGGTGAGCGAGAAGTGATACACAGCTCGATAAAATAAATACGGCGACAGGCCGAACAACACCGCGGCCAGGAAGCAAGCCTCCCAGCGCATCCGCAGCCATCGTCCGACCCCGTAGAGCGTGACCGCGGCCCCGACCGCGGAGAAGAGGAAGCCGAGGTTGACCGCTGCAATCACCCCGGTGATTCGCGAGACCATTCCCCAGAAGAAGAAGAGGAAGTCTTCCGACAACGGGAAATCGTTCCACCGGGCCGAATACGGGGCGCCCAGATGTGAGTTCACCTTGGAGAGGATGGGAATGAACCCAAAATCAGCTGCGGATTTCACCACCCCCATCGCGAACAGCCCGTCCCAGCAATAACCAATTGGCCGCAGGAAGGACGAAGGGCTCCACTTGTCGAAAATGGTCGCCCAGATCACAAAAACAGCAAAAGCGAGTGCCGTCAGGCGCACGGTCTCGAGGATCAGACGCCGACGTTGCACAGGGACAGCGTCCATGGGCCACCCCTTAGCCTGTGGGTAGGGGCAGGGCAAGGCAGCCGGATTCCAGCGGCTTCCCCGCCAAGCACTCCTCGACCGAATCCAAAAACAAGGCCACCCCGGTTTCCCGGAGTGGCCATTGAGCTTCTCGATGAAACCGACGCTTACGCCGCGCCGGGCGAGGAACGAATGCCAGAACGGGCGGGGGGCTGAGCCAGCGCAGCGGTATCGTCGTGCGTGGCAGCCAGCGCCTCTTCCATGTGTTGAATCTCGTCGGCCGGGCTCTCGACCTCGATCTCCAGGTGCTTGTACTGGGGCAGACCGGTTCCGGCGGGGATCAACCGGCCCATGATCACGTTCTCTTTCAGGCCGCGCAGGTAGTCGACCTTGCCATTGATCGCGGCCTCGGTGAGCACCTTGGTGGTCTCCTGGAAGGAGGACGCCGAGATGAACGACTCGGTCGAGAGCGACGCCTTGGTGATGCCAAGCAGCAGCGGCTCACCGACGGCGGGACGCTGGCCATTGGCCATCGCCTTCTCGTTCTCTTCCTCGAACACCCACTTCTCGACCTGCTCGTCGACGAGGAAGTTGGTGTCACCCACATCGCTGACCCGAACCCGGCGGAGCATCTGCCGGACGATGGTCTCGATGTGCTTGTCGTTGATCTTCACGCCCTGGAGTCGGTAGACCTCCTGCACTTCGTCCACCAGGTAACGGGCCAGTTCCTTCTCGCCCAGCACCTTGAGGATGTCGTGCGGGTTGGCCGCGCCGTCCATCATCGGCTCGCCAGCCTTGACCCGGTCTCCAGAGTGCACGCTGATGTGCTTGCCCTTGGAGATCAGGTACTCCTTCGCCAGGTCGGCACGCTGCTCGCCATTCACCTCGGGGGTGATGATCAGCTTGCGCTTGCCCTTGGTGTCCTTGCCGAACGACACCACGCCGTCGATCTCCGCGATCACCGCGTGATCCTTCGGTTTGCGCGCCTCGAACAGCTCGGCAACGCGGGGCAGACCACCGGTGATGTCCTTGGTCTTGGTGGTCTCGCGGGGCACCTTGGCGATCACCTCTCCAGGGTTGATCTCGTCGCCGTCGTTGACGGTGATGATCGACCCCTGGGGGAGGAAGTAGCTGGCCGGCTGTTTCGAAGTCGGCAGCGTCTTGATCTCGCCCTGCGCATCACGAATGGTGAGCCGGGGCCGGGCATCCGGGTCCTTCGACTCGGTGACCGTCTTCCGCGAGAGGCCAGTGACCTCGTCGAGGGCCTCGTTCATGGTGACGCCTTCGATGATGTCCTCGAACTTCATCGTCCCACCAACTTCGGTGAGCAGAGGCATCGCGAACGGGTCCCATTCAGCGACCAGGGTGCCGGGCTCGAGCTTCTGGCCTTCGCTCACCAGCAGTCGGGCACCGTAGATGACCTGGTAGCGCTCGCGCTCGCGACCGGAGTCGTCAACGATCACGATCTCGCCGTTGCGGTTCATCACCACCAGGGTGCCGTCGTTGCGCTTGACCGTCGCCAGACCCGAGAACTTCATCGTTCCCGCGTAGCGATTCTCGAGCGACGACTGCTCTGCACGCCGGGTCGCCGCGCCGCCGATGTGGAAGGTCCGCATCGTCAGCTGGGTGCCGGGCTCGCCGATCGACTGGGCTGCGATGACGCCGCAGGCCTCGCCAATCGACACCTTGCGACCGCGCGCCAGGTCTCGGCCGTAGCATTCGACGCAGATTCCGCGCCGCGCCTGGCAGGTGAGCACCGAGCGAATCTTCACCCGGTCCAGACCGGAGTTCTCGATCCGGGTCACCTTCGCCTCGTCGATCTCCTCGTTGGCGCGAACCAGAACCTCGTTGTTGACCGGGTCGTGGATGTCGTCCAGGGCCACCCGGCCGAGGATGCGCTCGCCCAGAGGCTCGATGATCTCGCCGCCTTCGACCAGCGCGCCGATCACCAGACCGTCCATCGTGCCGCAGTCGTACTCGTTGATGATCGCGTCCTGGGCGACGTCGACGAGCCTGCGGGTGAGGTAGCCGGAGTTCGCGGTCTTCAGCGCGGTGTCCGCGAGGCCCTTCCGGGCGCCGTGGGTCGAGATGAAGTACTGGAGCACCGAGAGACCCTCGCGGAAGTTCGCGGTGATCGGAGTCTCGATGATTTCACCGGACGGCTTCGCCATCAGGCCGCGCATACCGGCGAGCTGACGGATCTGCTGGGCAGAACCGCGGGCTCCGGAGTCGGCCATGATGTAAATCGGGTTGAAGGACGGCTGCTTGCGGGTCTCCCGCTTGCCTTCCTTGTTGTCGCCCGACACTTCTTCCTGCGAGATCTGCTGCATCATCTCGCCGGCGACCTTCTCGGTCACTTCCGCCCAGATATCGATGACCTTGTTGTAGCGCTCGCCGTCGGTGATCAAACCCTCGAGGTACTGGTTCTCGATCTCCGACACTTCCTTCCGCGCGTAGTCGAGGAAGTCCTGCTTCTTCGGCGGAATCACCATGTCCTTCAGGGCGATGGAGATGCCAGCCTTGGTGGCGTTGGTGTAGCCGAAGGTCCGGATCCGGTCAGCAAGCAGCACCGTCTCCTTCTCACCGGTGAGCCGGTAGCAGGTGTCGATCAGGTTCCCGAGCTGCTTCTTGTCGAGAACCTTGTTGATTGCATCGAAGCCAACCCGGCGGGGGATGATCTCCCACAACAGAACCCGGCCCACCGTGGTGTCCTTGCGAACCCCATCGATTCG
>JAYUUC010000417.1:0-4375 GCA_043755105.1 Myxococcales bacterium
CCCGGGCCCGCAGCCCAGCGCTCCGACCAGTCCTACCCACCCCCACCCCCGAAAGCTCATCGTCGCAGTTCTCCCAAGGCCTGCAGTTCGGCCATTGCCTCGGCCGGTTCCTTCTCCTCCAGTCGAAGGCTCAGCGCTGTTTCCAGCGATGGCAGTATCCGGATCAGAACTGCCGAGGTCATCTCCCTCCCGACGAAGCCTTCCGCCGCGCAGACCTGGCGAACGGTGAACGGGGCGATGATCGATTCCAGTCGGCTCGCCCGGACCACCTTCTCGAACAGCGTCGGCTCCAGCATTCGTTCCCCCGTCCGGGTTCTGCGGGTGTTGCCGGAGATAGGGGAGATAGCGCATCCGCCGCGAACACGGCCAGTGGAGCGATGCGCCGAGTGTTCAGCTCCGATCAGCACCCGCGCGATCATTCAACTCATCCCAGGGCGCGCCGAGCCAGACCTGAAAGGCCTTCTTCTGGGCGTCGCTCGGCTGTTCCACCCGGCTGAGGTACCACCCATCGACAGGCTTGGCGCCGAGGGTGACCGGCAGCTCGAGTAGCTTCTCGCGGCGGAACACGGTTAGCCGGATTGTCTCCCCGGGCTTGCGCTCTTCCACCCGCGCCAGCAGCGCAGCGCCGTCCACCTTGTAGCCGTCGCATGCCACCAGCTCATCGTCGACATAGAGGCCTGCTTCGAGCGCGGGCGAGCCGTCGAGCACAGAAGCCACGGTGGACTGCCCGCGGTGGGTGAGGCCGAGGTACGCGCGGGGCTCTGCAGTCTTGATCCGCGGAGGGCTGCCTCCCTTGTCGGTGGCAGACTCTCGCATCCGCACCTTGGCTTCGAGCCCGACGTGGGCAAACGCGCTGTAGTCGAGCTCGTCGAGGGAACGAACCGCCTGATCGAAGAACGGCTTGAGTGAACGGCCCGCAACTTCGGAAGCAGCAGACTCCACTCCGTCCTCGGGCACGCCGCGCTCGTCGCCATGGCGAGTCCACAGCAGCCGCATCACATCGTCGAGGCTCTTGGCGTCCCCGGTGGCCCGGCGAATCTCGAGGTCGAGCAACAGGGCCACGACTTCGCCCTTGAGGTAGTAGGAGATGGCGCTGTTGCTGGAGTTCTCGTCAGGACGGTAGTGCTTGATCCACGACAGCCACGAGGCGTCGGCGAGCGTTTGCACCTTTCGTCCGGGGGTGGTCTGAAGTGCGGTGAGCGATTCCCCCACCCGGGTCAGGTAGCGCGCGGGGGTCATCAACCCGGCGCGGCGAACAAGGAGCATGTCGTAATACGACGTTGTCCCCTCGAACGCCCAGAGCAGCTGGGTGTAGTTCTCCTGCGAGTAGTCGAACGGCACCAACGCCTTCGGCTTCACCCGCTTCACGTTCCAGAGGTGGAAGTACTCGTGCGCCACCAGGGTCAGGAAGTCTTCCCAGCCGCGCGAGGTGGAGATCGCCGCACGGGGGAAGAGCAGTGCGGTCGAGGCCTTGTGTTCCAGTCCTCCGCGGCCCTTGTCGGTGAGGTAGACGAGGAAGAGGTAGCGCTGTAGCGGCAGCCCGCCGAAGAGGGCCGCCTCAATCTCGACCACCTTGCGGAGGTCGGTCTTCAATTTCTCCACGTCGAGCGCGGACTCGCCCCAGACCACCACCTCGTGGGGGACGCCAGCGGCATCGAAGCGGATCGCCTCGGCGGTCCCCAGCTCGAACGGGGAATCGACCAGCTCGTCGTAGTTCGCGGCGATGAACTCCGCGCCCTGCTGTGGGAGCGCGCAGAACCCTTTCCACCCGGGGGGCAGTTGGAGAAACACCCGGTGTTCCCGATCGCGCATCGCCTCGCTGTAGAAGAAGAGGGTGGCGCCGTTTAAGTAGCCGTGGCTGCCGTCGAGGTGGCTGGTCCGCACCGTGAGCTCGTTGGCGTAGACCTTGTACTTCACGCGGACTGGCTTTCCCCCGGTCTTCACCTGGTAGCTGCGCTTGTCGACCCGGGTCACCGCGAGGGGACGGTCCTGGAGGTCGGTGGCGACCAGTTCCTGAACATGGCGCGCGTACTCGCGGACCAGGTAGCTGCCCGGCGTCCACACCGGCATCGCGAAGGTGAGCGTCGGTCCGGGGGAGGGGAAGTGGGCCTCCACTTCGAACAGGTGGGTGTGGGGCCGGGGCATCGAAACGCGGTAGCTGACGGCATCGGGCATGGCCCGAAGGTTTAGCAAAAGCGCGCTGGGTCCGGCGGGGTCAAATCAGGTCTCCTCCTGCCGCGCGAAGGTGCCGGAGAAGGGGCTCCCTCGACTTCGCCTGCGGCTACGCTCGGGATGAACGGGATGCGGGACGAAGGGGTGGCGCTCCAGTCGCTAGCTTCGGCGGACCAGGATCGCTCCGAAGAACCCGTCGGTGTTGTGCAGGTGAGAGAACAGCCGGAGGTAGCCGTCGCGACCGACCCGCGCGCCCAGTTCCTCGCCCAGCTCTTCGATCACCGGCATCAGCGAGAACTCGGGATGGGTGGCGAGGAAGCCCTCGACCACGTCTTCATTCTCTTCTCGGAGCACGCTGCAGGTTCCGTAGATCAACCGGCCCTTCGGCTTCACCAGGGCAGCGAAGCGGGCGATCAGCTCCTTCTGCCTTGCCACGTGCATCGCCAGGTCCTCGGGGGCGAGCCGGTAGCGGGCGTCGGGATTTCGGCGAAAGGTGCCGGTGCCGCTGCAGGGCGCGTCGACCATCACCCGGTCGGCCTTGGCGACAAGGTCTGCGATCGCTGCTTCCGCCTCGGGGTGGGAGGGCGGAATCACCCGCGCACGAACGTTGTGCACCCCGGCGCGGCGGGCACGCTTCTTCAGGTCTTCCATCCGCCGAATATCGATGTCGATCGCATGCAGCTCGCCCCGGTTCTTCATCTCCGCCGCCAGCTGGAGCGTCTTTCCCCCGGCGCCCGAACATGCATCGACCACGCGGGTTGGCGGCGGGTCGACCAGCATTCCCAGCAGCTGGCTGCCTTCGTCTTGAAGCTCGAAGTAACCGTCCTGGAAGGTGGCGAGCGCGTAGGCGTTGAGCCGCGTCTCGAGCACTACGCCGAAGGGCGAGAAGCGGGTGGGGTGGCAGTCGACGCCCTCTTCCTTCAGCAGGGTCATCAACTTCTCGCGGTCGGCCTTGAGGGTGTTCACCCGCGCCACCAGAGGCGCCCGCTCGTTCATCGCCTCGGTGGCCCGCTCGGCCTGGCTGCCAAATTCGTGTCGGAAGCGGTCGGCGAGAAACGGAGGCAGCGAGGCGGCGATGCTAAAACGCTCTTCCGCGGGCAGCGTATCGAGGGCCGCGGCGGCCTCGGGAAGCGCCTCGAGGGCGGACTGGTCCTTCATCCCCAGCGCCGAGCCACGGGCCACGGCGCCGACCCCTTCGCCCATCAACACCCGCGACGCGCACAACCGGAGCAGATCCTGGTGGGTGCCGGCAAGGGCCTCGAATCCGGGCCGGGCCAGCTTGAGCAGGTGCTCGACTGTGAGCTGGCGCCGCAGCAGGGCATACACCCGCTCGGCAACCACCCGGCGCTCGGTGGAATAGAGGTTCTTCTTTCGACGGAGGCTGAAGTCGAGGGCCCGGTCCGCCATCCGACCTTCATGGCGAATCGCGCCATACACCTCGAGACAGGCCTGGGTGACCAGGTCTTCGCGCAGGGGGCGGGGGCCATCGGCGGCAGGCCGACGCCGGGGGGCGGGGGAAGCCTTTTTGGGGCGGCGTCGCTCGGTCATCGGCTTGCAAGTCCCGGGAAAGGTGCGGTTTCGGCTGCGATGCCGTTTTGCCTGGGTGAGGCAACTGACCTAGCATCGAACGTCGGCCCGGCGGCCGTGTTCTTCGATGAGCAGCCAGGACTTCGGCAAATACCAGCTTCTCAAGAAGCTCGCCACCGGCGGCATGGCCGAGGTGTGGCTGGCGCGCCAGACGGGCATCGAAGGCTTCAATCGTCTGCTGGTGGTGAAGCGGATCTTGCCCCACCTCGCCGACGACCCCGACTTCATCCAGATGCTGCTCAACGAGGCGAAGATCGCCGCGCGCTTCAACCACCCGAACATCGCGCAGATCTACGACCTCGGCGAAACCAACGGCACCTACTTCATCGCGATGGAGTTCATCCACGGCGAGGATCTCGGGAAGCTGATGCGCAAGGCCTGGAACAAGGGCCAGTGGGTGCCGCGGCCGCTTTCGATCCGGATCATCGCCAACGCCTGCGAAGGGCTCTACTACGCGCATCACAAGACCGACGAGTCGGGTCGGCCGCTGCGGGTGGTGCACCGCGACGTCTCTCCGCAAAACATTCTGATCAGCTTCGATGGCAGCGTGAAGGTGCTCGACTTCGGCATCGCCAAGGCCATCGACACCGCGCCGATGACCCGGTCCGGGGCGATC
>JAYUUC010000418.1:0-4360 GCA_043755105.1 Myxococcales bacterium
CGCTGGACATCGAGCGAGCCGGAGAGAGATTCTCAGTGCCTGTGCGCAGGCGCACCATCCAGTTCTAGAAGAGGCCAGCGACGATGGAGCGGCTGTTCAAATACCACGGGCTGGGAAACGATTTCATCGTCCTCGACCGTCGCGAGAGCGGGAAAGACCTCGGTCCCGAAGAGGCCATCTTCCTCTGCGACCGCCGTCGGGGAATCGGCGGCGACGGCGCGCTGGTGATCTTGCCCTCGGGTTCCGCGGCTGCACGCATGGTGGTCCACAACGCCGACGGCAGCGTCGCGGAGATGTGCGGCAACGGGCTGCGCTGCGTGGTGAAGCATCTGGTCGACCGCCTCGAATCCCCACCCTCGTCGCTCGCGGTGGAGACGGGCGCAGGAGTGCTCCGGTGCGCCGTGCGCTACGGCCTGGACCGTCAGGCTGAATCAATAGAAGTGGCGATGGGGCCGGCACGGCTGGTGGCGGCGAACCTGCCCTCGGGTGTCAGTGGACAGCCGTTCCTTCAGCGGTCTCTGCCTGGCGGGCTGGTGGGCACCGCGGTGAGCATGGGCAACCCCCATCTGGTGCTGCTCGACACCGGCCCCGAGCGCGCTGAAGCGCTGGGGCCGTCACTCGAGCGCGAGCCCGGTTTCCCCGAACGCACCAACGTCGAATTCTGCCGGCTCGAGGCGGGCTCGCTGGTCGTCGCGGTCTGGGAACGCGGCGTGGGGTTGACCCAGGCCTGCGGCACCGGCGCCTGCGCGGCAGTGGCGACCGCGGTCCATCTGGGTCGGCTACCCGGGGACCAGTGGACTCCTGTGCGGTTGCCCGGAGGCACGCTGGAGATCGACGTCGCCTCGGACTTGAGCCAGGTGCGGTTGCGAGGGCCGGCGACCTTCGTGTTCGAGACCACTGCTCCGGCTGCGATCGTCCAAAAATAGCGAGAGGGTATGCGCGGGGCCCGTGGATCGCTTTTCGCCGGAACGGCATCTGACTGCTCAAAGGGAGTCACGATGAAGAATTTCCGTTCCACCTGTTCGTTTGCGCTGCCCTGGGTGGCGCTGGTGTTCGCGGTGACCGCGAGCGGCTGTGCCACCACGCTGTCGACGCTGCAGACGGCGAAGACGGTTCCGCCCCATCACTTCGAGTTCACCGGGGGCTTGGGCTTCTATGCCCCGACGGGCGCCGGGTCGAACCTGATCGCCGTTGCGATGTCTCAGGCCCGGGCCGGCGCCATCGCTGCCGCGACCGGAAAGCCGTTCGCCGTCTCCGACGAGACCAAGGAAGATCTGATCACCGGGGGCGTGGCGCTCGCAGTGTTGCCCCCGTCGCCGGGGTGGGAGATCTCGGCCCGCGCCGGGCTGTTCGAGAACCTCGACGTGGGGCTCCGCTACAGCGTCAACGCGGTTCGATTGGATACGAAGTTCAGATTCTTTCATCGCGGTGAGGACCCGATCTCGGGAACTCTCGATCCATCGGCAGGGGAGGGCATCGGCGCGCAACCTGTGGTCTCGCACCGCTCCTATGACCTTGCGCTGGGGGTGGGCGTGTCCCACTACCTCTTCGATAACCCGGTGCTCTCGCTGCTCGAACAGGTGCAGATCGACAACTTCTCGCGCTGGGACCTCGAGGTGCCGCTCTACGCCAGTGCCGAGCTGGGGGAGCACTTCCGGATTTACGGAGCCCCGAAGTACGTCTTCAGCCGCACCCACCTCGATGAGACCTTGCTCGACTACGCCGCCCAGGCCAGCCAGCGCACCGGAGTGGACCTGTTCCTGCCCTCCCAGGTGGATTCGCACTTCTTCGGCGCCACCGCAGGAGTGGCCTTCGCGTTCCGCCCGGTGCGGCTGATGCTCGAACTCACCGCCGGCTACACCGACTGCCGCCCGGTGCTTCTGGGTCGGACCCGGCAGCTGGGGGGCCTCACCCTCTATCCGGCGGTGGGGGTTGCGCTCCAGCTTTGAAAGCCGGGCCGATGCCCGTAACGTTTGGGGGTGAGACCTATCCTCGTGGTCGACGACGATCCGCTGTTCCGGCAAGTCGTCTCCGATGTGCTCTCGAGCAAGGGCCACTCCCTGGTGGCGGTGGACAATGCGACCCGCGCCCTGGAGGAAGCGGCCCGGCGCGACTTCGACCTGGTGATCACCGATCTGGTGATGCCCGGGGTCGACGGGCTCTCGCTGGTAGCGCGGCTGAGAGAGAAGAACCCTCACCAGGAAGTCATCCTTCTTTCCGGACGGGAAGACCGCAAGGTGGCAAGCACCGCGCGCAGGGCGGGCGTGGCGGAATACCTCACCAAGCCGATCGACGATGCGGACCTGATGCTTTCGGTGGAACGGTGCCTCCAGCGCGCCGATCTGCGCCGCGAATGTGTCCGGCTGCGCGACGAGAACCTGGAGTTCGCTCGCTTTCAGTCCATCAATCGCCACTGCCTCGACTTCCTTTCCAACCCCGACCTCGAGTGGTTGCAGGAACGGATCCTCGCCGACGTGAGCGGGCTCTGCGACGCGCAGAGCGCAGCGCTGTGGGTGGCGGGTGATCGGCCAGGGCTGTGGCTGAAGGGCTACCGGGGTCTGGTCTCGCGCAGCGCGCTGCCGGAGCGGGTGGAGCTACGGCTCACCGGCGACACCTCCGACGAGCTCTCTGCCAGGCTTCAACAGGGGGTTCCCTGGGTGGCGTTCGAGGGCACGTCGCCGACGCTCTATGTGCCGCTGGTCACCTCGGCCGAGACGATCGGCCTGGCGCAGTTCTCCGACCCCCTCTCGGGTGAGTTTCGCGAAGATTTTCTTCAGGGCGCGCGGTTGCTGGGGGAATTCGCTGCGCTGGGGTTGAAGAATGCTCGCCGCTTTGCCGGGTTGCAGCGTCAAGGTCTGCGCGACCGCGATACCTCGGCCTACAACCTCTCGTACTTCACCGACTACGCCTCGAAGGAGATCGACAAGGCCCGACGCTACGGGCGCGGCTTCTCGTTGATCTCCCTCTCGATCGACCACCTTTCCCAGGCGCGCCAGAGGGCGGGAGCTGCCGCCGCACGCGCCGCGGCCCGGGCTGTGGTTCGGGCGATCTCGCAACGGGTGCGCGATTCCGATGTGCTCGCCAAGGCCAATGACCAGGAGCTGTACCTGCTGTTGCCGGAGACCGACTTTTTCGGGGCCACGCTGTTCCTCCGCAGCGCTTTGGTGGCCATCGCCGCCGAGCCCGAAGTGCTTGAGCTAGAGGCCCGGGTGCCGCTGGGCATCACCGGTGGGGCGGCCAGCTTTCCCCACGACGGCGAGGACTTCGACGAGCTGCTGAAGCGGTGCCATGCCCGGGCCGATGATCGGCGGGTGTCCCTGGAGCGCAAGCTCGGCCTCGAACGGCTTCCCTTCTGGGACGAGGTCGAGCTGTTGCTGGGCAGCGTTCGCTCTCCGCCGTTGCCGGTCGACGAGCGCTCCCAGCCTTCGCGGCGCGGCCAGGTCGCCGAAGGGTTGTTCGAGGCGCTCCAGCGCGAGCTGGTGGAGGAGCTGGGCCGCGACCCCCAGGGAAGGGGAGTGCTCTACCTCGGCGTCGGCGAGCTTCGCGCGGAGCTGCCGATCGTCTCCGGGCTGCAGGCGCTGAGCAGTCCGGTGGCCTCGCGGGTGTTTTTGCTCGGGCGGCGCGGAAATCTCGAGGAGGCCCGCGGGGTGACTCCGGTGTTCATCGAAGGAGACGAACAGCTCTCGCGTCACCGCTTTCTTCTCTGGCTCTCGCAAGCGAGTGCCTACGCGTTGCTGGAACGCCCCGGGAAAGGAGCCTCCTGGGCCTTCCACACTTCCGATGCCTCGGTGGTCGAGCAGCTGATCTGGAAGCTGCAGGGGGCCTACGAGCTGCAGGCCGGAGGTCCGGCATGAGCAACTCGAAGATCTTGATCGCCGACCCGGACCTCGAAGCGGCCCGGCAGCTCACCCGGCAACTTCGTCAACGGGGCTACGAGGTCTACTACGCCCCGGACGGCACCCGCGCGCTCGAGCTGGCGGTGCTCCGCCACCCGGACCTGATTCTGTTCGATGAACGCTGCGAGCTGATCGACGGGCCGATGTTCGCGCAGATCTTGCGGACCAACCCGCGCACCGAAGACATTCCGGTCCTCTTCACCACCGATAGGCCGCCTTCTCCCGACGCCCCGGCCTGGCGGGAGCAGGCGCTGCAGAAGCCGTATGACCTCGATGAAGCGCTCTCCCGCATCGACCAGCTGTTTCGCCGCAGTGACGCCGCGCGCGAGCTTCGCGCCGATGCCCGCGAGCTCGCCGGTTCGCTCGAACAGGTGTCGATTGCGGACCTGCTTCAGCTGCTGGCGATGAACCGCCGCGACGGGCGATTGACGCTGGAACAGGGGGGGATGCGGGGCGAGATTCAC
>JAYUUC010000419.1:0-4350 GCA_043755105.1 Myxococcales bacterium
TCTCGTTTTCTCGAAGTCGCTGCGGTCGACGCCAATCTGGCGATCGAACAGATGCGGCGCGAGATGAGCGCCGAGCGCGGAAGCCCGGTCATCAGCTACGAAATCCTGCTGCCGCTGGAGCGGCCGCTGCCCTACCTGCTCGAGAAGGCCCTGCCCGCGCTGGTCTATTTCCTCGACTGCAGAGGGTCGAAGCTCCCGGACGCGCCGGGGGTATTCATCTCGCTCTTCGCGGAGGACAGGCTCCACTTCCTTCACGCCGCCGACCTGCTCGATTCTCTCTCGGCCCTGTCCGGGCTGGCGCCAGCAGCGATGGTCGAGCGCTGGGGCGCGCAGAGCCGCTGAGGGCAAGACAAAGGGGCGTCGCCACCCTGGCAACGCCCCTGGCTTGAGGCCTTCAGGAACAGCGAAAGCCTAGAGGGTCTGCTTCAGCTCTTTCGCCGGTCGGAAGCCGATCGTCTTCGATGCCTTCAGCTTCATGATCTCGTTGGTCTGGGGGTTGCGGATCTTCCGCGCCTTGCGCGACCGCATCGACCAGGTGCCGAAGCCCGGGTAGCTGAATCGGCTGTCGCGCTTCACGGCCTTGCCGATGTTGTTGAAGACGATGTCGATCATCTCGGCAGCGGCCTTCTTGGTCAGCTGGGTCTGCGTCGAGACCGCTTCCACGAGCTCTGCTTTGGTCATTGCCCCTCCGGTTGGGTGGACGTCTGAGACAGGGCACTTGGTAACAAATTGTCACTTCATTTGTCAACAACGCTGTCACATCCCGGGGTGGGAAATCGGGCCCGCGAGCGTTTCGACGCCTGCTCTGCCGGCAGAGAAGAAGGCCCTCTGAACGAGAGGCCGTTCCTGCTTGTTTGCTGATCGGACATGGATCAAATCTTCAGCAATTTCGATCACTTGTATCAATTAATTGATCCTGATTTCAGACGCTTGTATCGCAGGCGCGATCAGCAAGGTCAGACATCGGATCAGGAGACGCTCTCGCTGGCCTTGCTCGAGCAGGGCAGCGGCCGAGGTCAGTGCTGAGTGCGGATGCTCCAGAGGTCGTTGAAGTCGTCGGACCAGAGCACTGGCGGCTTCTCCGAGACCCTCAGTTCGGTCACCTGAGGGGGGACAACCCAACCGTCGCCGAAGAACGAAGACTCGCGGGTGAGTAGCATCCACAGAGAAGAGCTGGCGGTGCCTCCGGCGGGAGAAGACAGCAGCCGAGCGGTCAGCCCGGCCTTGGCGGCGAGCCCGAAGCCCACCCGCTGGAGGTCGAGATGGCGATTGGTGAGGTGCAGGGCAATCACTCCGCCCGGCCGAAGGTGGGCCAGGTAGAGCGAAATCGCTTCCTCAGTGAGAAGATGGGTGGGAACGGCATCGCCGCTGAAGGTGTCGATGGCGATCAGGTCCTCTTCCAGCGGCCCTTGCCGAAGGGCGGTCTCCAGCGATATCCGCGCGTCGCCCAGCGTGATCGAATACGGAGCCTTGGCGGTGGAGAGGTAGCTAAAGTATCCGCCCGAGCCTTCCGCCAGGGCCTGCATCACCGGGTTGATTTCGTAGAATCGCCAGCGGTCGCCCGGTTCGGCAAGTGCGATGCTCGAGCCGATGCCCAACCCCAGCACCGCCACCTGCAGGCCCTGGCCGCGAAGGCTGCGCAAGCGGGTGAGCGCCAACCCCAGCCCGCTCTGGGCGGTGAAGTAGCTGGTCGGCTGCAGCCGCCGCTCATCTGCGTACTGAAACCCGTGAACGATGTTTCCGCTCTGCAGCATGTAGAGGTGGTTGGCGCTGCCGGAGCGGCCCTGCTCGGTCACCCGGGCGAGCCCGAAGAAGTTCCGGTACGACACCCGTTCGCCCTGAAGCGTCTGCGCGCTGGCGAGCACCAGAATGGCGGTGAGGACCGCAGTGGTGAAGGCGCCGGCGAGTCTGAACGCGTAGGCCGCTGTTGCCAGGCCTTCTCTCCGCCGTCCGAGGGTGGCGACGATGCCCAGCCCCAGCACGGCGAGGGCGAGGGGATACTCGGCGAAGCTGGAGAAGACCCGGGGGGCGAGCAAGGTCACCGCTGCGGCGCCAAGCGCTCCGCCCACCGAGGTCCAGAGATAGAAGTCGCTCGAGCTCGCGGGCGGAGGCCGCAATCGATAGAGCTCACCGTGGCAAATCATGCAGCTGGCGAAGAGCGCGAGCCCATATCCGCCCAGCTGCGCCGAGAGCGAGGGCGCCGGCGCATTGAAGAGCAGGTAGCTCACCCACACCAGCGAGAGCGCGAACAGCCCGAAGAACCCGCCCCGCCGGTAGTTGCCCTCGCGCTCGAAGGTGATGATGAACGAGAGCAGGTAGAGCGCCAGCGGCAGCACCCAGAGCAGGGGAACCGAGGCCACGTCCTCGCAAAGGCGGTGGGTGGTCGAGAGCAGCAGGACCGAGCCGAGCATTGCCCACCCGGTCCAGCGCAGCCGCAGCCCTTTTCCTGCGGGTGCGGTCTTGGCTGGAGCGGGGCTTTCTGCAGCAGCCGCGGTTTTGAATTGTCGAAGCGCACAGGCCGCCACCCCCAGGGCATAGACGGCGAACATTGCCGTCCACAGCCGGCCCTGGGTGACCAGATGCAGCCGCGGCTCGACCACCGCAGGGTAGAGCAGCAACGCCAGCAGCGAGCCGGCGTTCGAGAGCGCATAGAGCCGGTAGGGCGGGGCCTGATGGTCGCGGCTGAACCACGCCTGGAGGAGAGGGCTGGTGGTCGCCAGCAAGACGAAGGGCAGCCCGCCGGTGAGCAGCAGCAGCTGAAGGACCTCCCTCGCGCCGGGCATCCCCCCGGGCTTGGCCGAGGCGTCCGGGGTGATCGACGACGGCCACTGGTAGGCCCGCAGGGCCAGCAGCAGCAGACACGCTCCGAGGAAGACCCCGTGCACGACCACACCCTGGCGGCCTGCGCGCGCCAGCTTTCGGGCGTAGCCGTAGCCGGCGAGCAGCGCAGTCTGAAAGAAGAGCAGACAGCAGGTCCAGACCGACGCCGAGCCCCCGAACCAGGGCAACGCCAGCTTTCCGAGGATCAGCTCCAGCGCGAAGAGTAGAAAGGCGCCCAGAAATACAGTTGCGGCGTAGGTGCGTGCCGAACCAGCCGTCGGGCTTCGCCGGAGCGTCCCCAGGTTCTCCACCCGCTATTTCACCAGCCGAAGCGTGAGCGGGTAGCGGTAGAGGATGCCGTCGTTGGCCTTCATTCCGGCGATGATCGGCATCACGATGCCCGCCAGAGCCAGGACCAGGATCAGCGGGACGGCGACCACGAAGCCCAACCCGCAGGTGAGCAAGGACCCCACCACCGACACCGCGACCACCAGCAGCAAGGTGATTTGAAAGTTGAGTGACTCCACTGACTGAGCGCGGATGAAACTCGAGTCCTTGCCCCGGGTGACCATCAGGAACAGCGGCACGGCGAAGCCAAGCGAGCTTCCGGAAAATACCCCCATCACCATCGCCCCGAGGTGGGCGAGCAACCCCATGGTGCGCTCGTCCTGCGTCGGACTCGCCGGTCCGGTCAAACCTGCATCCAGCTGCGGTCCCTGGGTTTCCATCGCTTGCCGTTCCCCCTTCGAAAGTGTCGACCCGCATTCTCCCTGGGGTGAGCCCTGCTGTCACTTCCCTGCACCGGGGACAGCAAGGATGAGAAAGACCGGCCGCTCGTCTAGGCTGGACCCCGGATGGTGACCCTGCTCAGCGTGCTGCTCGCCGCCACCCCGGTCGTCGTCACCGAACGGTGGGTCGATGCTTCGGCGCTCGACGCCGGTGACGGGTCCCGCGTCCACCCTTACAAGACTCTGGGCCCTGCGCTTGCTGTGGGCGCGTCTCCACGAATCGTCCACCTCGCCTCGGGGATGTACCCGGGCCCGTTCGAGCTGCCGGACCAGACCGAACTGGTGGGAGAGGGGACCCCCGTTCTTCATGGCGAAGGCGACGTCGTGGTGTCGGTGCGGGGCACGGCCCGGCTTTCTCACCTCTGGATTCAAGGCGGCATGTTGGGCCTGGAAAGCCTTGGCCACACCGCGGTCGACCAGGTTCATTTCAGCGGTCAGCGCGGAGCCTCGGTGCGGGTCCGCTCGGGCTCGTTCCAGGCGGTCGACAGCCGCTTCGAGGCGTCCGTGTCCGAGACCCGCGGAGTGATGCTCGAGGCGACCACGGTGGGCGATTTCACCCGGTGCCACTTCGTCGGGCCCTACCGGCGCGCGGTGGAGGTTCGCTCGGCCCGCGCCTCGCTGGAGGGCAGTCGCTTCGAAGGTCCGGCGGTGGGGGTGCACCAGGTCGGCGGGGAAGTGCGGGTGCGGCGATCGACCTTTGAAGGGGGAAGAGGGCCCGCGCTGTTCGTGAGCGCAGGGGCGC
>JAYUUC010000420.1:0-12478 GCA_043755105.1 Myxococcales bacterium
CTCGGAGAGCGGCGATGAGCGCGGACTGTCGCACCGAACGGCTCGAGGCTCTTCTCGAGGGAGCGCTGGCCCCCGCCCAGACAGACGGGCTGCAAGCGCATCTGTCCGCCTGCGCTGCCTGCCGACACGAGCTGGAATGGCTTCGGGCCGAGCAGACGCTGATGGACCAACGTCGCCGCCGGCTCGACGCTTCGGCTGACTTGCTGTGGTCACGGGTATCGGTGCGTCTGGAACCGGCGGCTCCCGCAGCGGTGGCCGCCCCGATGTGGGCGCGGCTGACGTCGAGGCTTCGACGGGCGGCCCCCTGGGCGGCGCCGACGGTCGCGGCGTCGGAGCCCGTTCGATCTCATCCTCCGGCCCGATGGGCCCTGGGGGTGCTCGCGGCCGGGATGCTGTTTCTGACCTTCAGTGCCCGGGTCGGCGGACCGACTCCCCCGGCGGCTCCCCTTCATCCAGGCGAGGTCGCCGATGAGCAAAATGGCTACAGCCTCGACCCCCAATGGATGATCAGCACCCTGGAACAACGCTATGGCGCCTGCCTGGTCGCGACGCCGAACGCAGAGCTCCCCTGCAGGCCCGAGAGCCGCATTCCTGCCAGCTTTGGCCAGCTGCGTTAGCCCCCTGGGGGCGCGCACCCTCGGATAGGGGCAAAGGCTTGGGTTTCTTGGGTCTGGGGGCTCGAAGCCGCAACTTCCAACCCGCCTGGGGAGATAACCCTACAGGGGGCTCGAGGAGATTCAACTCATGGGGAAGACCAAGAAAACTGCCGCGGCGCTGCCACCGCTGGACCAGCTGCTCAGCTCTGCGATGGAGCAGCTGGCCGCCAATCACCCGATGGAAGCCCTGGCCTTTGCCCGACAGGCGACCCAGGTGGCTCCCCAGGATGCGCGCACCTTCGCGCTTTGCGGGTATGCGCTGCTCTCACATGGCGACTGGTTCGAAGCCGCGACCGAGCTCGAGCGCAGCGTCAACCTCGATGCGTCGGACCTGCGGATCGTGCTCGCGCTCGCCGGCCTGAAGTGGCGGATGGCGGCGGCCGAGGAGGCCTGCACCCTCGCCGAATTCGTGATTCGCAACAGCGACAACCAGCCCGCGCTGGCCCGGCAGGCGAACGCGCTGAAGCAGCGGATCGACGTCGCCTCCCGAAGCCTGCGCTGAACTATCCCTCCGCGGCGCTGGCTGCTCCGCGGTTGTCCTCTGGCCCCCAGCTGGTAGATCAGGTGGCATGATTCGAGTCCGAAGGGCCTCTCTCTTCGCCGCGGCCGGAGCTACCCCTGACGCTTCCTGAACCCGACCGGCGGCTCGCCGCTGCGACGGCTCGCGCTGCCGAGGCGATTGCCCAGCTCGGGGTGCTCCGGAACGAGCCGGCACGGCTGGGGCGGCTGGTGGCGCGGATCGAAGTGCTGCTGTGGAAGTTCCTGCGGATGCACTGGCACGACATCCATCTCTTCTTCGCGTCGGTGGAACCGATCGAAGCGATGGCGCTCTCGCGGCAATCCTTCTCGCCCGGGGTGGTGTTCTGCTTCTTCTCGGAGCGCCAGGACCCGATGGAGTGGGAAAACTGCATGACCGTGGGCCTCTCCATCCTCTTCGCCGCGATGAGGCAGGCCCAGGCCCAGGGCTTTGACCCCCGAACCGCGGGAATTTTCACCCTTCAGCGGATGATGGACCTCGCGCTCGACTCGGTCGGAGACCTCGAGGAGCTGCTCGCCCTCGGCGCGCCTCCTTAGAACTTCCTCAGAGCCTCCTCAGAGCCTTCCTGGAATCGAAGTGCTCGACATTGATCGAACGCGACCAATTCCACCCAAGAGAATTGACGATCGTGTGGGCCCATGGCACACAGCGGACCACACAAAAGCGACTTTACGTACCAACAGGTGACAAACAGATGGCATCACTGAACAAAGCAGTGGGGTTGTGGAGTGCTCTGGCGCTGTTCGCCGCATGTGGCGGGCCGGAGATGGACGAATCGACGGCGAAGGGACCGGAGCTGGCAGAGCAGGAAGCCGAGCTCACCGCCCGCGCGTCGGACTGGTTTCCCTTGAGCGTTGGCAACGACTGGGTGATGACCTCCAGCACCACTGGCGCCCAGCACCACATCAATGTCGACCACGAAGGCAACGGCTTCTTCTACGTCGGCGGCCTCGATCGCGTGGACGGCAAGTGGCTCGCCTTCGGCACCACTGCCACCTCGACGCTGTTTGCCTGGAACGCCGATTCCTCGGGCTGGAGTTCGTTCGTGCGCTTCTCCCAGATGAGCTCTCCCTGGGACTATTCGCCCTCCGGCGGAGCCTGCGATCAGTTCGTGGTTCGTCGTTCCAAGAGCAACGTCAAGGTCACCACCCCCGCAGGCGCCTTCACCAAGGGACGGACGTTCTCGTTCTCGCTCAACCCGCCTCCTTACGTGCGCTGCGTGGCGCCGCTGTTTCAGGAGCTGACCTTCGTCCAGGGCGTCGGCCTGGTCTCGTTCGTGTCTGGCACCGGTGAGACGTTCCTGCTCGAGAGCGCACAGGTGGGCGCCACCCAGTACCCGGCCCCGGTTCCGGTCTCGACGCTCTCTGCCAGCGTGAGCACCGACCGCGCGGTCTACCTCAACAAGCCGAACACCATTCGCTGCGTGACCACCCCTTGCCCCACCAACGCGGTCACCGCCCTGGCGTCGTTCAGCTTCACCGTCACCAACACCGGAAGCACCTCGAAGCAGGTCAGGTTCAGCCACGGGCAGCAGTTCGAGTTCGACGTCCTCGACGCCGGAGGCAAGGTGGTCACCGCGTGGTCCGACTCCCAGAGCTTCACCGCAGCCGCTACCTCGTTCACGCTCGCCGCGGGCGCGAGCCGAACCTTCAGCGGGCAGGTGCCGATGCTCGACCGCAAGGGTCTGCAGCTCGATGGAACCTACGTCGTTCGAGGGAAGCTCACTGCCACCAACGTGAGTCCGGCGCTCACCTCGACTTCGATCTTCCGGGTCGACGAGCAGCCGTAGTCGTTGCGCTCGCTTTTTGACCTGCGGTGACGCCGGGCCTTCTTCTCTGAGGTCCGTCGCCTGACGGCGCGGGAAGCGAGTGCAGGGCGTTGCCGCGTGGCACAATCGGGGCGTGGGAAGACCGCTCCTGCTCGTGCTGTTGCTCCTCGGAGGCGCTGCCCGCGCCCAGGTGGGACCGCGCGGACAAGGATACGAAGAGCGGTTGGAGCAGTGGGGATTGCGCCGATTCGAGGTCGAGCGCGAGCCGGCTCCTGAAGGCAAGCGGATCGCGCGGGTGCTGGTGGCCTCCGAGGAGGTCTTCTCTGCCAGCGATCCGTTTCCCGAATTTCTCAACGTCTTTCATTCCCGCACCCGCGAGGCGGTGATTGAACGCGAGCTGCTCCTCGACGTGGGCAGCGCCTACTCGCAAGAGCGGGCGGACGAGTCGGAGAGGAACCTTCGCAAGTTGTTCATCCTCGCCGTGGTCCGGGTGCTTCCGGTCAAGCTGCCGGGAGGCGAGCTCGGCCTGCTGGTGGTGACCAAGGACCGCTGGAGCCTGCGCCTCAACAGCGAGTTCCGGTTCGTCGGCAATCTGCTCCAGTACTTGCGGCTACGGCCCACCGAGCAGAATCTGTTTGGCCGCAACCAGCAACTCGAGCTCGACCTGGTGTTCCGGCTCGATACCCTCAGCGTGGGACAGACCTTTCAGGACCGCAGGCTTCTCGGCGGCCGCCTCGCCTTCGGTGAGACCGCGTCGTTGATCTTCAACCGCAGCAGCGGAGCCCTGGAGGGCAGCTCGGGCCAGGCGGTGTTTGGCAAGCCGCTGCTCTCGCTCGATACCCGGTGGGGTTTTTCCACTGGGGCGCAGTGGCTCGTTCAGCGGAAGCGGGTGTTCCGGGGCGCGACGGTGTGGCAGCTGCCCTATGACGGGCTCGAACCAGGGTCGGACTCGATTCCCTTCATCTATGACGCCCGCAGTCTCTCTGCCGAGGCGCTGGTCACCCGCTCGTTGGGGCACGCCTTCAAGACCGATGTGAGCGTGGGCGCCGGGGCCTTTTCGCGCAGCTATGTGCCGCCACCCGAGTCCGGCCTCGACTCCGCGCGCGCTCATTGGTTCGTCCGCAACTACCTGCCCCGGAGCGAGAGCGCTCGCTACTTCACCGCGCAGGTGAAGGCCTATCAGGCCCGCTATCAGGTGATGCGCGACCTCGATGCATTCGCGCTCTCGGAGGATTTCCAGCTCGGCTATTCGACCCTGTTCCAGGTCCGCTGGGCCGAACCTGCCTGGTCCTCGCCCACGCGGTTCGTCGAGCTCGGGGCCACCGCCCGTTATCGGCTCGCCCTTCTCCAGGACCTTGCCTCCCTCACCGTGGCAGCGGCCGCGCGCTACATGCCGGGGAGTGACGAGGAAGGTGCTCCGCGGGGATGGGTGAACAAGCACCTCGCGGTCGAGCTGCTCAACTACAGCCCCCCGTTCGAGGGTGGTCGCTTCGTAGTGAGGGGGCTGCTCGACGTGAGCCTCGCCGACCTCGACCACCGGCTGCTGCTGCTGGGAGGAGGCAACGGGCTGCGCGGAGCCCCCGCGGAGCTTCTCTCGGGCCGAAATCTGGCGCTGATGAATCTCGAGTACCGCACCCGACCGGTCGAGCTGAACACCCTCTATCTCGGCTTCGTGCTCTTCTACGATGCGGGGGCTGCCTTCAATTCGGACCTCGGCGAGGTCACCCACACCGCCGGCATCGGGGCGCGGTTGCTGATTCCCCAGTTCAACCAGGAGGTCATTCGCCTCGACCTCGGCCTGGTGATTGGCAATGGGAGAATGTCCGCTGACCGTTTCAGCGGCAGCTTTGGACAGGTCAACGACCTGCGCCCCGCGTTCCTCGATGCTCCCTTGAACTGAAGGACGGACAAGACCGATGAGCACCCACGACGCCGCCCACCTTCGCCTGGCTGGAGTGACCCGGCTGTCGCTCGCCGGAGGACGCGGTCCCACCGATGCGTTCGTCTTCGACCCCCATCGGCTCGCCTGGCCCTGCTGGTCTCTGGCAGTGGGGGAGGGGCCCGCCCCGCTGCTGGTGACGTTCGATCGCCACCTTGATCTGGTTCCACCACGGACGCCGGAGCGGATTCCCCGTCGTGACGCGGGGCTTCGGGCGATCGACGAGTACGCGCGCTGGGAGCTTGATGTCCGCAACTTCGACCACGTGCTCGCGGCGATGGAATCGGGATGCATCGGCGACGCGCTGGTGTTCGGTCGCGCGCACCCTCCGAACGCCTTTGCGGGCGGAGTCTGGACCGACTCCCATGGCCACCCCCATCGGGTGCAGGTGGTGCCCACGGTGGATCGACTGGCGGAGCGGTACGGCGAGCCCGGCGCGAGCCCGGAAACTGAAGAGGCGGAGGCGATGATTCGACGCGCGGGCGCCACGCTGCTCGATGTCGATCTCGACTGCTTCACCAGCCCCAGCGACGCCGACCCCACCACGGTGATTCCCTGGCCGCTCGAGCTCATCCGCGAGCACCTGATGCCGCGAGGCTCGGAGCGCTTCTGGGACGCGGTGTTGCAGCGGTGCGTGGCGCTGACGTTCGCCCGTGAACCTCCCCATTGTGGCGGGCTGATCGCCACCGGGAAATTGTTCGCCGAGGTCAGCCAGGTGCTTTTCGTCGAGTTGCTGGGGGCGGGGCCGCCCTGAAGTTCAGGCGCCGGGGGCCAATGTTGCGAAGGGTCGGCGGAAGCTACTTCTGCACTTCCAACCCGCAGCACCCTGGAGCGCTCCAATGATGAATGAAGACAAGGCCACCGACATGGTGGAGAACACGACCCGCGGTATTCCCCCTCTCTTTTTCATCGGTGCAGCGGTGGTGTCGATGGGCATCTCGGCGGCCCTGATGTGGAGCCGACGTTCGGTGGACCGCGAGAGGTGGTCCAGCTTCATCGCGCAGTGGGTGCCCTCCTTGCTGGTGCTCGGCACCTACAACCGGATTGCGAGGACCTTCCCCAAGGCCAAGCTGAGTGGGCAGAATCACTCCGAGACGGACCACCCCCTCGGCTACGACCAGGCTCAGACCCGGGTCCAGCCGGAGACTTCGCCCCGCTACTAGCGCGAGTCGAGACAGACGCTGCACGGGGGCCGTCTCGATCGTCGAGGCGGCTTCTTCTTTTTTTTCAAAGAAGACTCGTTCCGCTGGCCGATGTCCGACACTCCGGGTGTCGGTACAAGCTGCGGTTTCAAACCAAGCCCAGGAGGGATGTGTGTTCTGGATTCGGAAGAAAACCGGCGAGCTGGAAGCGATGGGACTGCCACCGGGTCAGGGGCAACGGGTTCCACAGGTGCTGCTGGACGCCAAACCGGAACCTTCGGTGGTCCCGGCGCCGCGGAAGGTGATGGAAGAGCGCAATCTACGCAGGCTGTCGGCGGCGAGATAGCGGGACCGGTCACCCCGAGGAAGGGGGACCGGTCGCCTGCTCGTCTCAGCGCTTCCGTCCGCTCAACTACGGAGTGCCGGCGTCGTGAGCCGAGTGCTTCTTTCCCTTGGTGGAACTCGCGCCGGTGTCTGCGCCGCTGCCGCCGGTATGGGAGCCGGTGGCGCTGCCGGAGTGATGCCGGGTGTCATTGGCGGACCCCCCGGTGGTCGAGCCACTGCTTCCGCTGGTGGTGTCAGTCGAACCACTGCCAGTTGAACCGCTGCTGCCGGTACCCATCGAGCCCGATCCTCCGCTGCCGCCGTAGGTATCCGAGCCGCTGCCGGTCGAACCCGCACTGCCCGAGCCCCCGGAGCCACTTCCCAGATCGGAACCAGAAGAACTCCCCGAGCCGCCCAGCGACCCTGAGGTGCTTCCGCTTCCGGAGCCGCTTCCTCCCAGGGTTCCCGACCCGCTCGAACCACTGCTGCCACCCAGGTCAGTGCCGCTGCCCGAACTTCCACTGCCTCCCATCGACCCGCTGCTCGAGCCGCTACCGCTGCCGACGGAACCCGAGCCACCCGTCCCGCCCATCAAGTCACCGCTCGACCCGCTGGAACCACTGGGCGACCGACTTGAACCCGACGAGCTTCCGCTGCCGGCACTTCCCGAGCCCCCTGTTCCTCCACGATTGGGCTGACAGCCAAACCCGAAGGCTCCAGCAGAAACCAATCCCGCGACAATCCATTTTTTGATCACAGTCCTAGACATTTGGCACCCTCCTGGGGCGGTTATCGTCCGAAGAAAACTAGGAACGCGACCGCCAGGTCGAGACTGTCCGAGGGTCCGTTGCGGAGGAACGACTCCCGTCCTCGCCTGTCCTTTGAGCCCAAGACCAAAGGCCTAGCGGTCCAGGTCCGCGGTCCAATCGTCCGCATCCTCACCCAAGAGCAGTCTCTGAACCGTCAGCCTTCGCTCGCGCGGTCGCTTCGCCGGGGCCGGTTCCCCAGACGCAAGCCCATGCGGGGACCGAAGGCTCGTTCGTAGGGCACGCGGGGCGTGGCCGGTCTGAACCGGCCGCGGCCCCGCGGCCCGGGCGAATCGCGGGCTGCTCTTACGCTGGCTTCAGCCAAACCATCGAGAGCGGCGGCAACATCAGTTCCAGCGAGGCCGGTTGAGCGTCCCACGCACGTTCGACCGCTTCGAGCGTGCCCGGGTTCTCCAGCCCCGACCCTCCGTACTTTCGGCAATCGGTGTTGAGCACCTCGCGGTAGGCGCCGACGCGCGGGCAGCCCACCCGATAGTCGGGGCGGGGCACGGGTGAGAGATTGGCTACGCATACCAGGTGGTCGATGCCCTGCTCGGCGCGACGGACGAAGGCGTAGACATTGGTGTCGGCGGAATCTGCCTGCAGCCACTGAAAGCCGCGCGGGTCGACGTCGAGTTGATACAGCGCAGCCAGTTGACGGTAGTGGGCGTTGAGATCGCACACCAGCCGTTGCACCCCTCGGTGGCCGGGGTCATCGAGCAGGTGCCAGTCGAGGCTGCGGTCGTGGTTCCACTCCCCCGGTTGACCGAGCTCGTCGCCCATGAAGAGCAGCTTCTTCCCCGGGTGCGCCCACATCCAGGCGAACAGGGCCCGCAGGTTGGCGCGCTTTTGCCAGGGGTCTCCGGGCATGCGCCCGTAGAGCGAGCCCTTTCCGTGCACCACCTCGTCGTGGGAGAGCGGAAGGACGAACTTCTCACTGAAGGCATAGAGCAGCCCGAAGGTGAGCTGGTGGTGGTGGTGGCGCCGGTAGACCGGGTCCTTGGAAAAGTACGAGAGGGTGTCGTGCATCCACCCCATGTTCCACTTGAACCCGAACCCCAGGCCGCCCTCCGAAGCCGGTTGGCTCACCTTCGGCCACGAGGTCGACTCCTCCGCGATCACCATCACGTCGGGATGGTGGCGGGTCATCGTCTCGTTCATCTGTCGCAAGAAATGAATCGCCTCTTCGTTCTCGCGGCCGCCGTGCTTGTTGGGCACCCACTGTCCGGCGGCGCGGCTGTAGTCGAGGTAGAGCATCGAGGCCACCGCGTCCACCCGCAGCCCATCGACGTGGTACTCCTCGACCCAGAAGAGCGCGTTGGCGATGAGAAAGTTGCGCACCTCGTTGCGGCCGAAGTTGAAGATCAACGTCCCCCAATCGGGGTGAGCCCCCTGCCTCGGATCGGCGTGCTCGTAGACGGCGGTGCCGTCGAACTCCGCCAGCGCGAATGCGTCGCGGGGAAAGTGGCCGGGGACCCAATCGACCAGCACCCCGAACCCATGCTGGTGAAGCTGGTCGATCAAGAAGCGGAGATCATCGGGGTGACCGAACCGCGCCGTCGGAGCGTAGTAGGCGCTCACCTGGTAGCCCCAGGAACCGCCGAACGGGTGCTCGGCAATCGGAAGCAGCTCGACGTGGGTGAACCCGGTCTCCTTCAAGTAGGCACACAGCGCCGGAGCGAGCTCGCGGTAGGTGAGCGGGCGATCGCCTTCCTCCACCACCCGGCGCCACGACGAGAGATGAAGCTCGTAAATCGACAGCGGAGCCTGGGCTGGCCGAGCAGAAGCGCGCTGCGCCATCCACGCCTCGTCCTTCCAGCGGTAGCGGTTGAGGTCGTGCACCACCGAGGCGGTGGCGGGAGGCGTTTCGGCGCGAAAGGCGAGCGGGTCGGCCTTGAGCAGGCGAGGGCCGCCGTGGCCGGGGCGTATCTCGAACTTGTAGCGGGTACCTTCGCCGATCTCGGGAACGAACAGCTCCCAGATTCCGGAGGCGCCGAGCGCGCGCATCGGGTGCAGGCGCCCGTCCCAGCCGTTGAAGTCCCCCACCACCGAGACCCCTGCCGCGGTGGGAGCCCAGACCGCGAACGAGACCCCGAGCACGCCGTGGTGGTGTACCGGGTGCGCGCCCAAGCGCTGCCATAGCTTCTGGTGGCTGCCCTCGCCGGCGAGATAGAGGTCGACCTCTCCCAGAGTGGGAAGAAAGCTGTAGGGGTCGCGGAGGGTGTACTGAGCGCCGCCCGGATAGTGGACCTCGAGCAGGTAGTTGAACCCCTCGGAGCGGCCGTTGATGCGGGCCTCGAACAAACCTCCGTGCCGGTGGGTCATCGCCAGCTTGCCGCCGAACTCAGGGAGCAGCTCGATGCGAAGCGCGTCGGGGCGAAAGGCGCGCACCACCACCCCGTCACCGTCCAGGTGGAGGCCGAGCACCTCGTGGGGCTCACGGTTGCGCAGGCTGACCAGCTGGTCGATCTGATCGTCGACCTCGGCCCGGCTCAGAGGTGACTTCAACGACCGGCCTCGTCGAGCATCGACTGGGCGGGGATCTTCACCCAGTCGGGACGGTTGTTCACCTCGTAGCGAACCTCGTAGATCAGCTTTTCCAACTCGAGCGCGTCGAGCAGCCCGGCAAAAGTGGTGTCGTCTGCGGGCAGGAACGCCGCCCCCGCGGTGGCTGCGCGGTAACCCTGGAGAAACGCCCTCCGTGCGGAAGAGGAGCGGGTCCCCACCGGCTTGCCTTCCGCAATCACCACCTCGGCCGCATAGGAAAACGAGCGGAGCATTCCCGCCACGTCCTTGAGCGGTGAGTGCTTCTGCCGACGCTGCTCGAAGCTGCGGGCGGGCTCGCCTTCGAAGTCGAAGATCGCCCAGTCGTCACCGGTGCGCAGCACCTGTCCCAGGTGCAGGTCCCCGTGGACGCGGGTCTTCTGACCGGACGGCTCCAGCGTGGCCAGCTTCCGGGCCCGCTCGGCGAGCGCGTCGCGGCGAGCTTCCAGCTCGGGGATGACCTGGGTTGCGGCCGCGAGGGTGACCCCCAGCTCTCCGATGATCGTCGCGCTCCACCGCTGCAGGTCCTCGGCGCGAATCGGCTCGGGAGCGAAGGCGGGATCCTCGGCATCGGAAGCGAGCACGGTGTGAAGCTCGCCGAGCCGCTCCCCCAGTTTGCGGAATCCATCGAGGACGTCGGGCGACAGCGTCGGCCCTTCCCGAAACCGCTCGAGGGCATAGGTCCACCCGTCGCCTTCGTTGGGAAGAAAGCGATGGGCGACCGCAATGGTGGAGTCGGCGCTGCCGGTGAGGTGGAGCGCTCCCATCAGCGGTGGAACCTGCTGGAAGCCGCGTCGAGCGAAGAAGCGACCGAGCTCGAGCTCGGGGTTCACGCCATGCTCAAGCTTGCGGATCAACTTCAAGATCACCGCCTGGCCGAAGATGATCGACGTGTTGCTCTGCTCGGCCGAGATGCGGGTCACCGTCGGGGCGTCGGGGAGCGCCGCCCAGAGCTCGTCGGTTCCGGCAATCCGCTCGCCCTTGAGCGCTCCGGCGCCGGAGGGCACCTCGGAACCGTCGCGGATCAGCCCCAGGACTGCCCGGGCGAGCTGGTCGTCGTCGAGCGCTTCTTCAATCTTGCCCTTGGGACCGAGGGTGACCGGGAGCAGGTAGCGCTCGGGCTTTCCGAGCTCGTAGGTGACCTCGATCACGCCGAGGGTGAAGTCGGTGCGGCCGGTGGTGGCGAGGCTGGCATGGTCGATGACGGAGGTGCTCTTGATCGGCCAGGCCTTGCCGGCGAACCAGCGGCGTGACTTCAAGTACTCGGGCAGAATCGACAGGTCGACGCGTTTCAAGGGGACTCCGGGGCAGCGGGCTTCTCGAGCGTGAACCACAGAAACATGTAGGCGCCGAGCGAGAGCTGGTAGGCGCGCTCGGTGATCACCGGGAAGCGGGTGTCCCCGGTCAGCTCCACCGGGGTGTGGCCCCGGAACTCCGAGAGGTCGAGCTCGGCGGGCTGGGGGTGGCGCGAGAGGTTGCAGACCACCAGCACGAGCTGGCCTGCGCCTTCCCGGAAGAAGGCCATCACCTTCGAGTTGCTCGGGTTCTGGAACCGGAGCGAGCCCACCGCGAATACCGGGTAGCGCTGGCGGACCTCGATCAGCTGCTTCACCCAGGCGAGCAGGGAAGTGGTGGTGCGCTCCTGGGCCTCGACGTTGATCGCGTTGAACCCGTACACCGGGTCGGCGTTCAGCGGTGCGTAAAGCCGCGCCGAGTCGGCCCTCGAGAAGCCGGCATTGCGGTCGCTCGTCCACTGCATCGGGGTGCGCACGCCGTTGCGGTCGCCGAGGTAGATGTTGTCCCCCATGCCGATCTCGTCGCCGTAATAGAGCACCGGGGTTCCCGGGAGCGAGAAGAGCAGGCTGTGAAGCAGCTCGAGGCGGCGGCGGCCATTGTCCATCAGCGGCGCCAGTCTGCGGCGAATGCCGACGTTGATCCGCATCCGCTTGTCCATCGCGTACTCGCGGTACATGTAGTCGCGGTCCTCGTCGGTCACCATCTCCAAGGTGAGCTCGTCGTGGTTGCGAAGAAAGATCGCCCACTGGCAGTTGTCGGGGATGGCGGGCGTCTGCTGCATGATCTCGACGATCGGGGTGCGCTCTTCCTTGCGAATGGCCATGAACAGACGGGGCATCACCGGGAAGTGGAAGCCCATGTGGAACTCGTCGCCGTCACCGAAGTAGACCCGAACGTCGGTGGGCCACTGGTTCGCCTCGGCGAGCAGCACCCGGCCGTGGTACTCGCG
Source organism: Myxococcales bacterium (assembly GCA_043755105.1). Classification (GTDB taxonomy): domain Bacteria; phylum Myxococcota; class Myxococcia; order Myxococcales; family Myxococcaceae; genus JAYUUC01. The sequence continues at coordinate 11,963 of JAYUUC010000420.1, forward strand.
GTCGATCACCGCGCGCAGCTTCTTCAAGTAGGCGTGGGTCTCGGGAAGGTTCTCGCAGTTGGTGCCTTCGCGCTCGAACAGGTAGGGCACCGCGTCGCAGCGGAAGCCGTCGACGCCCATGTCGAGCCAGAAGCGCATCACGTTGAACATCGCCTCCTGAACCTCGGGGTTGTCGTAGTTGAGGTCGGGCTGGTGCGAGAAGAACCTGTGCCAGTAGTACTGCTTTGCCACCGGGTCCCAGGTCCAGTTCGAGCGCTCGGTGTCGGTGAAGATGATTCGAGCGCCCTTGTAGCGATCGTCGGTGTCGCTCCAGACGTAGTAATCGCGCTTCTTGCTCTGGGGGTTGGCGCGCGCTTCCTGGAACCAGGGGTGCTGGTCCGAGGTGTGGTGCACCACCAGCTCGGTGATGATCTTGATGCCGCGGCGGTGGGCCTCGACGATCAGCTTCTTGAAGTCGTCGAGGGTGCCGTAGTCGGGGTGGATGCTGTAGTAGTCGGCGATGTCGTAACCGTCGTC
>JAYUUC010000421.1:0-4346 GCA_043755105.1 Myxococcales bacterium
AAGGTCCCTTGCGAGCGCAGCGCTACGGCCTGCGTGAATGGCACTGTTCGCTGAAGTCGAACGCGGACGGCGTTGGCCGGCGCGACAGTGAAGACGACGTTGAGGCCGACTACTGCGTAGCCCGTGGCCGCGGCGTAAGTGACGCCAAGGTCAGCCGAGACGGAGACGATGACTTCGGTTGAGCGCTGGAAGGTAAAGCCCGCGGGGAAGACGGTCTGTACGCCCGTGGCAATGTAGGTGTTTTCGTTGACTTCGCTCAGGACTGTCATGGTCCGACAGTGCTGCCGGTAGGGGACGTTTTCGGCTCACCTGTACGGGCGTTGCTCTACCGCGGCGCGGTGGGGTCGGCGACCGTGCGGGGATGCTCTGGGACTTGCTCTCGACGTTGGTGGTCGGCGCGGTGTTTGTTGTGTGCGTGGCGTTGTCGACCCGTCTCGACGGTCAACCGCGGCCTGGTGTGTTCGCCTCGATGGCCAGGGGTGCCGGGATGATTGCCATGGGCGTGTTCGGCATTCGACTCATAAGCCTGGCGGCCAGCGTCGTGGGGTTTCGGTCGCCGTTCTGGCTTGATGTCGTTGCCGGTCTGGCCCTCGTCATCGCCGTGGTGAATTGGCGGGGGAAGAAATTCAACGCCGCTACTGCGGAAACAGCGGCTTCTCCCGAATCGGACCAAGATTGAACGGGCTCGCGGCGTTCTTGGGGTTGTCACCGTAGAACAACCCACCCGGCACCTCAGCCGGCCCCTGAATGCCGTCCTCGAAGAACTTGATGATGCCCTTGCCGGTGCGAATCGGCTGCGACACGGGTTTTTTGGTGAACACCCCAAGCGCGCGATAGAGCGCCTCGGCGAGCTTGAGGCCGTCGACGTCGCCAGCAAAGAGTTGTCCCACGGCCTTGGCGAGATTGATCATCGTACTAAGCGCGAGGTTGGGGCTGGGGGTGAATTGTTTTCCCTTCGCCTTGGCTTCGATCCACTTCGCCGCCTCGCCGCCAATGCCCGGCACAACCGTCTGTGTGCCGCCCTCGAGCACCGCTCGCGAGAACCAGGCGGACCATGAGTCGTCATCATCGTCGGGTCCACGGGATTTCAGGAACGCGGATATCGGCCCGACGGTCATTAGGATGCCGGCGATGCTGGCTGCGGAGAGGGCCTTCGCTCCTGCGCCAGGCTCTTCGATGACTCGCTGCACCCTGGTCGCCAGTGTGTTTCGGACGCCGCCGATGAATCCGTCGAACATGAGCACCATGGCAATGGTCTGGTTGCGGTTGATGGAGGCGCCGGCCAGCGCGCTGTGTCTCGGGAAGATTCGCCGAATCACATCGTCCGCCAGCGTCACGGCGCGGGCGTCCGTCTCGCCTTCGACGATGGCTTGCTTGTAGCGCGCCATCCACACCGGGATGGCCGTGCCCTTGAAGCTCCACTCCATCAAGTCGAAAGCGTGCTCCTCGATGGCGTTGTCGACGAAACGGACGGCCGCCGAGCGGGCGAGCGCCCCAATGCCCGGCACCTTGTCCACGGCCTGCTCGATCATGGTGGGGGTGATGGCCTGAATCTGCCTGGTGATGTCGCGCATGCGGGCGTCGTTGGCTGCGCGGATGGCCGGGCTCTTGGCTTCGATGCCCTGCCAGGTCTGCGCGGGGCTCCGAGCGAATTCGAGCACGGCCCCGGCGAGATAGCCCGGTCCCACGTCGAAGTTGACCATGGCCAGGCCGAGGTTGGTCGTATCTTCGATAAAGTTGGGGACCGAGTAACTCAGTGCGTTGAAGGTGATGTTACCCTTGAGCGTCCGGTAGACCTGCGCCGCAGCCGTCAGGTTGTCCGCGCCCTGGAGTGCGCCAGGCGAAGCAACCGCTGCGATCCACCCCTTGAGCGACGCAGCGGCAGAATCACCCATCCGCTCCTTGACCATCGTCTGCACCTTCTCGTCGAAGAGCAGCCCCACGGCGCTCTGCACGGGCTCGCGAAAGGCGATGTCATGCGCCGAGCGGTGGAGTTGGGTGATGAGGCCGTTGGGGTCGAGGTTGATGGCTGCGCTGTAGTCCTTGGCGCGGGCCTTCAGGTGGCTTCGGTTGGTGGTGGGGTTGTTGGTGTTGACGTTCTCCAGGTCCTCGACGGTGGTGACGTTGTCGTTGCGCGACGAGACGAAGCGCCTGTCGTACACCGCAGGGACGTAGCCGCCCGTCAAGACGCCGTTGGGGAGCTGGGTCGGCGTGTTGTCGAAGCCGACGGGACGGACGCCCGTCTTCTTGAATTCAAGGTCGAACGCGAGCGGCTTGAGCTTTTCGTGAGCCGACCAGACCGCGTTGACGAGGTCGATCTCCTCCTTACGCATCAGACTCAGCGCCTTGAGCATCTGGACCTGGGTGATGTTGCGGCCGACCAGGAGGCGATGCGCATTCGAGGTGTTGCCGAAGTTGAGCGCCATCATGACGAGATGCCACCGCGTCCAGCCATCGGCGCGAATCTTCTGGCCCGACTCGACGCCATGGTCGGGCAAGAGCGCGGCGCCGTCGATGGCCTCCGACAGGCCGTTGCGGACTTCGTTGCTCATGCCCTTGAAGACCTTGCCGATGGGCTCGATGACTTCCTTCATCAGGTCGGACAGACGCACTTCCGCCTCTTGGAGCGGCTGCACCAGGCCCTTGAACCAGGTGGATTCGGTCCAGTCTTTCCCGGCGATCATGCCGCCCAGCCATGCGGCGATCATCTCATCCTTGAGAATGTACCCGCGCAGCTCGGCCGGGATGGACTTCAGCTTGTCGCCCAGCGTCGCAGCGCCGCCGCTCACTGGTAGGTCCTTGTGGATCCGCTTTTTGTTCGCCTCGCCCTCGCGGATGAGGTCCGCAACCACCTGCTCCTTCTCGAAGCGCTTCCGCTCCACCAGCGCCGTCGTCACGTCTCGCGCAGCGTCGTCCGTCCACTCGAGGCCGTCGCGAATCAGCCGCATGTCGGCCATGGCGAGGCCGTCGACGCCCTTGTCGAGCGCCGCCTTCACGGGCTCCACCCACTCGCCGATGTCGGGAAGCTCGAGCGTCCGGCCGTCAGGTGACTCGCGCTCGCCCAGCGCCTCGAGCACGTAGTTGACCGCGTCCTGGTACTCGGCCGACGCCTTGCCGAGGCGCTCCTGTGCCGGCTTCTTGCCGAGACGGGAGACGAGCTCGTTGTACTTGGTGCGCTCCTCGCGGGCGTCGAGCAACTCGCGGTGGAGGTACATGTTGAGCATTTGCTGCCGGCCCGCCTCGCGCGCCTTCTCCCACTCACCCTTTGCGAAGGCCCGCGCCTTGGCCTGCGCCAGGGATCGCTCTGTCGCCAGCGCCGCGGAGGCATTGAGGTTGGAGAGCAGCCGCGCATCGACAATCATCTTCGCCGCGCGCTTCATCGCCTCGACGTTGGGCTGCGACTTGTCACCGATGCGCTTGCGCAGCTCGGCGTCTTCCTCGAGCAACCGCTTCTGGGTGTACGGGCGCAGGCCGGTCTCAATGATGATGCCCATGCGCTTCTTGTCGTCGTAGGTCTCGGGGTGCGCCTCGCGCATCTTGGCGTCTGCCTGCTCGGCGACCCATCGCTCCTTGGGCTTGAGTTCTCCCAGCGCCTTGAGCATCGCCTCGCCCGTCGGGAAGCCCGCCAGCATGGCCACTTCGTCGGGATTCGTCGTCTCGCCCTTTGCGGCCGTCTTGAGGCCTTCGATTCGGCGCTTGCCGATGGCCGCCTCGACGCGGTCGCGGGGAAGCACAATCTCCTGCTCGATGAGAATCTGCTGCGCCACGCGCGCGGGCAGCGCCTCATAGGCCTCCTCTAGGCCTGGCGTCAGAGCTTTGAGGCCGTCTTTCCACCAGCGCTCAGTCTCGCGGTGAATGTCTTCCAAGCCCGCCAACTGTGCGCGCTGGGAGCCCGCGTCGATGATGTCGCGCTCGGCCATGCGCTGGTTGAGCCATTGCGCGTTGGTGAGGCCCGCGGTCTTGGCGTCGGCGACCATGGCAGGGCCATGCCGCTCGAGCGCTGCCTCGACGTCCGCGTCGATGGCCAGCATCCGGTCGAAGACACGGCGAATCTCGTCCGTCATGACGACGTTGAGTTCGGCGACGTTGCGGTAGATGCCGCGCAGCCACAGGCCGAAGCGAGCGAAGATGCCGGCCAGTTCGGGCGTCGGCGCCTTGCCTTCGCGCATGTAGGCTTCGTTTAGACGGGCGAAGCGCTCGTGCACCTCGGTGGTGATGTCGCTGCGCTTCTCGATGCCCAGGGCCTTAAGGAGGTCGGCGTAGTAGTCCTTCTGTGCCTGCGTCGCGTCGGGTGACTCGGCCGCGTCGCCCTGAATGTCGAGCCAGGCGTGGCCGCCTTCGTGGAC
>JAYUUC010000422.1:0-4342 GCA_043755105.1 Myxococcales bacterium
AAGGGCTCAAAGCCACCTCGAAAAACCCGCTCTCATGCTTGTTGCAAGCGAAAGAGGGGCGGCTTCTGATTACTCTCGGTTATGCGGGGTGTTTGGGCAGCTTGATCGACCAGGGGACCGAATTACGCCTGACCTTCAAAAACGGTTCATCCGTGTTCGAGGGATCTGTGGGGGACAGGTCAGACAGCAGAAACCACGTCGGACCGTCGCCGCTTGATGCGGTTGCCACAGAAGCTTTCGTGTCGAAGCTCATTTCCGCTGTCGAGAAGCGAGAAGTGGCATCGGGATCGTGGAGTACCGTCTCTAACAAGGCGTCGATCCGTTGGTCGTGCGCACGGTCGGGTGCGAACTCCTCGGAGGAGCAGGTCTCGTTCCAATCCTCGGACTTCAACGCGGAGGGTAGCCTTGACCTCGACCAGGTCCCTGGCTCTCAGGCCACACCCGTGCACTATGCTCGAGCCCTGGGTGTGGCAGGCGTTGCGAACACCTTGTTGACGAAAGGAAAGCCAGGCAACTAGAGCCGGTAGCTCAGCTTCAGTGCAGCCACTCCGGTGTGGCGGTCTCTTCCCAAAAGAGGCACCGTGGCCGCGAGCTCAGCGCTTAGCGCTTGGGTCAGACCAAAGCGCAGTGCCAGCGCCGGCGCGAGCGAAGACACCTCGCCCGCCCTGCCATCGACGTCGAGCACCAGCCCCAACCATCTCCAGGGAGAGACCTGGATGCCGACCACCCCCAATGCTCCGAAGCGGGGCAGCGCGGCCCCTCCGGAGAGCCCCGCCGAGGCCTCGCCCCCGAGATAGCCGTGCAGTTCGATGGCAGGGGCAGCGCGATAGGACAAGGCGTGTCCCAGCTCAAGCCCGACCTCATGCAGATGGGCGTTGGCAGTGGCGGTGGGAAGCAGCAAACGGAAGCTCGCGGCGCCGGTGAACCGCGACGACTCGAACGTCACCGCCGAGGCCCCTGCGGTGAGCTGCCCCAGACCCACGCTCTTGCCCTTGAGGGTGGCGTTCTGAACGTATTGATAGTGAAGCAATTCGAGGGTGGCGAAAAGCTCGCGGCGTTCGCTCCACGCGTAGCTTCCCGAGAGCAAGGCATCGGCAGCGATGGCTCCATAGAAGTGGGGGGAATCGATGATCGCTCCGGCCCGCCCTCCGAACGCAAGCTCGGTGCGAGGGCAGGCGCGGCGCCCTGTGGCAACGTCAGCCTCGGCCAGCCCCACCGTTATCGGGCCATCGCCCAGGGACGCGGCCGTCGATCGTTCGCAGCCCCGCTGCGATGCCGTTTGAGCTTGAGCGAGAGGGCTCAGCACCAGCGCCAGCCCAAAAACCAGGAACCCCGTGGACGAGTGGAGCGCTGAACCGCTCATCGCTCCACCCCCGGCGCGTCGAAGCGTCCATTCCCGTCGACGTCGAGGATGAAAGGGTTGGTGAACGCGAACGGATATCCGTCGGAAACCTTGTGGGCGAAGTGGAACAACGGGTCGGCGTCGTCGGTGGGGGCCAGCGGGGTGCTGAGCGGCCCGGAAGTCGATCCATCCGCCGCATCGCGGGAGTCGACCACCCCATCTTTGTTGTTGTCCGAGGTGTCCGGAATGCCGTCGGGCGCATCATCGGGGCCTCCCCCGAGATCAGCCGCCAGCGGCAGCGCCGTTCCTGCTTCGACCACCAACCATGCATCCGTCCCCTGAGGCAGTAACCCCGCGAGTGGAATCGTCCCCTCGAAGCGGACCAATCCGGCGGTTCCGAACGGGTCGGCCGGCCGCGACAGCTCGGCCCCGCTGAGGGTCCGAACCACCTTTCCATTGACCACGATCCGGATCTCCTCCACGGGCACCCACGGCGCGGCGCTGACCTTCAGTTTCAGCCCGGCGTTGGGCCGCGGGCGCTGCCTTCCTCGGAAACCTGGAGCGTCACTCGACCCAGCGAGGGGAGAGTGAAAGTCCCCAGCTCCAGATCGCTCTCCGCCACCCGGACCTCTTTTTCAATCTGCCGCTGCGCAAACGACGACACCTCGACCACGTAGTCGCGCTGGGAAGGAACCCGCGCGCTGAAATTCCCTTCGGCATCCGGCACCACCTGCGACCACGGCGTGCGCGCAGACGCGTCGTCAGACACCTTGCCTTCGCTGATCAGCACACTGGTCTCGCGCTCGCTGCCCACCGCCGTGGCGCCCGGCCGTTCGACGTGACCGCGCAGCGTCACCGAGCGTTCGCCCCAGAGTTGTTCCCGCGCCTGCAACGCCAGATCTCCTGCGCCAGCGACATCGTCGGCATCGGCGACCGCGAGGAAGCGCTCGAAGACCTGGTACTCGCGAGGCGGAATCACCGTCTTCGGCAGCCCCAGCGAAGACACCACGTCGCTGTGGAAACCGATGAGCATCTTCCGATCGCAGCTCAGCTCGGCAAACGAGGCCTGGGGAGCCGAGCGAGAGTTGCCCACCACATAAGGGTATTCGGCGAAGACGTCGTTGACCGTGAGCAGGTTCCAGCTCGGGTGCGAGAACCCCTCGCCCTTCGCCGGAGCGAACGGCAGGTTCTGGCTGTACCAGTAGAACCCGTCGGCCACCGCCCACAGCTCGGTGTCGGTGGACGCGTTGAGCAGCTCCGTCCGCACCCGAACCCCGGGGTCGCAGGGCCGCATCTCGTAGAGGGTGAAGACCTTCACTCCGGGGCGTCCGTCGAGAGTGCCAGTGAGCTGCACGGCGATCCGGTCCGGTCTCTCGTCAAAGAGCTTCATCCCCGTATAGCGGACAGCATCTCCGGGGAGGATTCCCACCCCCTGCCAGACATCGGAGAGCCCATCGTCATGCTTCCCCGGCACCGAGAGGTCGAGGAGCGAGCCCCCGTTGGGGTCGAGGTCATTCTGATTTCCCAAACCGGCAATCACCGCGGTGGCGCGGCCGTTCGAGAGCCGGATGTCGCCGCGAGCCCCCTGGGCATCGGGGCTGCGCGGTCCGGGTTCGAGGGTGTCGATCACTGTCAGCTCGAGCGGCTGCGCCGAGCATTCGAACGACAAGCGGGAGCAGGCCGGCACCACCTTGCAGTCCGCGGCTCCGGAGAGACAACTCTCCGGGCGACAGGACCACAGCGGAGCGGCGCAGAGCGACAGGGTCAGGAGCAACGGCCAGGGGCGCGAAGGGGCCATGTGCTTCGAGACCCTACTGTCGACGCACCCGGGCGGAGAAGCGCTGTTACACCTCGTTCAACAATTGAAGCAGCTGGCTCTGCGATTCCGCGTCCAGCTCCATGAAGGTGGCGGCGATGCCATCGGGAGTGACCCGGGTGACGTGGCAGACGGCGCGGATCACCGACGCGTTCTGCTGGCTCTGCGCGAAGGGAAACTCGACCTCCAGCTTCGCTCCCAGCGGGCGGATCCGCTTGGTGCGGATGAACAGCCCGCCCTCGGACAGATCCTTGGCGTAGTCGGTGGCCGGCTTGTGGGTCTTCGGGTCGGTGTGCTGGACCTTGAAGCTGACCGGCCGGCGAAGGGAGCTGCGCTTGTTGTGGGTCAGAAGATGAGCCATGCCCATTCATCCAATCTGGCTTCGGTGCGAAGTACAAGAAAGCGTTGGCTCACCAGAAATCCCATCCGTGGGTGGCGTGGCAGGAGTCGCCGATCAAATCCAGGTACACCTGGTGATTGGACTGCTTCAGCGCGTCCATGTGGGCGAAGGTTTGCAGTTCATCGAGCTCGCGAAGGGTGTGATCGAGCAAGGCCTTGGCGGTCTGAACCTGGCGCATCCGTTCCGGAGAGAAGGGCTCGCGCTGAGCCTTGAGCCTCCCCGTGGTCTCGAGGAAGTGGCCGTAGAACTTCACCATCTGGGAGAGCATCTGCAGCTTGTATTGCGGCGCCTGATTCAGCCCGGCCTGGTATTGCTTCGACTCCGAACCGAGCCGGTAAAAGAGGACGTCAAGCTGTCGGTCGAACCGCTTGCCCCATTTTTTCCGCACCACCGGAAAGCGCGCCCAGCTCGCCACGGCCTGGAACAGATGAAGGCCCCCGCAGGGGTGGGCGTAGATGCCTTGCTTCCGCTTCGGGACCTCGGGCAGTCCTCGGTCCATGCCTTCGGCGAGATCGGCTTGCGCCTTTTCCAGATAGGTAAGGGCGTCGTCCATCACTTGATCCAGGTCCACCGTCTCACCGGCGCCATTGCGAAAGTGCGCCTTTGCTCCGGGTTGACGGGTCGCCGACAGCAGGTCCAGGGTCCAGGCGACGTCGCGCCAGTAGTCCTCGCTGGAGGGAGTATGGCGAAAGCCGCGCTCGATGCCCGCCACCAGTTCCTTCAAGGTGACCGAACCAAAGGACGTCTTGTATCGGGTGGAGAGCGGCACACCCGCGAGGACCAG
>JAYUUC010000423.1:0-12458 GCA_043755105.1 Myxococcales bacterium
CGCGAGCCCAAGGTGATCACCAACGAGGAGGGGAGCCGAATTACCCCGTCGGTGGTGGCGTTCACCAAGGATGGCGAGCGGCTGGTCGGTCAGATTGCCAAGCGGCAGTCGATCACCAACCCCGAGCGAACGGTCTACTCGATCAAGCGGTTCATGGGTCGGTTGTATGAAGAGGTGAGCGAGGAGGCGAAGCTCGTTCCCTACAAGGTCGTGCGCGGAAATCACGGCGATGCCCGGGTGGAAGTCGACGGGAAGCAGTTCTCGGCGCCAGAGATCTCGGCCCAGATTCTGCTCAAGCTGAAGCGCGCGGCGGAGAACTACCTCGGCGAGAAGGTCACCGAGGCGGTGATCACCGTTCCCGCATACTTCAACGATGCCCAGCGCCAGGCCACCAAGGACGCCGGTGAGATCGCTGGCCTGACGGTGAAGCGAATCGTCAATGAGCCCACCGCAGCGGCGCTCGCGTACGGTCTGGACAAGAAGAAGGACGAGAAGATTGCCGTCTACGACTTCGGAGGTGGCACCTTCGACGTCTCGATCCTCGAAGTGGGTGAGAGCGTGGTCGACGTGCTCGCCACCAACGGCGATACCCACCTCGGTGGCGACAACATCGACCAGCGGGTGATGGACTGGTTGATCACCGAGTTCAAGAAGGACAACGGGGTCGACATCTCGAAGGACAAGATGGTGCTTCAGCGGCTGAAGGAAGCCGCCGAGAAGGCGAAGATCGAGCTCTCGAGCACGATGGAGACGGACATCAACCTTCCGTTCCTCACTGCGGACGCCACCGGACCGAAGCACCTCAACGTCAAGCTCACCCGCGCGAAGTTCGAGGCGATGGTGGACGATTTGATCGAGCGTTCGCTCGAGCCCTGCCGGAAGTGCCTCAAGGACTCTGGCGTCGACCTGAAGGACCTCAACGAGGTGGTGCTGGTCGGCGGCTCGACCCGTATCCCCAAGGTTCAGGAAGCGGTGAAGCGGCTGTTCGGCAAGGAGCCCAACCGCACCGTGAATCCGGACGAGGTGGTGGCGATTGGCGCGGCGGTTCAGGCCGGCGTGCTCTCGGGCGAGGTGAAGGACATTCTCCTCCTCGACGTCACCCCGCTGTCGCTCGGCGTCGAGACCCTGGGCGGCGTGGCGACCAAGCTGATCGAGCGGAACACCACCATCCCGACCCGCAAGTCCGAGGTCTTCTCGACCGCGGCGGACGGACAGAATCAGGTGGAGATCCACGTCATCCAGGGTGAGCGCGAGCTGGCCAGCGACAACCGCAGCCTCGGCAAGTTTCACCTCACCGGCATTCCTCCGGCACCGCGGGGCGTGCCGCAGATCGAGGTCATCTTCGACATCGACGCCAACGGCATCCTCAACGTCACTGCCAAGGACAAGGCCACCAACAAGGAGAACAAGGTGACCATCACCCACTCCTCGGGCCTGGCCAAGGACGAGGTGGAGAAGATGGTGGCGGCGGCCCGCGAGAACGAAGCGGCCGACAAGTCCCGCCGCGAGCTGATCGAGGTGAAGAACAAGTCCGAGAACCTTTCCTACCAGATGGAGAAGCTGGTGAAGGAGAACAAGGAGAAGCTCTCGGCTGAGTCGGTGACCGCGATCGAAGAGGCGCTCAAGGGCGTGGCGGCGGTTCGCGACGGTCAGGACAAGGACGCGATCCAGGCCGCGATGACCAAGCTCGAGCAGGCGAGCCACAAGGCAGCAGAGGAGATGTACAAGGCCGCCGGCAGCTCGGACGGAGCTGGAGGCACGCCTCCTCCGGGCGCCGAGAGCGGTGGCGCCCCCGGTAGCCAGGCCACTCCGAGCAAGGAAGACGTGGTCGACGCGGAGTTCCGCACCAGCTAGACGCCCCCGTCGGCGGTTCAACGCCATCGAGGCCCTCCCAGATCTTCGGGAGGGCCTCTTTATTTTTGCGCTGGGGACGCGATGGAAAGGCGAGAGTTGGGCGCCCCGCTTGACCGGCCAAGGCGAGAAAGGATCGTGGATCGTCGTGACCCAAACTCAGCCTGCTCCCTCGTTCAACGTCAGCGCCTCCGCCTTTCGTCAATATTTCTCCGAGCTGCGCGAGACCTACCTCGAGCGCGAAACGCTGTTCACCCAGATCGAGCTGGCGCTGCTTTGCCGCGAGCACGTGCTGGTGATTGGCCCTCCGGGAACCGCGAAGAGCGCGATCGCCACCTCGGTGCTAGGGCGCCTGGTCGATGAGGTCACCGGACAACCTTCGCTGTTCTCGAAGCAGATCTCCGAGTCCACGGTGCAGACGGATCTGATCGGTCCGGTGGACTTCAAGGTGCTCACCGAGACCGGTCGAACGGAGTACCTCACCGAGGACGGAATGCTGGGGGCGAGCCACGCCTTCCTCGACGAGGTGTTCGACGGTCGGGACATGCTGTTGCGGTCGATTCTCAACGTGCTCCACGAGCGCGAGCTCAAGCACGGCCGGCGGGTTACCAAGGGCCAGTGCGAGTGCGCGATCATGACCAGCAACCGCTACCTCTCGGAGGTGCTCGCGCGCTCCCCCGACCTGCTCCTGCCGTTCACCGATCGGCTGGCGTTCATCTGCTTTTGCCCCAAGGGGTTCGCCCGCGGGTCGAGCCGGGCGTCGATGCTGCAACGCTTTGCGCGGGGCCAGCGGCCGGTGTGGCGGTCGGTGCTCACGCTCCAGCAGCTGGACGTCCTCCAGACCGCCGTGGAGCAAGTGACGGTCACAAGCCAGATCACCGAAGGGCTGGAGCTGCTTGCCGACGCGCTGGAACGGGCGCTGCGGGCGCAGGTGCTGGCGTTGCCTGACTACGTTCCCACCAAGTATTTTTCACAGCGCTCGGTGGTGAAGGCGCTGTGGGCGTTGAAGGCAGCGGTGGTCCGGGACAAGATCTTCAAGCGCCCCCATCGGGCCCTCCAGGTGCAGCCCGAGGACCTCGAATCGCTGCGCTATTTCTTTCTGCTCGGCGGCCCCGCGGTCGAAGACCTCGACCTGCTGCGGCAGTCGAGCGAGGACCCGAGAGACCAGGCGCAGCTGGAGATTCTTCGGGTCGAGCACCGCGCTTTCGAAACCGCCCTCGCCCAGGTCCAGGCCGAGGGGAACACCGGTCTGAAACGCGAAGCCGAGCGACTGGCCGGCGGCGACGAACAGCGACGGGCCGAGGAGCTGCAGCGCTTCTACCAGCCTGCAGTGGCGAAGGCGCTGGCCGAGTCCTTTCGGGAGAAGTTGATTCCCGGCCCGAGGCACCCGGAGAACCGGCGGACTCTGGTCGCGGCGGCGAGGGCCCTGGGTTCTGCGCTCGAACAGAAGCTCGCCCTCGGCGCCGTGGCCGGTTCACCCGGGGGTGCGGAGTCCGGTTTGCTGACGTCCTTCAGCACGCTGCTCGAGCTGTTTCGCGAGCTGCCCGAGCTGGACGACAAGTGGCCGGCGCTGGTGGAAGGCGCGGCCGGTTTTGCGCGCCAGTCCCTGGAGATGATTGCCCTCTCGTCCGAAGGTTCCGAATTCGAAGGGACGCTTCCGCTCGATGGGTTGACCTCGTTGGCCCACCGGCTCGACACCCAGCTCGGCGAAGTCGACGATTTGATTGCTCAGCTTTCCCGGATGCTTTCCGACGACGCCGCGCAGTTGCGGGCTGAGGAGGAGACGACACGCCAGCGGGTGGCCCGTTCGCTCCGTCGCCGGGCTTCGGCAGCCTTCCGGGAGCGGAAGCGGTCGCCGGATCCGGCCATCGACCTTGCCTCGGATTCGAGGGAACTCGGTGAACTCGAGGCAAGCCTGAGCGCCTTGAGCGCCGACCAGAAAGGGCTGCGGGAAGAATTGCTCGTCCCGGTGGGTAGTCGCTACGCAGAAGGGGTGCTCACGCGGGCAGAGTTCACCCGCGTGGGGCAATACGCTCGGGTGGTCGAGCGGGTTGCGGACAATTTGCGCCGGGAAGGCGTGGCCCCCGAGCCGGTGCTGTTGGCGATGCTCCCGCTGATCGAACGGCGACTGACAGCTTTTGCCGCTGCGATTCCCGGCCGGGGGCTCGAGACCCCGTCGGTGCCTTCGAGTCCAGACGGCGCCGCCTATCAAATATACCGGCAACAGGTTGCCCGCGATTCGCCGGAGGGTGAGCTGGCTGCGCTCCTGGAACTGGAGCGCGTGCTGCCGTCGGGGAGTCCGGGTTTGAGTGCGGCCCTGAAGGCGAGCGTTGCGGAGGTCGAGCTCGGCTTTCTCGAACGGCGATTGGCTTTCTTGCAGAGCTGGTGGTCCCAGCTGCTAGCTTCGTTCTCGGCTCCGGAGAAGCTTCTGGCGCGGGAAGATGCAGAGCGGAGCTTCGATCGACTGGTGCAGAGCCGCTTCCCGATGCTGGCAACGAGGGAAGGGGAGCTGCTTCATCTGCGAAGCTGGCTGGAGAAGCTTCAGAAGGGAGACGCGGGCACACGGGTAGAGGTGTTGCTGGGAGCGCTCGTCGCCTTGACGGAGAGCTTTGGCGCTTTCAGTCAACGGCTGCTCGAAGTGAGGGCGGCGCTCTAGCCGTCGGCGCATGGCCCCGGGCTCGCTCTCTGCACAGCTGACCCTCCTGCGTCGGCGGCTGGATCGCCTTCGCGAGGGCCTTCCGCCGGAGTTGAGTCTGCTCGAGCGGGCGAGGGCCGCGCTGGAGCGGGAGATTCCGCGGCTGCGTCTGCCGCTTCTCGATGCACTCGATCTGGCACTCGACCAGGTAGGCATTCACACCTCTGCAGATGCCCGGTTGCTGCGCGACCTCGGCGTCGAGCATGGACGGAGCGCTCCGCTGTCGTCGGGGCTGAGCCAGAGAGCCGAAGCGGTGGTGTGGGAGTTCGACGGCGTGCTTCGCCAGACGGAGCGAGCGACCCAGTCCCGGTCGCGGCCGGCGGGCGCGCTGGCGCTCCTCGAGGTGGCGTGGGTGAAGCTGGCCCGGGCGGTGAAGGTGGCCGCCCTGTTCTCGGAGTCGACGACTGGATCTCGCTGGGAAATCTATGCGGAGTCGCGGCCAGATCGCCGTCCACCGCCGAAGCGAGCGGTGGTGGCGATCGCCGAGTTCTGGAGCGATCGGGCCCGCAGGAATTTCGACGACGTGGCGGGCCGCCAGAGAGAGCTCAACCTCGCCCACGAGCTGTTGCTGGGGCTTTCCAACGATCAGGATCGGGAGCGCCTCCTGGCAGTACGACTCGAGGTCACCTCGGCCCGGGAGCGGGTCAAATCGGAAAAGCCTTTCACCTCGATCGAACAGCTGACCCGTTCGGTCCGCTCTGAGGGAAAGCATGATCCGGCGTCAGCCTACCGGAGGCTGCGCGGCCTCTACGATCGCGCGGTGGAAGCCGGGAACGAGCCGGTCGCGCAGACCGCACGGGAAGCGCTCGAGGTGCTGCTGCCGAGCCCCGAGGCCCTTCGCGAAGCGGTTGGAAGCCGAGACGTGGACCGGGTTCGGGACTTTCTCGGCGAGTCCGTGCGGGCTTCCGATGCGAGGGCTGCAGAGGAAACACCTCCGTCTGCCCCCGATTCCGAGGAGCTGCTGGCCAACCTGCTCCTCGAGCTCGATTCGAGCCGGATGAAGTCTTTCGAGATGGCCGCTAGCTGTGGCCCCTATTTCGATGTCGATGAGGTGCTATCGAGCGAGGAGGAAGTTGCCACCCGCCCTTCGGGGAGAACTCGATTGCGTCGGGTGCCGTACCCCACTCCGTTGATGTCCTACGACTACACGGGAACCCTCGCTGATCTGGCGCAGCTGGTGGTGTCGGACCCACGGACGCTCCTCTATGATCTCGCGTCCAACCGGCAGCTGGTGCGCACCTACCTCGAGCCGGAGATGCGGCCCCGACCGAGGGTGGTCCGAAAGACGGCGGTACGGGTGTACGTGCTCGACGCCTCCGGCTCGATGTTCGGGCAGCGCGCCCACTTTCGCGATGCGCTACTGCTGTCCGAGCTGAACAACCTTCGCCGCAAGGCCCGGGAGGGGAAGCCGTTCGATGCGCTCTACTTCTGCTTCTTCAATGACCGACCAACGGATCTGGCCCGGGTGGACTCGGCGGCCGAGGCGGCGCGGCAAATGCAGAAGTTGCTCTCCCATTCTCCGGCCGAGGGACAGACCGACATCAGCCTGGCCCTGATGACTGCCTTTGATTCGATTCGCAGCGCGCAGGGTCGCGATCCCCAGCTGGCGCGGGCGAAGGTGGTGCTGGTGACCGATGGCGAGGACGCGGTGGACCTCGAGCTGGTCCGCCGAAGCCGGGCGCCGATCGGGTCGCTGAACATTGACCTCAGCTTCATCTCGCTGGGCGAAGAGAACCGCGATCTCAAGGCCCTCGCCGAGGAGCAACGGGCGCAGGGCAGTCGCGGGTTCTACCAGTCGCTCTCCGATGCCGAGCTGACGTCGGTCCGCAGTGAGTTCGATTCGCGCTGGCGGACCTTGCTGCCCGAAACGCTGGAGGTGAGTCCCGAGCAGCTCGAGCAGCTGCTCCCCAACCTCGAGGCCCTCGAGAAGCTCGCCGCCGGCCTGCGCTTGCCCGCAGCGGTGAGGGCGGAAGGGAGCTTCGACGCGCTCTTTCCGGACCTTGAGCGGAAGAAGCGGGGGGCGAGCGGAAACAGGGAAGGGGAGGAGCGGGTCGCCGATATTCTCGAGGCGATTGGCGAGGCGGCACCGCTGGCCTCCAGGGACCGTCGGGCAACCGAGAGCCTCGCCTTGCTGGAACATCTGCTCGAGGGCTACGGGTTGACCCTGCCGGATTACCTGGCGGTGTTGCAGGGTGCGGGTCCGCGGGTTGCCGGGGCGGTCGAGCGAATACGGTTGGTGTGTCGCCCGCTGCGCGGAAGGGAAAGGGCCCCGCAGGCTTCGGCTCCCGGTCGCAGCTTCTGAAGGAACGTTGCAGGGGAGTAGCCTTGGCGCCAGTCTCCGGAGTACGTCTTTTGCCTGGAGTGTGGCGAGCGCGATGTGGCCCTGGTCGAGAAAGAAAAAGTCCTCGGAGGGCGAGACGCCCCGGGACCCGCTCGTGGCCTACGACGCCGCGATCGAAGATATGGAAAGGCATGCCGGCGCCGTGCGTCGCTCGGCAGCGACCTTGCTGGCACTCAAGGGCGAGTTGACCCGCGACCTTCGACGGTGTGCGGAGGAAGAGGCGGCGCTCGAGACCCGCACCCGGCTTGCGACCGCTCGGGGAGATCGCAGCGTTCTGCGAACGCTGGAAAGTGACCGGCTCGACGTTCGCCGGGTGGCGATCGAGACGGAGGCGGCTTTGACCTCGGCTGATGAGGACGCGGCCTTGTTGCTGGAGACCGCCGGCGAGCTCGCGCGACAGCTGGCAGAGCTCGAGGCCGAGCGAAGAAGCGCGAAGGCTCGGGTGTCGGTGGGGAAGGTGGTCTCCGAGGCGCTTCAGGCTCGGGACCAGAAGGTCGAGCAGGTGCTGGCGCTCGACCAGGCGCGCGATGAGGTCGAGCGGGCCCATGCGCTGGCTCAGATTTATCGGGAAGAGGGCCTCTTGACGAAGCCGCGGTCTGGCGGGGGGTGAAGGGGCCTTACGTTCCCGCCCGCTGCGCAGGGTGGTGCGTTCTGTAGGGCCTCAGGGTTCTCTCTGACGGACAGTTCGCTCAGGTGCGGCGCGCGGTCTGATGCAGCTCGAGGACGATGCTGCCTTCCTTGAACAGCCGCACCGCGCCCGAGGTCTGGCTGACCACCAGCGCGATGCAGTGGGTGGAAGCGGTGATGCCGGCGGCCGCGGCGTGGCGCGCTCCCAGCCCGAGCGGAATCTTCACCTGATGATCGGTGGCCTGCAGGTACCGTCCCGCGGCGAGCACCACCCCGTCCTCGCGGATGACGAAGGCCCCGTCGAGCACCGAGAAGTTCTTGATCGCCTCCCGAATCTTGGGGTCGAGCACGTTTCGCTCGGCTTCCGACATTCCCTGGAAGGGATTGATGGTCATCTGCCGGCTGGTCTCGAGCACCGCGTTGTGGTCACCAATGGTGAGGATGGTTCCGATCGGGTGCCCCTCGAAGCCCTCCTGACCAATCTGGAGCGCGAGCTGGATCAGCGCGTCCACCACTTGAGAGTTGAACTGGTCGCCCAGCTTCACCCCTTCGATGGCCACCCGGTCGTCGAGCGAGCCTCCAATTCGCATCTGCATCAGCGTGTCCACCTGGCGACCGATCCGCCCGGTGACACAGAGAACCAGGTCCCCTTCCTTGAAGGCCCCCTGGGACAAGGCGGAAACGAGCGCTACCTTCACCCGCTCGACTCGCGAGTAGTCGTACGCAGGGATGACCAGGGCGCGGAACTTCTTCGCCATCAGCTCCACCGCGATCGGCTCGGCGGTCACCGCGTAGATCAGCTTGCGCCGGCACTGCCGCCCGCGCAGATCCTCTGGACTGATGGGCACGTCACTGATGTAAAGAAGATGGTCAACTTCGGACTTGCCCGCGAGTGCCAGGGCAGCCCTGAGGAATTCCCGGTCGAACTTGGTTATCTCTGACATTTGTCAGCCTTTTCGCGCTGTTAACCTGGGATCGCCTTGACGTACTGGCGTTTGTTCCGTACAACTATCCGCTTTTTTCGCGGCTTTTAAGCAAGTCTTCCAACGGCACGGGGGCGGTTCTTGAACCAGAAAGATCTCAAGCGCTACAAGAAGATGCTCGAAGACAGCAAGCTGAGCCTTCTTCAGAGCGCGAAGAAGACCTTGATGGAGGAGTCGAACTTCGACACCGACGACCTCCCCGACGAGATCGACCTCGCCTCCAGTGAGTATGCACAGAGCATGGTGTTCCGGCTTCGCGACCGGGAGAAATTCCTGCTCAAGAAAATTGAGAAGGCCCTTCTGCGGATCGAGGACGGGAGCTTCGGCGTGTGCGAGCGGTGTGAAGAGCCGATCTCCCCCAAGCGCCTTGAGGCTCGGCCGGTGACGACGCTTTGCATTCGATGCAAGGAAGAGCAGGAGAAGAAGGAAAAGAGTTACGGGTGAGGGTGGGGTGGGGTCCTCCCTCGACTCCGCCTGCGGCCACGCTCGGGATGAACGGGGGCCTGAACGGTAGGCTTTGAACGGTGGGCTGTCAGCTGTGTGCTCTGAACGGGCTCTCAGCTGTGGGCTCTGCTTTGATGGGCGGAGCTAGAATTCGACCCTTAGTAGCTCTCTCCCCACCAGGAACTGGTCTCCGCTTTCGACGAAGGCGGGGGCGTCGAGCCGTAGGAAAGTTCCGTTCGAGGAGCCGACGTCTTTCACCCTGATTCTCTCTCCTTCCAGGTGGAGGAGGGCGTGACGGCCGGAGATGAACCCGTCCTTGGGGAAGGAGATCTCCCCGCTTTCGCGGCCAATTTGGTTGTCACCCGGTTGAAGGGGGAAGGCGGCCCCTCGCACGCCACCTTCGAGCATCTGCAGCAGCCGGAACTGGTAGCCCGGATCCGGTGAACCCCAGGCAATGGCTCCGTCGGGGCCCTGGCCCATCGGGGCGATCGACTCGAGAATCAGCCGCTGGCGGCCCAGCCGGAGCTCGCCTCCAAGACGCATCTCTCGTTCCTGGCGCAGCCTCCGGAACACCCCGTTGCCGCCCCCCACGTCTTCGACCGCGAGCCGGGTGCCGGAGAAATAGAAGCGCACCTGAAGGTCGGCAACAAAGGGATCGTCCTTGAGCGCGATGTCGCCGCGGCGTCCACAGGTCAGCAACCCCGAGGTCATCGGCACCATCGTCTCGGTGCCCCCTTCCGCGCGGACCACCCGAAGCTGAACCTGTATGCCGTTGTGGGCACCCTCGCCAGAGGTCTCGCTGAGCTGCTTTCCGCAGCGGGGACAGGGGTCGGCGCCGGCCGGCACCTGGGCCCGGCAATGCGGACAGATCGACAAGGGCATGGGCTCCTGAGGTGATGTGGTTATAGCAGGACCGAGGCCGCATCGCGCATCGCCGGCTTGCGGGGCCTGTTCGCGGCGTGTCAGATTTGAGAGCGTTGCCTCAATCTTGCCAAAGGCTCGCGGCTTGACCTCGCCTCGTCCGACCGAACGGGAAACCTATACCGGTCGAACCATCGCCGGAAAATACCTGGTCGAAGAGATGATCGGCGAAGGGGGCATGGGGCGCGTGTACCGCGCACGCCAGGTCGCCCTCGACAAGCCGGTGGTGCTGAAGGTGCTCCGGAAGTCGCTGCTGTCGGACTCTCGCACGGTGGCCCGCTTTCATCGCGAGGCCAAGGCGGCGAGCCGGCTCAACCACCCCAACTCGATCAGCGTGCTCGACTTCGGGGAGGTCGAGGACGGCTCGCTGTACATCGCGATGGAGCTGGTCACCGGGGAAGACCTGCACCAGATCTTGAGCAGGGAGTGGCCGCTGCCGGAAGCGCGGGTGGTGCGCATCGCGCTGCAGGTCCTGTCGGCGCTGTCCGATGCGCACCGGGTGGGCGTGATTCACCGCGATCTTAAACCCGAGAACATCATGATCGAACAGCGCCGCGGCGAGCCTGACTTCGTCAAGGTGCTCGACTTCGGCATCGCCAAGATCATCGAGGAGGGAGAGGACGGCCCCGCCCTGACCCGGACCGGGTTCGTGTGCGGCACGCCCGAGTACATGTCTCCCGAGCAGGCCCGGGGCGGCGCCCTCGATCCCCGCAGCGACCTCTATTCGGTGGGCGTGATTCTTTACCAGCTGATGACCGGGCTGCTGCCGTTCGACTCGGATTCCGCAGTGGGGTTTGCCACGCAGCACCTCAACGACGTGCCTCCGGCCCCGAGCCGACGGAGGCCCGAGGCCAAGATTTCCCCGGGGCTGGAAGCCTTGATCCTCCGGGTGCTGGCAAAGAACCCGGCAGAACGGCCCCGTGATGCCGAGGCCTTTCAAGGGGAGCTGCTCGCGCTCGAGAGCGGGCGGCGGCTCGAAGCCGGGCGCAAGTTGATTCCCGGTCCGGTTCCTAGCGGTCCACTCGATTCGCAGCCGACCCAGGGGGCCGATGCCAGCGAGTTTCCGGGTGATGAGCCGACGCGGACCGTGGGGTCGCCTCGATTGACCGAACCCACGGCGGCAACGGTGGTGGCCGGGCGCCAGGGGGCGCCGTCGTCCGACCGGGTGAAGCCACTGGGCGGCTGGGGCTTCAAGGCGGTGACTCTGGGAATGGTGGGCGTGGCCGCCGTGCTCGCGGTCCGCTTCATGAGGCATTCCGAAGCGGGTTCGGGAGTC
Source organism: Myxococcales bacterium (assembly GCA_043755105.1). Lineage (GTDB taxonomy): Bacteria > Myxococcota > Myxococcia > Myxococcales > Myxococcaceae > JAYUUC01. Next base: position 11,139 of record JAYUUC010000423.1, read on the forward strand.
GAGGTCTACCGACCGCCTCCCAATGCTCCGCTTCCCGGAAAAGCTCCGCCGGCTCCCAAACCTGTCGTTGTCGCTCCCGTTCCCGTTCCTGCGCCCTGGCTTTACCGCGCGGAGGGACCGACGGAAGAGGACCGGATCGAGGCGGAGCGCCTTGCGTCGGAAGGCGACCAGGCGTTCAAACGGGGCCAACTGGCCGACGCTGCCCAGATGTTCGAGCGGTCTTTTCGGGCCCTGCCCGAGCCTGATCGGTCACTCAAGCTGGGCGAGATTTACTTTCAGATGGGAAATGCCACCAAGGCCCGAGGTTGGTGGGGCCGACACCTCCTCGACCGGCCACAGTCGAGGGCTCGCGCCTACCTGACGCAGCGCTACCCCGAGCTCGGTGAGCGCTGAACAGGTTTTGACGACAGAGTTGCTCAGGCGGTGAGGAAAGCCACCTGGAGTATCTGCTGGCCGATTCGAAGCCTGTCGCCGGAGCCGAGCGGCCGCTCCACCCCAGGCAGAAGGCGCAGGAAGGTTCCCAGCCCGCTCGAGGTGTCCTTGAGCAGCGCTCCCGATTTCTGCGGCACCACTTCGCAGTGCTTCGGAGCGAGTGAGGGCTCGGCCGGAAAACTGAAGTCACAGCGCGTTTGGCCGATGGTGAGCGCAGGGCCCGAGCCCAGGATGGACCGCCCTGTTCGCCCTCCGAGCATGATCTCCTCGATCGCGTAGGTGGGCTGCCCCGGGGTGAGCTGCGCCCCGAAGGAGAGCACCCGTCCCGAGGCGAAGCCGGGCGGCGCGACCAGGACCCCAGCATAGCGGAAGAGCCGGTTGCCCGCGCTGAAGTAACCGCGCTCAGGCAGCGGCTCGGGCGCCCCGATGGCGATGAAAACCCCCGACGTGCTGCCCTCGTCGCGGACGTGGAGCACGCCGTCTCGAACAATCAGCGACGCATGGAGACCCGAGACGTGGAGATCATCCGGGAACAGGATCGCGCCCCGGGTTCTGCCCACCACGGCCCCGGTGGTCGGAAGCCGGTAGCGCTGGCCGCGAGAAGGGCCAGCAATGATCGAGACTCCGAAGCGCACGCCTGCTTTCGCCGCGGTGGCCGGGGCTGCGCCCGTCGGCGAAGGCTTGCGAACCAGCTCACTGGCGGGAATGGGATCGCTGTGGAGGTCGAGTGGCAGCTCGCGCTCCCCCACCCGGGACAAGGGCGGTACCAGCGCCTCGAGATGGGGCAATCGCGACGGCGTCGGGGGCACTTCTGGGCCCGTGGCGGAGACTTTGCGCTCGAGGGGGACCACCGGATCGTCGTCGGGGTCGACCCCGTCGTTCTCGAAG
>JAYUUC010000424.1:0-12431 GCA_043755105.1 Myxococcales bacterium
GAAGGCCGCCCGGACTTCCGGAACCCCGAGGTTTCATCCCCAGCAGCAAGAGGCCCACCACGCCCTGAAGCCAGGCCGCGTGAACCGGCTGCCTTTCCAGCAAGGTCCGGTGAAAGATGGCTCCCACCAACAGCGCCATCACGGTCTGCGGGTCGACGTCAGGTCTCAACGCCCCACCCTGAACCGCTTCAGCCCATCGCTGTGCGATGGCACTGCCTGCCTGGCGCTCCAGCTGTCTGCGGATCAGCGCCTGGATCTCGGCTCCCGTCGACTCTGAGAAAGCGGCCCGCGCGAGCGCCCTTCCGTGGGACTTCGACAAGAAGCTCCCGATGGACTCGCCCACCGAGAACAAGGAATCGGTCAACGTGCCCGTGTTGGCCATCGGTAGACTGAACGTGGCCAGCATCCGCTCGAGCGCCGCAGCAATAAGCGCTTCCCGGCTCGGCCAGCGTCGATAGACGGTGGTCTTGTTCACCTCGGCGGCGCGCGCGACCCGATCGATGCTGAGGCCTTCAAGACCGTGCTCTCCAAGCTCCGCAAGGGTCGCAGCCAGCCTCCGAGCGTTCCGGATTCAGGAGAAGCGGCGCCTCGCTCGGAAACAGCTGGTTTCCGAAATCAGGAACAGCCTTCTCACGCTGGCTCTGGGCACCACCACGGCGGTGGGGGTGTCGCTGCTCTATTCCAGAGGGCTCACCCGGCTGCAGACGGACGCGCCCACTTCAGGCTGGGCGGGAATCGTGGCGACCACGGTGGTGCTGCTGATCCTCAACGATGCCTGGTTCTACGGCTGGCACCGGCTGCTCCATCATCCCAGGGTCTTTCGGTACATCCACGCCGTGCACCACAAGAGCGTCGATGTGAATCCCTTCTCGTCCTATTCACTCCATCCCCTGGAAGCCCTGGTGATGTCGGCCTGGGTCATTCCCGCAGTGATGTTCGTGCCTCTTCATCTGTCGGTGCTCGGAGCGATGCAGGGCTTGGGCCTGGCGAACAACGTGATGTCCCACCTGGGGTTTGAATTTCTTCCTCGATGGCTTCTTCGCGTTCCGCTGCTGCGCTGGCTCAACACCGCCACCTTCCACAGCCTTCACCACACCCAGCTCAATGGAAACTATGGGCTTCAGTTTCGTTGGTGGGACCGGCTCTTCGGTACCGAAGTGGAGGGCTACCCGGAAGCCTTCGTTGAACGCGGGGCAGTTCGTCTCGTCGAGCCCGAGAGCCACATCGGTGACATCCGTTGACGGTCCGGAGTCTCGAAGGGCTCAGCGCTTTCGCGGCTCAGCCATCGCTTCCAGGGCTCTCAGACCAAGAGTCTCGAGGCGCTCTTCAGCGGCCTTCGCTCCCAGCCCGGTGAAGTGCATCGCGAGTGCCAGCCGGGGCCGACCCTGGGCCCGTCGCAACAGCACACCCGCGGCCGCTGGAGTGAGTCCTGCGAGTTCCTCCACCATTCGCCGCGACCGGACCTTCAGCTTGGCGTTGCTGGGCTGCAGGTCGATCATCCTTCCGCGGTAGACCTTTCCCAGCGCCACCATCGCCGCCGTCGAGATCGCATTCAGCACCATCTTGGTGGCAGTGCCGGCCTTGAGACGGGTCGAACCGGCGATCAGCTCCGCGCCGGTTTCGGGAATCACCACCAGGTCCGCTCGCTTCCGAGCTCTAGGATCTGGGCTGCAGCAGACCAACGCGGTGGTGGCGCCTGCTGCCCGCGCGGACTTCAGCGCCTCGACCACGAACGGTGTTGCGCTGCTCGCGCTGATGCCGCAAACCAGATCCGCGCATCCCACTTTCAATCGCGCAATCGCTCGCTTCGCCGCAGCGCGATCATCCTCGGCGCCTTCGACCGCCTGGACCAGCGCCTTCGAACCTCCGGCGATCAGCGCTCTCACCTGGCTCGGCCGGGTGCCGAAAGTGGGGGGACATTCCGAAGCATCGAGCACGCCGAGCCTGCCGCTGGTGCCTGCGCCGACGTAGATCAGCCGCCCACCGGACTTCAGCGCCCGAGCTGCCGCCTCGGCAACTTTCGCCACGGCGGAGAGCACCTGGCCAACTGCGTCCACTGCGAACTGACTGTCCTGATGAAGCCGAAGGACCACTTCCGGAACCGGAACAAGGTCCAGATCCACCGACCGGGGATGGAGTTGCTCCGTACTGGGGATAGATCGGGAGCCCCGGAGGCGGGAACGTTCCGCCTTCGTTCGACTCACCGAGGACCTGGAGCGCGATGAAGTGAAGCTCAGGCCGCCTTGACGACTTTGCCGGACTTGATGCAACGGGTGCAGGCCAGCACGCGCCCGACCTTTCCTTCCACCATCGCCCGAACCTTCTGCAGGTTGGGGAGGTTCAGCTTCTTGGTCTTGTTGTTCGCGTGGCTGACGTTGTTCCCCACCAGCGGGCGCTTTCCACAGAGGTCGCACTTCCAAGCCATGACTGCCAACTCCTTGAAAATTAAGCGGAACTTGCCGCCGTTACGTCGGGGCGCGGCACCCTAACAGATAGCGGGGCAAAAGCCACCCTCGCGCGCAGGGGAATTCCCCTACCGCTTCAGAGGGTCGCTCTTCTTCATCGTGTCCTGCACCAGCTTTGCCGCCCTCACTCCCGCGAGGACCTCTCCTTCGAGGCCGAGCCCAGGGAGGACCTCGCGGCTGGCGAGAAACAGGTTCTTCACCACCGTGCGCTGCGCCAACCCGGCCACTCCCAGCAGCTGTTCGGAGTCGAGCTCGAAGAGCGGGTGGGGGAGCAGCCGGCTGCCGCGCACGCCGCCTGCGTCGAGATAGGGCGCGGACTCGAGCACCAGGTGCTGTCGAGCGAACGGCATCAGGGTTTCCAGCTGCGCCGAGATTCGCTGGGCGAGCTTCTTCATGTGCTCTTCGCCGAGGTCGCGGGCGCTGGCGGGGATGAAAGTGCCGGCGCAGACCACCCGCTCGCGTTCCTCCTCGAGCTTCGAGTCCACCCTCCGCGCCGCGGTCACCTGGATCAACAGGGTGCCGAGCTCTTCGTCGCCGGTGTCGAGCAGGAGCAGATCGCCCATTCCGCGAGGAATCGCTTCCGGTGGCAGCACCCAGCTCACCGTGAAGAGGAAGCGCTTGAGGGCAAGGAAGTCGAGCGCGGACATCAAGTCCTTGTGCTTCTTCTTGTCCGGCACCAGCCGCCGCACCGCGCCCGAGTCCGTGGCGGCGATCATGCACGTCGCCCGGTAGATGTTGTCCGACTTGAACACCTTGAGACCCACCAGCTTCGAGCCTTCGAAGGCGAGCTCTTCCACCACCCACCCGTCTCCGTTTTCGCGCGAGAGCAGATCGCCGCCGAGGTCGACCATCTTCCGGCAGAACAATTCGCGCAGCCCTTCGCGGCCACCGGGGAACCGATTCGAAGAGACCAGGGCCTGGGACATCGGCCGAGTGCGGGCGAGCGGCTCTTTGGGGTCGTTGACGTAATTGAGGAAGGGCAGCAGCTCGGCGACCAGCTTCTCTGGGCCGCTGTGGCCGCCGATCGCCGAGACTTCCGCCAGACCGGGGTGGCGGGAGATCAGTCGCTTCAATTTGAACGACTCGAGGAAGCCCTCGGGGGGAAGGTCCGGCTGCTCTTTGAAGAAGGCGGCGCTCTGCTCGTGCTGCGAAGAGGCCCTCTTGTAGGCGGCGTTGAACCGCTCGCTGTCCTCGCCGAACTCCCGGCGCAGGTCCACCATGCGTCGGGCTTCGTCGTGATGCAGATCGACCCGATGGCGGGGGAGCACCAGCTGCATCTCGGGGGCGTTCGGCTTCAACGCCCGCTGGACCACGGTGCTCAACCCCAGCTCGGTGAGCACCTCGTCGAAGGCAGGCATCGCCTTCAGCGGCGGCGCCAGGAACGGGGCGAAGGGCATCACGAAGCCCTCGTGCTCGTAGCCGGGCCCCATGCCGTCGTGCTCGACCAGCAGCACCCGGTAGCCCCGCTTCGAGAGCAGGGCTCCCGCGATCGCCCCGCTCAGCTGCCCGCCGAGGACGATCACGTCGTAGACGTGTCGGGACGGGCCTGCAGGAATTCTCGGTCTGGCCGGGAGGGTCGCCATTCTCGCTCGAAAGCGCGCGTATCTTATCCCACTTTGATTGCGGGAAGGAGAGTGAGGCTACTGTGGCTCGAATCCGCCGCTAACTCTCTCGGCCAGGGAAGCTTGGGGCCCAGGAGACCTCTTTCACGTTGACCTCAAACGAGGATTTTCGAATCGACGACGACGCGCCGGCCCACCACCTTTAGCCGGCGCTCCGCGACCCAGCGCAACACCAGGGGATAGAGTCGATGCTCCTCCACCAGGATTCTCGCCGCCAGTGCCGCCTCGTCGTCGCCGTCGAGGACGGGCACCGCGGCCTGGGCCACGATCGGCCCGGTGTCGGTGCCCTCGTCGACCAGATGAACCGTGCAGCCCGCCAACTTCACCCCGTGGGCCAGCGCCTGTCGCGGTCCGTGCAGCCCTGGAAAAGACGGCAACAGGGCGGGGTGAATGTTCAGCACCTTGCCGGGAAAGCGGCGCAGAAAGGTCGGCCCCAGTACCCGCATGAAGCCTGCGAGAAACACAGCTTCGACCTGGTGGGCCTCGAGCACTGTCACCAGCTGGTCCTCGAACGCTTCCCGGGAATCGAACGCCTGGTGCTCGAGCACCGCGGAGGACACGCCCGCCGTTGCCGCCCGCTCGAGCGCGAAGGCGCCGGGGACGTTGGACACCACCACCGCCACCTGGGCGGGGAAACCGGGCACCGCGCAGGAGTCGAGCAAGGCCTGGAGGTTGGTGCCGCTCCCGGACACCAGCACCCCCACCCGCACCGGGCCAGAAGCGCTCACGGCTCGATGATCGCCACAGGCTCGCCTTCGCCGCGCTCGATTCGACCCACTTCATACGCCGGGACGCCGCGCTGTTGCAGCAGCCTCACCGCCGCCGGGGCCTCGGCCGCGGGGACCACCGCGATCATCCCCAGCCCCATGTTGAAGGTGGAGAACATCTCGTCGCGCTCGATGTTGCCCATCTTGCCGATGAAGTCGAACAGCGGTGAGCGTTTCCACGACCGCTCGTCGAGCACCGCGCGGGTTCCTTCCGGCAGGCAGCGGGGAAGGTTGCCAGGAATGCCGCTTCCGGTGATGTGCGCCAGCCCCTTCACTGTCACGGCCTTCCGCAGCTCGAGGACGTCCTTGACGTAGATCCGCGTTGGTTCGATCAGCGCCTCGCCCAGCGGCCGGTCGAAGCCCTGCGGGGGCAGGGTCACCGAGAGGTTGTTGTCGGTGAAGAGCACCTTGCGCGCGAGCGAGTAGCCGTTGGAGTGCAGCCCCGACGACCCGAAGCCGATCAAGGCGTCGCCGGGAGCGATGGTCTTGCCGTCGATCAGCTCTGCCCGTTCGACCACCCCGACGCAGAAGCCGGCGAGGTCGTACTCACCTTCGGCATAGAAGCCGGGCAGCTCGGCGGTCTCGCCTCCAAGCAGTGCGCAGCCCGCCAGCTCACAACCGCGGGCGATGCCCGAAATCACCTGCGCGGCCTGGGGCACGTTCAACTTCGAGGTGGCGAAGTAGTCGAGGAAGAAGAGCGGCTCGGCGCCACAGGTGAGGACGTCGTTGACCGACATCGCCACCAGGTCGATGCCCACGGTATCGTGCCGTCGGGTAAGGAACGCCATCTTCAGCTTGGTGCCCACGCCGTCGGTACCCGAGACCAGCACCGGCTCGCGGTACTTGCCGGGCGGCAGCGCAAACATGCCGCCGAAACCTCCCACCCCCGAGAGCACCTCGGGCCGCCGGGTCATCGCGGCGAAGGGCTTGATCTTCTCGACCAGGGCGTCGCCTGCCTCGAGGTCCACTCCGGCTTGTTTGTAGGTCGTTCCCAAGGTGGCCGTGCTTCTAGCGGCAACGCCCGCGGTTGTCATCGGCTCTGTCCAACCGGAGACAACTGACGCACATTTTGAAGTGATGCTCGCTGTACTGTGGTCTGATCTCGTTACCTTGCAGCCCAGTTTTTCAACCCGGAGAGGTAAGTAATGAGAAGCCGAAGTTCATTGCTGGTGGGCGCGCTGCTGGCGACTAGCTGCGCCACCGTTGCTGTTCCCAACCAGGAAGTGGCGGCGGTTCAAGCCATTCTCAAGCGCGCCGATGCCGCCAAGGTCGCCACCCAGAGCGAGCAGGCGGCGCGCCATCTTCAGCTCGCCAAGAGCCAGCTCGCCGAGGCCCAGGGGCTGATCCAGCAGATGGAGAACGAGCACGCCCGCCTGATGCTGATCCGCGCCAACGCCGACGCCGAGCTGGCGATCGCGCTGGCCGACCAAGACACCACCCGCGCCGAGGCCCAGAAGGTGATGGACCAGGTGAAGGCGATCAAGGGTCAGTAACCCGATGCTCTACTCCATGGTGATGACGATGAAGATGCTCTCGCGACGTGCTGCCTCCTTTACCTTGCTCGCCTCGGCCACCCTCGGGTGCGCGACCGGTGGGCTCCCCAATCGCGGCCTCCTCGAGGCGCGCGAGGCCTATGCCCAGATGGAGAAGGGCAGCGCCCCCACCTACGACCGCGCCGGCGTGCAGAAGGCCTCCGAGGCGCTCAAGCAGGCCGAGTGGGCCAGTAACAACAGTTCCCAGTCGTTCGAGGCCACCGACAAGGCCTACATCGCTCTGCGGACGATTCAGATTGCCGAGGCGCGGGGGGCTGCGAACGAAGCCAAGGGCAAGCTCACCCAGGCCCAGCGCGACCTCGAGCTGGCGGGCAACCTCAACAACCGCCTCGGCGCCTCCGAACAGGGCCGGCTCGCCGCCGAAGGCCAGCTCAACCAGACCCGGCAAGAGCTCGAGTCCGAACGTCAGGCCCGGCTCGAGGCCGAACGCCGCGCTCAGGAAGCGCTCGATCAACTGTCGAAGATCGCGAGCGTGAAGCAGGAAGCGCGCGGTTTGGTGATCACCCTCTCTGGCAGCGTTCTTTTCGCCTCGGGCAAGAGCGCCCTTCTTCCTGCCGCCCAGGACCGGCTCTCGCAGGTCGCCGACGCGCTCAAGGGCAGCCCGAACCGGGACATCACCATCGAAGGCCACACCGATTCGCGGGGGTCGGCAGCGCTCAACGAGGCGCTCTCGCTGAAGCGGGCCGAATCGGTGCGCAGCTATCTCGCCGAGCGCGGTGTCCCCGCCGAGCGGATGAAGGCGGTCGGCCTCGGGCCTCAGCGGCCGGTGGCGGACAACGCCAGCGCCGAAGGCCGGGCCAACAACCGCCGGGTCGAAATCGTGATCGCCAACGACCCCAACGCCGCGGGTGCAGGGTCCGCTGTCCCCCCTGCGGCCGCAGGCACTCCTCCAGTTCAACCTCGCATGCCGACGGGCACTTCCCCCGCTGATGGAGGCACCTCCGCGACTCCTCCCACCCGGGTGACCCCGGCGGCTCCTCCCACCCCCGCCCCGCAACGCCCGTAAAAGCCGGAACAGCGGGGCGTTTATTTCGACCGCGTCCCATCTGAGGTAGGCTTTCAGGCCTATCTCTCATGGGCGCCGAGGAAACCCTCTTTCAGCGGTTTGGCAAGGAGTTTGCCCAGGGCACCGTGCTGTTCAAAGAGGGGGACGGCGGCAAGGACATGTACGTGGTTCAGTCCGGCAAGGTCGCCATCTCCAAGAAGGTTCGCGATGGGGAGAAGGTCCTCGCGATGCTCGGCCCGGGCGAGTTCTTCGGCGAGATGTCGATCATCGCCAACAAGGCGCGCAATGCCACCGCGGTGGTCGAGCAAGACGCCAAGCTGCTGGTGATCGACCCCAAGACCTTCGAGGGGATGATCCGCGGCAATTCCGAGATCGCCTTGCGGATGATCAAGAAACTGGCCGAGCGGCTCGCCGAAGCCGATTCCACGATCGAGAACCTGATGCTCTCGGACCCCGCAAGCCGCGTGGTCCAGCGCATTCTCCATGCCTCTCAGACCCGGGGTCGACCCACCGACGACGGGCTGGAGATCGACTTTTCGCTCCGCGAGTTGCCCCGCGAACTGGGAGTAGGGGAGCCCGCCATTCGCTTCACTCTCGAAAAGCTGGAGCGGGCGTCGCTGATCTCTCGCTCGGGCGATCAGCTCACCGTCTTCGACCCCGAGCGGCTGGAGGAGTTTCTGCAGTACCTGGAGATGAAGTGGAAATTCGGGGAGCTCTGAGGTGAGGCTCGACGTCCTCGGCTGTCATGGCGGTGAGCTGCCCCGTCACCGCACCACCTGCTTCCTCTTCGACGAGGTGCTCGCACTCGATGCGGGCGCGCTCACGTCCTCGCTTGCGCTCGAGCAACTGCTCAAGGTCGACGACATCGTCGTCTCTCACAGCCACTTCGACCACGTGAAGGACCTGCCGCTGCTGGCGGACCTGATCGTCGGCCAGCGTGAAAAACCGGTGGTGGTTCACGCCTCGACGCTGTGCGCGAAGACGCTGCGCGAGAACATGTTCAACGACGAGCTCTGGCCCGACTTCACCCGCATTCCCAGCGCGGAGAACCCGGTGCTCCGGATCGTGCCCTTCGAGCCCGGCAGCCGCTTTCAGGTGGGCCGCTTCAGCATCCTCTCGGTGCCGGTGAACCACCCGGTCGAGTCCTGCGGCTTCGTGATCAGTGAGGGAGGCAGCTCGGTGGCGATGAGTGGCGACACCGGCCCCACCGAAGCCTTGTGGCAGGTGCTGCGAGGGGTTTCGGACCTCAAGGCCGTGCTGCTCGAGACCAGCTTCCCCAACCGGCTGCAGTGGCTGGCCGACACCTCGGGCCACCTCACGCCCCACACCCTCGCGGGTGAGCTGAACAAGCTCGATCGGCGCGGGGCAGAAGTCCTGCTCTACCACCTGAAGCCGGCGTTCATGGCCGAGCTGAGGGAAGAGCTGCGCGGAATGCCGGTGCAGCTGCTCGAGCTGGGCGAGCGCTTCGAGTTCTGACCTTCCGTTATCAGCCCTTCAGCCACTCCACCCCATGGTGATGGGTGAGCAGGCTTCCCACCCCGGCCTCGTCGACCAGCTCCCAGACGGCGATGCCCCCCGACCGCTCCAGCCCCTTGAACATCACCCGGCCGACGTAGCGGAAGATCTCCACCAGGGTCTTCTTCTGGGGCTCGAACCCGAGCAGCAACCGCACCGGCGTAGGAGGAAAGTAGTAACGCTTGCGGATCTCGGGGTGGAGCGACTGAGGCATCACCTCGAGCTCACGAAAGAGTTTTCGGTCGCCGGTGGCGTCGCGGTACGCGAGCAGCGCTTCTTCCGAGAGCGCGGCCCCTGCATTGTAGATGTCGCCGGGACGGTCCTCGGTGCGCCCGAGCTCTTCCACGGCAGCCTTCACCGCTTCGGCCACCGCGACCATCGCGCCGCGCAAGTCCTGGGCCTTGAGTGCGGCGCGGGCGGCGTCTTCGGTGCGGGTGGGAATCGAGATGGTGAACGGGGCGCCGACGAACACTGCCCAGGGGTGGACCAACTTGGGGTCGTTGCGGCGGGCGATCTCGGCGGCGAGCATCGCATCGGCCCGGGCCCTGGCTCCCCCGGAACGAGCGGTTCCCCGGGCGCTCTCGTTGATCCGGTCGGCGATCGCCACCCGCGCGTGACCGAACACCTCATCATCGAGGGTGACCACCAGGGGCGCCGGGCCGAAAGAGATGAACACGCCGGCCTCCAACCCTTCGCCTCGGGCCCGGGCGAGGGCCAGCTCTCGCTCGGAGGTCAGCGCCGCGAGCTGCTCGGGGGTGGCCTGCTGCGCCTTCCTCGCGTACTCCGCTTCGATCGCTTTCACCGCCTGCGCCACTTCGGTGGTGCCGACCGCCTTGGCGAGCTGACGCTCGTAGTTGAGGAGCAGCTGACGGATGTCGCGGGCGAGCCCGACAACCGCTTCGAGTCCGCCGCTCACCGAGATCGCGTCGCCGAGGAGGTTGTTGATGGTGACCCCGCCCTTGTCGAGCAGGTGCGACATTCCGCCGTAGTGGTTCTTCGCCGCGGAGAGAATCGGCAGATAGAACTCCCGGCGGAGGAACTCGGCGATCGCCACCTGACCCAGCAGCGAGGTGCGGCGGGTGAAGTCCTTGACGTCGACGAACAGGTGCCCCATCGAGTTCTGGGCGGTCAAGGTGAGGATCGGATCCGACCCCGCGCTGACCCGGTAGAGGTGCCCCGAGGCGTACTGGGTCTCCAGCCCGCCCTCCAGCTCCGTCCCCGAGCGGACTTCGAGCAGCGCCCGGACCGGAGCCACCGCGCGTTCCATCCACAGGTCGCAGATCGCGGCGACCGACGCCCGGGCGTAGCTTCCGCGTGCGGCTGCCCGCGAGTGGCCGCTGGAGGCCGCCGGCTCGCGTTCCTTGAACCCCTTCAGCGCCAGAAGCAGGCTGCCGAAGGCCGCCTTCGCCGTGCTCGATTGTTCGCCGGTGACCCGGGTCAACTGGCCGATCAGCTCCTTGCGTGCCTTCTCATCAGCGAACCCCGCGAGCAGCCGTTCGGGGCGAATCGCCAGCTGTCGGCACTGCTCGGTCAGCTCGGGGGGAAGCTGCCCCTGTTCCCCGAGGAGCGCCAGCTGCAGGCTGGTTCCACGCAGCGTGCTCAGTGCCACCGCGGTCTCTGCCCGCCGGGAGTGCTCATCGTTGCGCCCGAGTGCGAGGGCGAGCGCGTCGATCAGCGCTTCGGGAGTCTCCTTGGCCGAGAGCCGGGTGAGGACGTCGTCGATCAGCGGGACCCCGAAGGCCAGGTCCGCTCCGTAGAGCTGACAGACGCCGCCGAACATCGTCGCCCGTCCCCCGAGCAGTGGAACCGGGCTGAGGACCGCATCGACCCGCTCCAGAGCCCCCGCAGGCGGCTTGACGTCGCGGGCGGCGCGCTCGGCCCCGAGGCGGATCGCGAGGAACAACCCCACGCCGGTGGCGCTGCGGAAGTAGCGGTCGAGGGCGACCGAGAGCCCCATCTTCTTCATCCCGGTGTCGGTCTGGCCAAAGAGGCTGCCGAGCATCAGGGCCACCAGGGTCGGGGTCTCTTCCCGTGCCCGGTCCTCGGTCATCTCGGTGAAAGCTTTCCGGAGCACCTCGATCACCAGCGCCACCAGCGACCGGCCTCCGCCTCCGGGGCCGAGCCAGGTGGCCATCACCCCACCGGTGAGCGCGGGGTGCAGCTTGTTGGAGAGGAACGCCGTATTGCGGACGTCCGAGCCACCTGAGCCCGGCGCCAGCGTCAGCCCCGCGGTGGGAAGCGCGGCGAATTCGTCGTTGATCAGAAACCGGTCGAACTCTTCGGCCTTGAGCAGGTCCCGGTGTCGGGACACCAGCATCAGGGTGAGCTGACGGGCACTCTGGGTGAAGATCCGTTCGGCGTCGCGGGCGATGTGAAAAGGGACCTTCAGGTCGGCGACCGACGTCCCCAGTGAGAACCGGAGCCGGCTCTGCTCCAGCCGTGGAAGCTCCACCCTGCCCTGGGTGAAGGCACGGGCCAGCTCGATGCGGCGGTCGGCGATCATGGGGTAAGGCATGTTCCGCCACGGCCGGACCGATTTCAAACTCTGGGCGACTGCGCGCCTTTGGGTTGACGGGGGCACCGCCCAGGCACTAGGCGTTCCCCATGGCCTGGTTCTCGAAAAAGCCGCGCGTTGTCGCCCCCACCGAAGTGGATGAGAAACAGCCCTCCCGGATGGAAGGGTTGTGGGCGAAGTGCGATTCCTGTGACGAGATCCTCTATCGGCAAGAGCTGGAGAAGAACTGGAACGTCTGTCCGGTGTGCGGCCACCACATGCCCTGGTCGGCGCGAGCGCGGCTGGCGGCGCTGCTCGACCCGGGGTCGCTGAAGGAACGCGACACCGGCCTCGAGCCGCTCGATCCGCTCGGGTTCAGCGATTCAAAGCGCTACAAGGACAGGCTCAAGGCCACCCGAAAGGCGCTGGGCGAGAACGATGCATTCGTGTCCGCCGTGGGCCGCATCGATGGCCAGCAAGTCTCGGTGGGCTGCTTCATCTTCGAGTTCATGGGCGGTTCGATGGGCTCGGTGGTGGGAGAAAAGGTCACCCGGGTCTTCGAGCGGGCGCACGACCTCAAGTGTCCGGCGGTGGTGTTTTCCGCCTCGGGCGGCGCCCGGATGCAGGAAGGCATCTTTTCCCTGATGCAGATGGGCAAGACCGCCGCGGCGATTGCCCGCTTCCGCAAGGTGCGCAAGCCCTACATCTCGGTGATGCTCCACCCCACCACGGGCGGCGTGGCCGCTTCGTTCTCCTGGTTGGGAGATGTGATCATCGCCGAGCCGAAAGCGCTGATCGGCTTTGCCGGGCCCCGGGTGATTGAGCAGACGATCCGGCAGAAGTTGCCCGAAGGGTTTCAGCGCTCGGAGTTTCTGCTCGAGCACGGGATGATCGACGCGATTGTCCCCCGGAAAGATCTTCGCGTCCGGCTCTCGCAGATAATCGGGCTGATGGGGTGAGCGCCGCCGCCCTCACGGGTGCGGCCGAGGCGCTGGCATTCCTTCGTTCG
>JAYUUC010000425.1:0-4313 GCA_043755105.1 Myxococcales bacterium
GCACCCCCACCCCGCTCAGCATAGGGGGGCCGAGGAGCATCTGCCGAAGCGTCGCGGGTTCCATGGGAGGGAGGCTTAGCGTCAGCCCCCCCTGATAGAATGACAGTTCGAAGCAAAGGGGCCGCACCGTGACCGAGATTCCAGCCACGCCGACTGCAGGGGTATCGGTCCAGACGGCCGCGGCGATGTTTCAGCTCTCGGTCGACCGGGTCGAGGCCCTGCTTTCCGGCAGCCGCGGCCCGCTCCCCACCGGGGCGGCCGGGGAACGTCGGCTGACCTTCATGGACCTGCTCCGACTCAAGTCCGCCAAGGCTGGAATCAGGACCGCTGCACCTCCCGCCCCTCCGGTGCCCGAACCGCTGAAGCGACGGGCCGCCGCGAAGGCTTCGCAGCAGACGCCTTCCCCCTCTCTGACAATGGCCCTCCCCGGTCCCAGGACCCACTCTCCCCGCCGAAACCCGCACTCCGGCCAGGCGCGGCTGGACTTTGGCGCCCTTCCCGCGCCCATCCCCTTGCCCCTGCCGGACCGGCGCGCCGGCGAGGCCGACCAACTTTACCTCGACGGTTGCGCCCTCGAAGCCGACGATCCCTCCGCCGCGCGCGCCTGTTACGAACAGTCGCTCGGCCTCAATCCCTTCCACCTCGACGCCCGGCTCAATCTCGGCCGACTGCTCCATCTCGAAGGTGACCTCCCCGCGGCAGAACGGCACTACCTGCTCGCCCTCGGCGCCCGCCCCGGAGACCCCACCGCCGCGTTCAACCTCGCGGTGGCCCTCGAAGACCAGGGGAAGCCCGCTGCCGCGATCGAGCTCTATCGCCGCGCGCTCGCCGCTGACCCTTCCTGCGCCGATGCCCACTTCAACCTCGCCGGCCTCTACGAGAAAACCGGAGACCCCAAGGCCGCCCTTCGCCACCTGAGAGAATACAAGCAGCGGGTGTGAGCAGGCCCGCGCCGGCGCCTGTCCGGCGTCATTCTCGATGGCTGTTCGGGCAGGAGACACCGGTCTTGCGGCTTCCCTTCACGGGCGAAAGGAGAGGGCCCTGATTCGGCTTCGTCTGAGGGCTCTTTCCCCGGTTCACCCGGTTGCCGCGAGGGTCACCCGGTCCCTCCCGCAGGCGCGGCGGAAGACGCAGCGGCTACAGGCGACCGGGTCGCTGGTCATCGGAAACGCGGCCTCGGGGTGAGGCGCGTTGGTGACGGGCTCTGAGAGGAAGCTCCGCATCCGGGCCACGCTGCGACCGAAGTAAGCGTGAAAGCGCTGCACCCCTGCCGCGTCGATCGACACCGAGTGCTCCACACCCTCGTTGAGGTAGACCAGCGAGGCGCGAATCTTCTCTACCGGCAGCTGGTAGCGATGGGCGAGGTAGAGCGCGTACCCCAGGACCTGCTCGTCGTAGCCTTCGCGCGCCTTTCCCGTCTTCCAGTCCACCACCACGGGCACGCCCTGGTCGTCGTAGTAAGCGAAGTCGGGCACCGCGAAGACCTTCACCCCTTCGAGGTGGAAGATCGACTTCTCGAAGTCCATCTCGTCGACTTCAATCCACTGCTCCGGCCGCAGGGTCCGGGCGAGCGGCAGCCAGGGCGAGGCGTAGAACCACTCCAGCGCCGCCTTCACCGTTTCCCAGCTCGCCTTCCATTCCGGAGGGCTCACCGGCTCGCCGTACTCGTGCTCGACCAGGCCGGCAAACTCCTTCCGGTGCTTCTGGTTCCAGTAGCCCTTGCCGCGGGAAAAGACGTAGTCCTGCTGCATCACCCGGTGCACCCGCTCGAGCGCGCGGGCCGGCTCCACCGTCCGCCCATCGCGAATGGCCTCGAGGGCACCCCGCACCGCGGAATGGACCAGGCTCCCGGCCCAGGTGTAGCGGTTGCTCAGCTTTTTCAGCACGTAGAGCTGGCGCGCCCGGGTGGGGCTCTCGGCGTCCCACCCGCCCCACGACTGGTAGTAGTGGAAGTAGTAGGCGCGGGCGCACTCGCCCAGCTTTTCGTGGCGGCTCTTGGACCAGGAAAAGTCGTTGGTGAGGGGCTTTCGCACGCGGTTCCCATACTACGACGCGGGTCCGACAGGGCTTTGCTAGGGTGCGCCGCCGATGGCCCGCCGCGCCCCGCTCCCTGTCCGCTCGCTCTCCGTTCAAGGCCCGGTGGAAGCGGCCCTGCGGGCGGACCTGCTGGCGTGGTTTGACCGAAGCCAAAGGGACCTGCCCTGGCGCCGGACCCGGGACCCCTATGCCATCTGGGTGAGCGAGGTGATGCTCCAGCAGACCCAGGTGGCGACGGTGATTCCCTACTGGGAGCGGTTTCTCGCCCGCTTTCCGACCTTGCCCGCGCTCGCCGCCGCGCCCTTGCCCGAGGTGCTCGCGCTGTGGAGAGGCCTCGGCTACTACGCCCGCGCCCGCAATCTGCACCGGGCTGCGGGAGCGGTGGTGGAGGCCCATGGGGGAAAATTGCCCGGGTCGGTCGACGCGCTCGCCGCGCTTCCCGGCTTTGGCCGCTACACCGTCGGAGCCGTGGCCTCGATCGCCTTTGGCCTCGAAGCGCCGCTGGTCGACGGCAATGTGGCGCGGGTGTTCTCCCGGCTCTTCCTCATCGAAGGGGCAAGCGGGGACCGGGTGCGCGAGGTGCAGCTGTGGGAGCGCGCCGAGGCGATGGTCCAGGGGCCTCGCACCGGCGACTTGAACCAGGCGCTGATGGAGCTCGGAGCGCTCATCTGTCGAACCGAATCGCCCACCTGTCTGCTCTGTCCGCTGAGGGAAGGGTGCGGGGCACTGCGGGCCGGGAGGGTCGACGAGCTGCCGGTGCCCAAGGTCCGGGCGCCCCGCAAACCGTTGGTGCTCGCGGCAGCGGTGTGGCGGCGGGGCGACCTGCTGCTGCTGGCCCGAAGGCCGGGTCGCGGGCTGTTCGGCGGCCTCTGGGAGCTTCCGTGCGTCGAGGTTCAGCCTGGAGGACCCGACGGCAAGGCTGCGCTCGCCGAAGCGCTCGGCGAAGGGGTGGAAATCGCTCCGCGGGTGACGACCGTGAAACGAACGCTCACCCACCGCGACCTGGTAGTCGAGCTCTACCCGGCGCGAGGAGAAGGCCAGGCCCGGGTGCACGGCTACGAGGAGCTGCGTTGGTCCTCGGAGGAAGAGGCAGGACAGCTGGGAATGAGCACCGCGATGGTCCGCGCGCTCGCGGCTGCCAGGGCCACCACGGCAGACGAGTGACGGCGCCCCGCGACCCGGCAGGCAGTTATCGCCGCGACAAGGTGGCGCCCCGCGCCCGCTTCGACGAGGTGGAGACGACGATGTCCCACCTGTTCCGCCGCCCTCACCCCGCGCTCGCTGGGCGCAGCTTCGGGGCCGCGCTCCATGCTGCCCTCAGCGCCCGGGGCCTGCTGTCCCGCGGCGAGGCGGTCGAGCTGGGAGGCGGTGCCGGCTTCGTGGCCGCAGCGATGGCCGGCGAGGCGCAACGGCTCGGGCAGCCCTGGCGCCATACCTTCTTCGACCTTTCCGAGCCGCTGCTCGAGCTTCAGCGCCGGCAGCTTCCGGGTGCGGGCGCGGTGGTGGCCTCGGCGGAGAGGCTGCCGTTGCCCCAGGGTGGGTTCGAGGGACTGTTTCTGGCCAACGAGGTGATCGCGGACCTGCGGGTTGCGCCTGCATCGAGCCCGGAAGGCAAGGCGGTGGTCGACCGCTACCGACTCGACGCGCCTCCCGGCTCGCTGATCAACCTCGGAGCGCTGACGTTGGTCGAGGAGCTGGCCCGGGTGATGGCACCGGGAGCCAGCGCCTGCCTCACCGAGTTCGGAGGAGACTTCGCTCCCGCTGCGGTGTCGCTCGAGGGGCCGCTCGGCAGTGGCCACCATGTCGAGCACTCGATTCACTTCGGGCATCTCGCGCGCGCGGCCCGGGCGCTCGGCCTCGAAGCGGAGCGGGTCAACCTGGCGGACC
Source organism: Myxococcales bacterium (assembly GCA_043755105.1). Classification (GTDB taxonomy): domain Bacteria; phylum Myxococcota; class Myxococcia; order Myxococcales; family Myxococcaceae; genus JAYUUC01. The sequence goes on from JAYUUC010000425.1 coordinate 3,925, forward strand.
TGCTCGGGGTGAATCGGAACATTCGCGTGGCCAGCTACGCGGACCTGCTGCGCCTTCGCAGACTGGTCCCCTCACTTCCAGTGCTCGCCTTCACCCAGGAGGAGCTCGAGGCCCGACACCCCTTCCTCACCCGGGTATTCCACTTCGAATTTCCGCAGATCGGCTCCCCCCGTTTTCCCAACCCGCTCGCCCGCAGCGGCTTCTGCCAGCTGTTCGAAGCGCTGCTGTTGAGACGGGAGTAGTTCCACGTCCCCGGGTTCGAGTCGACTGTTTGCCCGAGGGCAAAGCAGGCGTGTTGCCCTGATAAAGTGACGCGGTCGTTGCGCGAGCGAGATCGAGAAGCGATAGAAGAGCGCATGCGGGCGAGCAGAATGGCGCCTCGGGCCCGC
>JAYUUC010000426.1:0-4307 GCA_043755105.1 Myxococcales bacterium
GTGCGCTCCATCAACGGCAGATGACGGTGATCGGCGATTCGGTGAACCTTGCCTCGAGGCTGCAGGGAATCGCCGCCGAAGGAGAGGTCTTAATCTGCCCCCGGACCTTCGAGCGCGTGCAGAACGCAGTGGTGTCGGACGGCGGCCGCGAAGTCGAGCTGAAGGGCATTGCCGGAAGGCCCCGGGTCTACCCGGTGAAGGCGATTCGCCCCGAAGCCTGGCTGGCCTGACCCGCAGGGCGTCCTTGACGGTCCGGGGCGTCCGCTCCAAAGTCGGCGGCTTCGCTTTTGAACGGGACCGCCATGTACTTTCAGGATTTGATCCTCACTCTCCAGAACCACTGGGCGAAGCAAGGCTGCATCATCGGCCAGGGCTACGACGTGGAGGTGGGCGCGGGCACGATGTCTCCGTCGACCTTCCTCCATGCGCTCGGGCCGGAGCCGTGGAACGTGGCCTACGTGCAGCCCTCGCGGCGTCCCGCGGACGGGCGCTTCGGCGAGAATCCGAACCGCCTCTTCCAGCACCATCAGTTCCAGGTGCTGCTCAAGCCGGCGCCGAAGAATGTGCAGCAGCTGTACCTCGACTCGATCCGGGCCTTCGGGATCGACCCGCTCGAGCACGACATTCGCTTCGTCGAGGACGACTGGGAATCGCCCACCCTCGGCGCCTGGGGTCTGGGCTGGGAAGTGTGGTGTGACGGGATGGAGATCACCCAGTTCACCTATTTCCAGCAGTGCGGCGGCTTCGAGTGCAAGCCAGTGGCGGCCGAGCTCACTTACGGCCTCGAACGGATCTGCATGTACCTGCAGAACGTGGAGAACATCTTCGAGCTCGAGTGGGTGAAGGGAGTGAAGTACCGCGAGGTGTTTCACGCCAACGAGGTGGAGATGAGCAAGTACGCGCTCCACGAGTCCGACCCGGCGATGCTATTCGGGTTGTTCGATGCCTACGAGAAGGAATGCAAGCGGCTGACCGAACGCGAGCTTCCGATTCCTGCCTACGACTACGCGCTGAAGTGTTCGCACACCTTCAACCTGCTCGACGCGCGGGGAGCGATCTCGGTGACCGAGCGCGCGGCCTTCATCAAGCGGGTGCGGGACAACGCCCGGCTCTGCGCCGAGGGATATTTGAAGATGCGTCAGAAGCTCGGGTTTCCCTTGTTGAAGACCGCATGGACGGTCGGCGAGCAGCTGCCGATCCTCGAAGGCAAGCCCGCCTCCGACATGTGGAAGACGTTCACCTTCAAGAAGGAAGAGGAGGCCCGCCGTGCTTGAGGAACTGCTGCTCGAGATTGGAACCGAGGAGCTGCCGGCGTCCTTCGTCGGACCCGCCCTCGAGGACATGGCGCGGGTGTTCGGAGAGAAGGCACAGGGAGCACGGCTGACGTTCGGCGCGGTGCGCACCCTTGGCACTCCGAGGCGGCTGGCGCTGCGGGTATCGGGAGTGGCGGCGCGGAGTGAGAACCTCTCGCGCGAGGTGCTGGGGCCTTCCTACAAGGCCGCCTTCGACGCCACCGGCAAGCCGACCCGCGCGGCAGAGAAATTCGCAGAAGGGCAGGGGGTGAAGGTCGAGCAATTGCTCAAGGTGCAGACGGCCAAGGGTGAGTATCTCGGTGCCACCGTCGAGGAGAAGGGACGATCTGCGGCCGAGATTCTGATCGAAGCGCTCCACGCGGTGGTCCATTCGATCAACTTCCGCAAGTCGATGCGCTGGGGAGACGTCGAGCTCAGCTTCGCGCGCCCGGTGCACTGGCTGGTGGCGCTGCTCGGTCAGGAGGTGCTGCCGGTGGTGTTCGCCGACGTGCGCAGCGGCCGAACCACCCTCGGGCACCGCTTCCTCGCGCCCGCGCCGATCGCGCTGGCTTCGGCGAATGATTACGAAGTGGCCCTCGAGAAGGCCCACGTGGTGGTGGACATCGCCCGGCGCCGCGCCCAGCTGGTAGAACGAGTGGAAGCGGCGGCGGTGAAGGCGGGAGGCAAGCTGCTCGATGACCCAGCGCTGATCGATCAGGTGAACCAGCTGGTCGAGCTTCCCTGCCCAGTGGTGGGCAGCTTTGATCCGAAGCACCTCGATCTTCCTCCGGAAGTGCTGATCCAGGAGATGAAGAGCCATCAGTGCTACTTCTCGCTGGTGGACGGCGCAGGAAAGCTGCTTCCGAAGTTCATCGCGGTGTCCAATACCCCGGTGCGGGACGAGAAGCTGTCGCTGAGGGGCTACGAGCGGGTGCTCCAGGCTCGACTGTCAGATGGCCGCTTCTTCTTCGATGAAGACCGCCGTACGCCGCTCGCCGATCAATGTGCGAAGCTGCCGCGGGTGGTCTGGCAGGGAAAGCTGGGCAGCTATGCCGAGAAGGTGGAGCGGTTCACCGTGGTGGCGGCTCACTTGACCCGGGCAGTGGGCAAGCCAGTGCTAATTCCGACGGTGGAGCGAGCCGCGGCCCTCGCCAAGGCCGACCTGGTCACCGGAATGGTGGGCGAGTTCCCCGAGCTTCAAGGGGTGATGGGGCGGGAGTACGCGCGGGCAAGCGGCGAGCCCGAGGCCGTCGCGGTGGCGATCTACGAGCACTACTTGCCCCGCAGCTCGACCGATGGGCTGCCGACCTCTGATCCGGGTGCGTTGCTGGGCATCGCCGACCGGCTCGACACCCTCTGTGGCATCTTCGCGATTGGAAAGATTCCCACCGGTGCTGCAGATCCGTTTGGCTTGCGACGCGCCTGCCTTGCAATCATCAACGTCAGCATTGCTCGCGGCTATCGCTACAGCTTGAGAGCCGCAGTCGACCAGGCGCTTGCTTTGCTGCAACCCAAGGTGGCCGACCTCAAGCGCAAGGCCGGCGAGCCGAAGGTGGCCGAGCAGGTGATGGAGTTCTTCCGAGCCCGTCTCAAGGCCGCCTGGACGGAACAGCATCGGGCCGATGTGGTCGAAGCGGTGCTGGCGGCTGGGTTCGACGATCTGGTGTCGGCGCGGAAGCGGCTCGATGCGCTGTCCGAGCTGGTCGGCCGTGCGGACTTCTTGCCGCTCGCGGCGGCTTTCAAGCGGGTGGCGAACATCGTCGAGAAGCAGGGCAAGGACGTCGCAGGAGGCGAAGCCAACCCGGCGAAGTTCGCCGACGAGCCCGAGAAGAACCTTCACAGCGCGTACACCGACGCGCGGGGCAAGGTGGCGACGTTGATCGGCACCGACGACTACGCCGGAGCGCTGAAACAGATCACCGGGCTCAAACCTGCGGTGGATACCTTCTTCGATAAGGTGATGGTGATGTCCGAGGACAGAGACCTGAGGGAGAACCGGATCCGCCTTCTCACCGAGATCGGCACCCTGTTCAACCAGGTGGCAGACTTCTCGAAGATCCAGGCCGAGCCTGCAGCTACCTGACCCAAGTGGAGCCAGATGGGGCCAGCCCTCTCGATTCGCCGACGGGTCTACGCTTTCAGGTTGCCCTCCGTCGAGGCCGGTTCCTAGTATGCGCGCCCCTTGAAACGCCCCCTCCTATTGACCGTGGCCACCCTAGTTCTGGTGGCTTGTCCCCCGCCGAAGACGCCCAACCCTCCTCCTGCGGGCGCGTTTTATTTCCCCACCGGCATCGCCCATCAGGCCTCTGCGGAGTCCGCCGACGGTTTTCTTTACGTCTCCAATTCGAACTTCGACAAGCGCTTCGATTTCGGTTCGGTGGTGGCGGTGGACCTGTCGGTCGTTGGCGGTAGCAACGGCGGGCTCCCCGCGTTTGGCGCTCCCGCGAGCCCGTCAGGCCCGAAGCAGATCGCCGAGCTCAACACCACCGAATCCAACCTCGCCTACGTCCAGAGCTTCGGCGGCGAGCTGGGCAAACTGCCTCTCGGCTCCGGCAGCGCTCGACTCTTCCTCCCCGCTCGGTCCGAAGGCGACAAGCTGTACACCCTCGATGTCAGCGGGTCGACGGTGCGCTGTGTTCCGGATCTCGGGAGCAACAACTGCGTCGAGGGAGCGCCCTCTCTGAACGGCTTCGCCCGGAGCCCGGTCGACGGCGGCACCCCCGAGACGAGTTTGCCTCGGGCCCGACAGCCGATTGGAGTGGGGGTGAGCGCCGACGGGGCGGTCTTCGTCACCCATCTGCAATTCGCAGGGGACAGCCATGCTCCCCACTATTACGTCGCCAACTTCGACGGGAACCAGCCTTCCTTGAGCTCTGACAGCTTCGTCGAGATCGGCCCCAGCCCCGGCAACAGCGTCGCGGTGGGCAGCCGGTATGCCTTCATCTCGGGCCGGGCAACCTCGAGCCTGGCGAACCTGGTGCGGTTGATCGATCGCACCAACCATCAACTGCTCGA
>JAYUUC010000427.1:0-4302 GCA_043755105.1 Myxococcales bacterium
ACGGCCGAGGCCCCCCGGCGGTGACGGCGACCGGCTGACTTTCGACGAGCGCATTGACGATACGCAGCTGGCCGACCGCGAAAGGAGCATCGGAGGGACTCGCATCGGCGAGGGCCCACAGCTGCATGATCTCCCACGGGAAAGGCGATGCGAGCAGGGTCTGAGAGCGGCTTCCCTCGGGCGTGAACTTCATGCGCTGGCTCCTCTGCGGGGAGGATCCCGGCCGCACCCCGGGACCAGCCCGCCACCCCCCAGATCAGAGCCGCCACGGCGGAAGTCGTCTGGCGAAAGAGGGATCGCGTCGCCGCTCTGGCGCGCCGGGACGGAACGTGGCTGATAGTGTTCCGTCCGTGTCGCCCCCACGCCCTCGCTCATCCGCACCGGACCCCGCTCACGCACCGTCTTCCGTGGCCGAGGGGCCCGGCTTCCTCGAGTCCGTTGCCGCCCGGGTGGATCCCTCGACGTTCGAACCGGAGTTCGATCGACGGCGACGTGCATGGCTCGACCCGCTTCTCGAGGGCGGCGGACGCGCCTGGGCGCTTGCCCACCGCGGCGTTCAGGATGATGCCGTGGGTGCGCAAGTCCGGCTCCCCCCATCACTCAGCGTGGGTGAGCTGCGCATCGAACGCGCCCACATGGAGCGGTGGCACCACCAGGAGGCCGCGAGCTGGGTCTCCTCGTACTTGCACCAGCACAGCTACCCCGCCTTGGTGAGCTGGGGCGGCGCGACATCGGTCTCGTTTCGGTCGGAACACGCGGAGGGTCGAGACGTTGCACTCCTCCTGGCGCAGAAGATCCTCCTCTCGGTGATCGCGGGCTTGCGCGCGGATCTGGTCCGCCTCGTGGCGATCGATACCGTTGGCTTTGGGAGCCGTGCGGCCGTCTTGAAGGCCGCTGTCCCTCAGCTCGATCTGGTCACCGAGCAGGCGAACGTCTCGGCGAAGTTGAGGGAGGTCCAGACGGCGCTCCGTCAAAACATCGATGCGCTCGGCCTCCGCGCGAAGAATCTCGGCGAACTCAATGAGCGGAGCCCCGATGCGGCAAGGCCGTTCACTTTCGTCTTCGTCGCGAGCACCACGCTCGATCTTCAGCGCGATACCGCCGAGCTCCTGGCGTCGATGGTCCGCGACGACATCGGCGTGAAGGGGGGCGTCCAGCTCATCCTCGTCGGCGACGGTGTTGCCGGCGAGCACGAGGCTCAGCTGCTGACGAAGAGCTCCCCTCGTGTCCTTGTTGTCGGCGGCCAGGCGGGCGGCGCCACGCGCCTCGAGGTCGCGGACGTGTCAGGCCTGGACACCCGCGACGGAGCCGCGCACGAGGCGTTCGAGGTGGTCGCCGATCTCGAGGTCGACGACCTCGAACGCGTTGCCGAAAACTGCCGTCGTCATCTCGCCGCGGGACGTCCGCCCAGCATCGCGATCCCGCTCCCGGCAGTGGGGGAGCGATGGCGGCAAAGCACGAGCGACGGCATCTCGGTCCCCCTGGGTCGCGCAGGTTCGAGGGAGGTCGAGCTCAGGCTCGGAGGTGGGGGGCTGACGTTCAACGCTCTCATCGGCGGCGCGGTGGGTACCGGCAAGACAGTGCTGTTGCATGGCATCATCTCCCAAGCCACGACGCGCTATTCACCCGACGAGCTGCAGCTGGTGCTGCTCGACTACAAAGAGGGGACCGAGTTCTCGATCTACCGCTCTCTCCCCCACCTGTTCGCGCTCAGCCTGGGCGCATCGTCCGACTTCGGCCTCGAAGTCCTCAGAGCCTTGCATCGCGAGATGTCGCGTCGGGCGACGCTCTACAAGGACACCGGGATGCAGGACCTCTCGGGGTATCGGCGGGCCACCGGTGCTGCGCTCCCTCGCTTCCTTGTCGTTATCGACGAGTTTCAGGTGCTACTCGCAAACCGCGCCGAGGCGCGTGATGTACTCGAGGATCTCATTCGTAGGGGCCGCTCCTCTGGGATCCATGTCCTGCTGGCTAGCCAGTCTCTCGCCGACATGAGCCTGAACACCTCGGTGCTCGGTCAGCTCGGTGCCCGCGTCTGCTTGAAGCTTTCGCCGTCCGAGTGTGGTCGCTTCCTCGGACACGGTAACGATCTGCCATCAAGATTTCAGCACGCGGGGCAGGCCGTACTAAACGAGCGCGAAGGCGCGGTGGAAGGGAACGCGGAATTTCGGGCCGCAAACTACGATTTGGCGATGATTCGGAGGGTGGTGCAAGAGCTGGCTGCAGCGGGCTCGCCCCGGGGAGAGCAGCTCGGTCCGCCGTTCATCTACGACGCCGACACGCCCGTCACGCTCAGCCCGGAGGCGCGCCGGAGAGTCGTGCCCGCGGGCGACGTCCTTTGGGGATTGTCCCAAGAGCTGCCTCCTCGCGGCGTGTCGAGCCCCCTTGCGGGACCGTCCACGGTGGCCCTGTTGGGGACCGGCTCAAAGTTGGAGATGTTGCTTGGGAGCGTGCACCAAGCGGCGCGGGATTCGGGACTGACGGTGGGCGAGTGCACGACGGCAGATCTCTCGAGCATCGAGGCGGTGGATGCGGGCGGGGCCGGTGGCCCAGTCGTCGTGCGGGTCCTGAGCGATGGCTACGAGGCCGAGAATGCGGTGAGCGCGCTGCGGCAACGCCTTCCTGGGCTGCTCGTCCTCGTCGCGACGAGCCCGAAGCTGCTGTCAGGCATGCGCGACGACTGCATCTGCTGCGACGAGTCGACCCTCGATGCGCTTGCATTTCGACGGGCTCCGGCCTTGCAGCACCCTTCGCTCGCGGCGCGGGTCACGGGCGGCGGGGAGCCTTCTGTCTTTCGTCTGGTAGCGCCGTGACATGCCATCGTGTCGGTTAGGAGAGCCCATGGAACTCAAAGTTTCGCCGCAGCAAGTCGAGCAGTTTGCGCGGTCGCTGCATCAGTGGTCCGAGCAGCTTCGAACCCTGAACGGGCAGGTCAAGACCCAGACGGAGCAGCTGAATCGTCACTGGGATGATCCGCAATTCAAGGCATTCGCGGAGATTATCAACGGTCACGCCGCGCAGGTGGACGCGAGCGTGAAGGACTTCGAGCAGCTCTCCGGCACCTTGCAAAAAATGGCCCGAGGCATGGAGGAGAACATCAGGCAGCAGAGGCAGATGCTTGAGAACCTGAAGCGAGGCAGGTAGCGTCGCGATTGAACATCGACTGCCGGGATCAGGGGCGGGATGTCTTCCTGGACAATGACGACCCGATTGTATCTGGATGACCTTGAGGCGATCGCGAGGCCCGAGGCGCGCGATGCCTGGATGATGGATCGGGCGGGGGAGTTGGTCGCGGTCTATTCGCGGCTGCGAGAGGCACACGGGCAGCTGGCGCCTTGGGCCGCGTTCCCGGATGCGGGGGTCGATCTCGGCGCGGAGCTAGCCGCACTGCGGGAGGAGCTGGAGAGGCGCCTCACCACCCTGCACGGAACACTCAGGCTGGCGGCGATCGACGGGACGCACATGGCGGCCGTGCTCGCCGAGCCGATCGGCCGTTTGGAGGATCGCGCAAGGAACGTCGTCGGAAAATTCAGGGCGGCGGCGCAGCGGGCGGCAGAGCGAGAGGAGCGAGAGGCGCAGCTCAGACAGGAGGCGGAGGAGGAGACCAGGCGCGTCGCCGCTGCCATCGAGGCAGAGGCGGCAGCGCGCGCTGCAGACGCGGCGGCGGCGCAGGCCCGACGACTTGCGGCCCAAGGAGCCGCGGAGGCTGACGAGGAACGCGCACGAAGCGCAGCCGCGCACGCTGCCGCTGACCGAGCACGACAGGAGCTATCCGAGCTGGCGGTGATTCACGGGAGACTATGCAGCCTGCGCACGACTCTGCAGAACTGGGGCGGCAGTCGGGTCCCGGCGCTCGCGGCGTCAGCCAGCCCCGAGGGGCAGCACGCGGCGCGGGGGCTCAATGCACTCGTCGAGCAAGTCGACGCCGCCGTTCGCGCCGTGGCGCGCGTGTGTGATCTGCATGAGAGTTTGAGTCCGGGACGACTTGGCCTGGAGCGCGATTTCGTGGCCAAGGCGGAGGGAGAGGCAGGCAACATCACAAGGGTGCTCGCGTCCGAGGCGAAGCGGGAGGAGCTGCGGCAGGAGAGTGAAGCGGCCGAGCGCGCCCGCGCGGAGGCCGTGGCGAGGCAGGATGCTGCCGCGCGGCAGGACGCGGCGGAGCGCGCCCGTCGCAGAGCCGAGGATGCCAGGGCAGCGGAGGAGGCGGGGCGGCGCGAGGCGGCCAGGGCCATTCGGGAGAGAGACCTGCGGGCTGAGCTCGCGGAGGCCCAGGGCGTCGTCGCGGAGTCCCCGCGTCCGCCA
>JAYUUC010000428.1:0-4292 GCA_043755105.1 Myxococcales bacterium
TTGAAGAATCCGACGTTGCACTGCTGATCAACCGCGCCCGCGAAGAGGAATACCTTGAGCTCTCGGACGCGGTGCAGAAGCGCGATCTGCAAGGAGCGCTCAACTACGTCCGCGAGGCGGGAGCCCAGGGCTCCCACCCGCTGGTGCTGCTGGGGGCGGTGACGTCGCTGGTCCGAACGCTGCTGATGAACCACGAGCGGCTGGGGCAGCTCTCGGGAGGGCGCCCTCCGCGCTCGTTCGACGACTTCAAGGCGCGGATCTTTCCTCAGATCGAGGCCGAGGCCCAGGCGGCGAAGGGCAGGGTGCCGCACCCCTACGCTGCCTTCATGGGCATGCAGTCGGCGACGAAGTTCAAGCGCTCCGAGTTGCTTCGGGCGCTGGTGGCCTGTGCCGAAGCGGACCTCGCGGTGAAGCTGGGCGGAGGGCCGATGGTGGTCGAGCGACTCCTGTGGACGGTGTGTGGCGGAACGGCACCCTGGGACTCGGGAATGGCCACCATTCGCCGAGAGCAAGAGCGGTAAGAGAAGAAGCGCCTGATGCCCTTTGGCGGTTAGATTCCGCCCCCCTTATCTCCCCACGAAGCGAGTACGCCGTTGCCGACCAAGACGTTGATCACCAGCGCTTTGCCCTATGCGAACGGTCCGATCCACCTCGGACATCTGGTGGAGTACATCCAGACCGACATCTACGTGCGCTTCCTCCGCTCGTGCGGCGAGGACGTCATCTACCTCTGCGCCGACGACACCCACGGGACGCCGATCGAGCTCAACGCGGCCAAGGAAGGGGTCAAGCCCGAGCAGTTCGTGCAGAGGTTCTTCGAGCAGCACCAGAAGGACTTCGCCGACTTCGAGATCGAGTTCGACTGCTTCGGGTCGACTCACTCGGAGGAGAACCGGCACTACGCCGAGCTGATCTTTGAGCGGCTGCGCGCGCAGGGTCAGATCGACCGCAAGGACATCGAGCAAGCCTTCTGCGAGAAGGACCAGCGCTTTCTGCCCGACCGCTTCATCCGCGGCACCTGCCCCAACTGCGGCGCCACCAATCAGTATGGCGACGTGTGTGAGAAGTGCTCGAAGGCTTACGCCTCGACCGAGCTGATCGACCCCCGTTGCGCGCTCTGCGGAACGCCGCCGGTTCGACGCTCGTCGGCACACCTGTTCTTTCGGCTCTCGCAGCAGGAGGCATTTCTGCGCGACCTGCTCCGCACTCCCGGGTTCATCAACACCGGGGTGGCGAACCAGCTGCAGCAGTTCTTCGAGAAAGGTCTTGCGGACTGGGACATCAGCCGCGACGGCCCCTATTTTGGTTTTGCCATCCCGGGTGAGACCAACAAATTCTTCTATGTCTGGCTCGATGCGCCGATCGGTTACATCTCGACCACCGAGAAGTGGGCCAAGACCACTGGCAAGGCGAAGAACGCGCTCGCGTACTGGAGCGAGAGTTCCGATGCCAAGGTGGTGCACTTCATCGGGAAGGACATCGTCTATTTCCACGCCCTGTTCTGGCCGGCGGTATTGAAGGTCGCGGGGCTGAAGCGTCCGGAGCGGATCGTGGTTCACGGTCACCTCACCGTGAATGGCGAGAAGATGTCGAAGAGCCGGGGGACATTCATCAATGCCAGGCCCTATCTGGGCGTTCTCGACCCGGCGTACTTGCGCTTCTTCTACGCCGCCAACCTCGGGCCCGGGCCGGAGGATCTCGACCTCTCACTGAACGAGTTCCGGTTGCGGGTGAACGCAGACCTGGTCAACAACATCGGCAACCTCGCCAACCGGACCCTGTCGATGATCGCCGGTCCGCTGGAGGGAAGACTCGCTCCTGCTGGGGACGGTCCCGGCCGGAAGCTGGTCGAGGACGCGATCGCCCGTGCCGCCGAGGTGCGTGCTGCCTTCGAGCGAATCGACTACCGCGCGGCGGTGAAGATCATCACCGAGATTTCGCAGTCGGCGAATCAGTTCCTCACTGTCCATGCCCCGTGGAAGAAGGTGAAGACAGAGCCGGAGGTTGCTCGTCGCGATCTCTCCGATGCCGCCGAGGTCGCGTATCTGATCGCCGGGATGCTTCAGCCCGTCGTCCCCCGGTTGTCGCAGAAGTTGTTCGACCAGCTGAAGGCCCGACCGCTGAGCTACGCGGGAATGTCGTCGGCCCATTACCCTTTGCTCGACAGAACCCAGGCGATCGGAGAGCCCTCTCCGCTGATCGCCCGATTGGAGGAAGACCAGGTGAGCGCGATCGTGGTGCCCGAAGCGAAGCCGGCAGGAGCAGCAGCTGTGCCCGAGACATCGCAGGCTTCCGCGGGAGCCGGAGCAGCGAACCTTCAGCCATCGACTCCCCCCGGAGGCGCCACCCCAGCCTCCGCCAAGACCCAGGCCTCGCCTGGAGCCGGGGCGGTAAGCGTCGCGGCTCCAGGTGCTGGCACAGAGCCCGCGGAGATCGAGTACGCGGACTTCACCCGGGTGGTCCTGAAGGTTGGAAAGATTCTCAGCGCCGAGCGCATTCCCAAGGCGGACAAGCTGCTCAAGCTGTCGGTCGAGATCGGTGAGCCTTCTCCGCGGACGATCGCTGCCGGCATTGCCGAGGCCTACGCACCGGAACAGCTGGTGGGGCGCCAGGTCGTGGTGGTGACGAACCTCAAGGCCCGCACCATTCGGGGAGTCGAGTCCCGAGGCATGCTTCTGGCTGCAGGGGCGGGAGGCAAGGAACTCTCGCTGGTCGACCCCGGTCCATTGGCTCCGGGTTCAGAGGTCAAGTAGCGGGAGGTTTAGATGCGGCTGATCGATTCTCACTGCCATCTCGAACGCGCGGACTTTGCAATCACCGAAGAGGTGATAGCGCGCGCCCGTGCCGCCGGGGTTGTGCACGCCGTGGTGGTGGGTCAGCTGCAAAAGCCGGGCGACTTCGGCGATGCGCTCGACGTCGCCGCGAAGCACCCCGATTTTCTCAGCCCCACGATGGGCATTCACCCCCATGACGCGGCGGTCGCCACCGAGGCCGACTTCCGGACGCTGGCCGAGATCTGCGCCCGGCCGGAAGTGGTCGCGGTGGGAGAGACCGGGCTCGATTACTACTACGACCGATCGCCGCGAGAGGTGCAGCAGCAGGTCTTCCGCCGCCAGTGCCAGCTCGCCCTCGCGCTCGACAAACCGGTGGTGATTCACGTCCGCGATGCCCACGACGAGTGTCACCAGATCCTGCTTGAAGAGAGGATGCAGCGGGGGATGATCCACTGCTTCACGGGCGACACCGAGGCGGCGCGGCGCTACCTGGCGCTGGGGTTCTTCCTCTCCATCTCGGGAGTGATCACCTACAAGAAGTCCGAAGCACTGCAAGAGGCAGTGAAGTTCGCGCCGCTCGACCGCTTGATGGTCGAGACCGACAGCCCCTTCCTCGCCCCCGTCCCTCATCGCGGCAAGAAGAACGAGCCTTCGCTGGTGGTCGAAGTGGCGAGGAAGATAGCCGAGCTCAAGGGCCTCGACCCGGAGCAGGTGGCGGCGACTGCGGCCGACAACAGCGTGAAGCTGTTCGGCCTCAAAGTGATTGTGAAAGTGTAGATTTGGGGAAGTCGATCGAAGCTGCGCGAAGCGTCCACGGGCCGCTATTTCTTGAAGCGCCAAACCGCACCGCCTCCGTCACTCGTCCCCGCCGACCAGTACATATGCTGCTCGTCGTGGGTCACGTACACCGCCGTCGTCCCGGGCATGAGGTCCGCCAGGGTGACTCCCCCAGAGGCACCGAAAAGGTGGCGACGTCGCAGGCGCATCCGGAGCTCCTTTGAAAAAGTCATTTCAACTCAATAAACGAAGTCTCCGTCGACGAAGAACTCATCCGCATGAACATTCGGGAGCAACTCGATCTCACCCCCTGCCAGCGGCATGCGAACGAAGGAAAAATCCATGTTGCAATGGGGGTCGGTGTCCATCCCGTAGAGGTAACCGCCGGCGACCTTCAGCCGGTCGGTGGAAAACCCTGTTCTGTGCGCGAGGCTCCGGATTCCACCACTGCGCGTCCACTCCCTGACTTCCAGGCCCTTCGCGCTTTTCTCGATCCAGTTCAATCAGCGGTGATGAGAAAGAGATTCTCTCCAGCGGCAACCAGGTCCGTCGCCGGCTGGTTGAAAAATTTCGTCGGGAACCCGCCATCCAGCGGCAGTTGGGTGATCGTCGTACACGAGGGGAGGCACTGGTTCGCCCAAGAAACGGCCACATCGTTTACGGCGAGGAGCGTGTCTCCGTCAGGTCTGTACTCTTGGGTGCCGAGGCTTTCTGAACCGCCCGTGGATGTTGTTCTGTAAC
>JAYUUC010000429.1:0-4290 GCA_043755105.1 Myxococcales bacterium
GGGACCAGCAACGGGAACAGCAGAAGGGGCAGCAACACATCCCGTGCCCGCGCATTGCTGGCGATCGCTGCATACACGGTTCCCGGAGCGCTTATTCCCAGGCAGCCCAGCGCCAGCACGGCAAGCAGCTTGGCAAAGCCCTCGGTGAAGGACACGTCGTAGAGCGCCACCATCACCGGCAGCAGCATCAGCGCCAGCACCAGCAGCACCAGCGCGTTCCCCAGCGCCTTGGCGAGAAAGATCGCGCGCGCGTCGGCCGGGGCCAGCCTCAGCCCATCGAGCGAGCCATTTTCGACCTCCACGCGGAACGACTCTCCCAGCGAAAGCACGCTCGCAAAGAGCACGGCCAGCCAGAGATAGCCGCCGGCGTTTTTCCGCAACAGGGCGGTGTCCGGTCCGAGCGCGAACGAGAACAGCAGCAGGGTGGCGAGCGCAAAGAAGAACAGCGCGTTGAGGCGGGCGCGGGTTCTCCATTCGATCAGCAGGTCCTTGCGCAGCAGCACCCAGGCCGTCCCCCACAGACCGGGAGCGAGTCCCTGTTCGACCTTCATGGCGCCACCGCCCGTCCGTCCTGCAAGTGAAGCCGATGCTGGGTCAGCGCCAGGCCCTGCTCGACCAGGTGCGTGGCCAGCACCACCGAGGTTCCGGAAGCGGACAGTTCCTCGATCGTCCGTTCCATCTGCGCGATGCCGGCCGGGTCGAGCTCACCAAACGGCTCATCCAGCAGCGCCAATCGAGGGGCCTTCATCAACAGACGGGCGATCGCCACCCGCTTGCGCATTCCGGCCGAGAACTGCCGAACCGGACTTCCCGTCCGCTTTCCCAGGCCTACCTTCACCAGCAGCGTCAGCGCCTGATCGATCGGTGAAGGTCGGCCGAGAAGCCGGGCCAGCAACACCAGGTTCTGTTCGGCGGTGAGGTCTTCGTAGAGAAAGCTGGAGTGCGACAGCAGCGCCGACTGCGCCCGCACCTGTTCGCGCTCGTCGATCGTGTCCTGGCCGAACACCTGGATCGTTCCCGCGGTCGGCGACGTGGCCGTGGCGAGAATCTTCAACAGCGTGCTCTTCCCCGAGCCATTGTGCCCGGTGAGCAGCAAAGAAGCGCCGCTCGGCATCGAGTAGCTCAGCCGTGCCAGGGCCCAGCGAGGTCCAAACCGCTTGCTCACGTCGCGAATGTCGAAGGCCAGCGTACTTCCCGCGGCCGTGGCGTCTTCTGCAGGCAAGCACCCACACTACCTGCGGAATCGACCGTCTGAAACCAGATGGTGCGGCCTGGTGGAAATTCTTCAGGCGGGCTCCGGTAGAAGTTACGGGGCCGCTTCAGTGACGGCCTCGTTCCTCCAAAGAGTTGGGGGGCAGGGAAGCCCTCTTCAGAGGGTGGCACCCGGTGTGCAAAGCAGGTCGAGGGGCGGGAGGTACATCATGGGCGGAATCGTTCGACGGGTGATGAAGGACGTGGCCGCAGGCGTCGTCCACCACACCGGCATTCGAAAGGCGATGTCTGCCTGGCGCCGCCATTCCTCGGGGGGCCGGCGAATCAACATTGTCAGCTACCACCGGGTAGTCGCCGACTTCACGGGCGAGCTGCAGCGCTCGATTCCTGGGCTGCTGATTTCTCAGGAAACCTTTCACCGCCATCTCGAAGAGGCCCACGCCGCCGGCTACGAGTTCGTCTCGCTCGGCGACGCGCTCGAGGTGATGGCGGGTCGTCGTCGAGCGACCAAGGACCTCTTCGTGGTGACCTTCGACGACGGTTACCGCGACGTGCTCCGGTACGCCGTTCCGGTCCTGAAGCAGATGGGAGTGCCCGCGATCACCTACCTTCCGGTGGGACTGGTGGGTACCTCGCGGCGGTTCGACCACGACCGGCTCTACCACCTCGTCAACCTCTGCCGCATCCGGCGCTTCAAGCCGTTCTACGGAACAATGCTCCCCGAGGCCGCCGCCCTGCTCGAGCCGATCCTATCGGGTCGGCTCTCGCCCTCTTCAGCACTCGACGACTTCATCGCAGTCCATCCGAGCGCCGTTCTGGGGAGGGTGATCGACGCTCTCGAGGAACAGCTCGGCAAGGGCTCCGAGGTCACCCCCGAGCAGGGGGACGTGATGAGCTGGGAGGACGTCCGCGGCATGGCCCGTGACGGCTTCGACTTCGGTGCGCACACGGTCGGCCACAGCGTGCTCACCCTCGAACCCGCCGAGGTCGTCGATCTCGAGGTCCGCACTTCGAAGGAGACCATCGAGCGAGAGATCGGTCGGCCCGTGCGCGACTTTGCCTACTGCAACGGCTGGTACTCCGAAGAGGTGATCTCCAGCCTGGTCAAGCACGGCTTCCGCTCGGCAGTGACCACCGAGGATCTCCCCAATTCGATCAACGGCGACCCGTTCTCACTCAAGCGCAAGGTGCTGTGGGAGAACTTCAGCCAGGGAATCGCTGGCTACTCGAGTGCGCTCACCGCCTGCCATCTCGACGATGTCTTCGGCGTCCTTGGAATGAGTCACCCGGTGATGGGCAAGCGGTCCCAGGTTCAACAGCTGATCCCGGCGACGGAAGGCAGGTAGGCGTGGCGAGTGGATCCTTCATGGGAAAGGCCGGGCCTCTGGTGGTGGCCCGGTTCATTTCAGCCTGCATCACGGTCTGCATTCCGCTGGTGCTCGCCCGGGTGATGAGCCTGTCGGAGTACGGCACCTACAAGCAGATCTTCCTCGTCTCGCAGACGCTCTACTACGTGCTCCCGTTCGGAGTTGCCCAGAGCCTCTACTTCTTCGTGCCCCGGGTGGAGAACCCGCGCACCTATTTCGGGCAGACGTTGATCTACCTGCTCGTCGCCGGTGCCGTGGCCGGGCTCGCGCTCTTCCTCCTCGGGCCGCTGATCGCGGCCATGCTCAACAACCCTGGGCTTCTCGAGCATCGACTCGAGCTCGCGCTCTACTGCGGCTGCGCGATCGGCTCCTTCCCGCTCGAGCTGTCGATGACCAGCCAGGGGAAGACCCGGCAGTCGGCGATCACCTACCTGGTCTCGGACAGCCTTCGGGCGTCAGCGCTGACGGTCCCAGTGCTGCTTGGCTTTGGCCTGCACGGAATGATGACCGGCATGGTGCTCTGGGCGCTGGCCCGGCTTGCGGCTGCCTGGGCATTGATGGCAGGGAGGGGAACCGGACCGCTCTGGGACGCGCGCCTGTTCTGGCGACAGCTGGTCTACGCGGCCCCGTTCGGAGCGGCGATTCTCTTCAGCATTCCGCAGCAGTATGCGCACCAGTTCATGGTTTCGAGCACGGTGTCCCCTGCGCTGTTCGCACTCTACGCGGTGGGCTGCTTTCAACTGCCGCTGGTGGACCTGCTCTACACCCCGACCAGCGAAGTCCTGATGGTTCGAATCGGCGAGCTGGAGAAGTCCGGCCAGCTCAGAGAGGCAGCCGCCGCATTTCGGGAAGCTTCGGCCAGGCTCGCCTATGCCTTCTTGCCGCTGGCGGCCTTCCTCTTCGCTGCAGCACCCGAGTTCATCGCCGCGGTGTTCGGAGAAAAGTTTCTCGCCGCGGTCCCGATCTTCCGCATCTGTCTGGTGGGCATTCCGCTGGCGGTCCTGCCGATGGACGGCACGCTCCGGGCCCGCAACCTCACCCGTCACATCTTTCTCTCCTACGTCCTCAAGGCAGCAGTCACGGTGCCGCTCGTCTACTTCGGGGTGAACCGCTTCGGAATGATCGGTGGCATCTCTGCATGGGCCATCGCTGAGCTTGTGGGCAAGGGAACGCTGCTTGCCAAGGTCCCCGCTGCACTGTCTGACCCCGCGGCCGGGGTGGAGCTGAGGCTGAGAGATGTCCTCCCGTGGCCCCAGCTGGGAAAGGCAACGATCGCCGCCGCAGCCGCTGCGCTGGGAGTGGTCGGGCTTCGCACTGTTTCCGGCACTGCGTTCGTCGGTCTGCCCCACTCGTTTCTCTTTCGAATCGTCCCCCTCGCGGTCGCGGGGCTGATGTTCGGGTTCGGTTACCTCGCAGTCCTGTGGATGAGCGGCGTTCGCCCCGCCAGTGTGGTCACAGGGCTGATGCGAAGAAGGACCGCCTGATGCGCTCCGGCAAGCTCCTCCTCATTGGCGACTATCCGCCCCCGCAAGGAGGCATTGCGGTCCACGTCCGCCAGCTGTTTCAGGCCTTCTCCGCAGCAGGTATGGACGTGCGGGTGCTGGACATCGGAAAGGGAGGCGCGTCCGAGCGTGGGGTCGTTTCTGCGCGCACAGGACCCGCTTTCTTGAAGTCGCTCGCCCGCTTCGCGCTGAGTGGCCACCAGATGCAC
>JAYUUC010000430.1:0-4289 GCA_043755105.1 Myxococcales bacterium
ACCAGCGGCACCAGCGCGATCGGCACGCCCCCTTCCTGTGCGCGCAGCACGAGGAACGCTTCACTGAAGCGGGCGAGGGTAAAGACAGCTCCGACGACCACCACCCACCAGTACGGAGCCCGAAGGCGTCGGAGGTTCTCTGGGCGAATCGGGTTCACCGGCTTCTTTCGTTGCTGGGCCCCCGGCTCGCGCACGCCGAACACGAGCAGCGTGACCGACATGAGCCCGGGCACCACCGCGACCCAGAAGACGGCGCGGAAGTCGTTGGCCCACAGCAGCATCAACCCCACCGCCAACAGCGGCCCGAGAAAGGCACCCACCGTGTCGAGCGACTGACGCAGGCCGAAGGCCGCCCCGCGCAGGTGGGCTGGAGCGAGGTCCGCGACGAGCGCATCGCGCGGCGCTCCGCGCATTCCCTTGCCGACCCGGTCGATGAGACGGGCGGTCAAGACGAGGCCCGTCGAGGACGCCAGGGCGAAGAGCGGCTTCGTCAGGGCGCCCAGCGCGTAGCCGAAGACTGCCAGGCCTTTGCGCTTGCCCAGGTAGTCGCTCAAGGCTCCGGAGAACACCTTGACGATCAGGGCGGTGGATTCGGCCAGCCCTTCGATCAGCCCCACCGCCAGGGCGCTCGCCCCCAGGGTGGTGACCATGAAGAGGGGCAGCAGGCTGTGGACCATCTCCGAAGACACATCCATCAGCAGGCTGACGAAGCCGAGCGCCCAGATGGTGCGTGGAATCTGACGCAGCGGGCTTCGGGGCCGAGCGGGGCCAGCCGCATTCGGAGTCATCGCCGGGCGTGGCGGGTGAGAGAGAACCGCAGCATCAGCCGCAATTCCCAGGCGACGCGGGTGCGGACCAACAAGGCCGTGTCGCCCCCAGCGAAGTTCGCCGCTGCCTCGACGAGCAGGTTGGCCCGCTGGGCGGTGAGCGGCAGATTCCAATCGAGCCCCGCGCGCACGGCGGTGACCGTCGACGCCGCGAAAGTGGGAACGAGACCTGCGCCAACTCGGGGCGAAGGAAGAGCCACAGGTCGCCCATCGCCGCCGACGTGTAGACCTGCGCGAGCGCCTGCACGTACCCGCCGTGCACCCGCGTGCCCGAAGCTGCGAAGTGAGACAGCAGCCACTCGAGCTCGAGCACCATCGGCACCGGGCCGCCCTTCAGCACCAGCTCGGCGTCGAGCTCGCCAGTCAGCTTGCTGCCGCCGACCGGGGCGTCGATGACGGGCGTCGCGGCGAGCGCTGTCCCGAGCACGAACCGGGAATCGTAAGTGCGCGGGGTGAAGTCCCCGGTCGCCCCCAGGGTGAGCACTGCCCTCTGGCTTCGAGACGCAACGACGACGGCCTTCGCGGCGAAATCATTGAGCGCGCCGAAGTGCGGTTGTTCCTGATTCAGTGAGCCGGTGTTGTCCCCCACGCTCGCCATTAGCGTCACCCGGTCTCCAAGCGTGCCACGCACCTGCCCACCCCACTGGGTACCGAACGCATGGACTGAACCGTGGCTCTCCAGGACGATCGAGCGGTTGACGGTGGGCAGGTTGCCGCTCGAGAGGTTGTCTTCCCTGCTCAGGATATGGGTGTTCTCGCCGTAGAGGATGCGGAACCGATTCGCGTCGTCGGCGTGCTGGATGCAAATGAAAGCGTTCTCGAAAATCTTCCACGCCGGACCCTGCCGAAAGAAGTCATTGTCGGTGAAGTCCACTTCGTAGACGGCCGCGGCGCGAAGCGGCCCGACCCGAGGCGTCTCGAAGAACATCCCCTGGCGGGCGCGACGCCAGTAGCTGGGCCCCTCGAAGCTCTGGACAGGCTGCGCGAACGCCCAGGCCGCGTACCGCGCGTCGCCGTGGGTCCACACCAGCCCGTTGTCCGGGTCGAGCCGCCAGCCTTCCTCCGCCCGAAGAGAAAGCGGCCACACCAGCAGCAGCAGCACGAGAGGAAGGCCGGTTCCCCGCTTTGCTGGCGGCAGCGCCCGGCGCCGAAGGCGAAAAGCGATTCCCGCCACCACGACGAGACCAGCGACTTCGACCAGAACCTTTTCCGCGTCGATGAAGTCGATCGGACGGTCTTTCAACTGCGGGTCCGTCATCACGCCGTGAACGAGGACCAACGGCAGCAGGGCGTAGTTCAGGTAGTGCAGCTTCTTCCACACCGAGAAGCCGAGGCGCTTGAGGAAATACGACGAGAGCAGCACCCCGGCCAGCAACCAAAGCGCCGCCGCCCCCAACATGTTGGCGAGGGGCTTGCCTGGTCCACAGCGGAAACGCGAGGTCGAGCCACGTAAAACCCGATTCGGGATCGAGCGGGATGATGGCGACGTGCAGGAGCACCAACAACCCCAGCGAGTACCCCAGCCACTTGTGCAGCTTGAACGGAGTGACGAGCCCGACCTTCACCTTCGAGCGGAGCCTGAGCGGCAGGTGGAACTTCAGCCTCGCCCAGGTCGCGAGGCCGAGCAGCTCGTTCACCGCGAAGCCAACGACAGCGATCAGCCCAAGGGTCGAGGAGACGTCGAGCACTGTCGGCACGCTACGAGGCTCCGCTGAGCAGGAGGCGAACGACGGCCTCTCCGTAGGTGGCCCCCAGCACAGCGGTGGCGGCCAGGCCGGCAAATGCCAGCCACGGCAGGACTCGAAGAGACTGCTTCTCGACGGGCGGCAAGGGGTGCAGCAGACGGCGGACCCGTTGCCGCAGCGCCGCCTCCTCTCCCGTCAGCGCGGCGGCCGGCGCCGACGGGTGATGTTGGGAGACCCGCAGCGCGGCCATCAACGCGGACGCAAGGTCCTCGCCTTCGACGCCGGCACGCCGAGCCTCCTCGTCGCGAGCAAGCTCGAGAGCTCTTCGCCACGCACGCAAGCGCGTCTGCGCCGGATGCGCTGGCCAGCTGAGGTCGACCGCGAACTGGGCAAGCCACAGGCGCAGCGGGTCGCGGTGGCGAGCATGAGCCAACTCGTGGCCCACAGCAGCAGCGAGGGCGGCGCCATCGAGGCGGTCGCGGAAACCTGCCGCGATCTTCACCCGGGGGAACAGGATGCCGATGGTTGCGGCGGTCTTCACCTCGCAAGCCGACCCAAGCGCCCAGACCGCCCGCGTGCCGGCCCGCAGCCAGATGAACAGCGAGGGCGCCGCCGCGGCGAAGAGCACCCAGGGAACGACCTCTGAATCTTCCGGCTCGACGAGCACCCAACCGCCGACTGCCGCGACGCCGACTGCCACCGGGGTGAGTGCCAACCAGAGCTGAGTCCAGCGCAGCCGCTCGAGGTGGACGGCGCTTCGAGCACGCGGCGGGCGGAGCCGAACCACACCGCCGACGAACAACAACGGGCCACTGACGAGCAGAACCAGCACCAGAAAAACAATCTCACGGTCCACGGCTTCGCCTCCGGCGTCTCACCGCGCTTTCGAGCTCGTCGAGAAGTTCAGGGTCCAGAGATTCAACGGCCTCGACCAGGGCAGCCATCGCGGGTCGCCGCTCGGCTCCGAAGAAGCCGATCAGCGCCTTTTGCGCGCGCGCCCGCTCAACGACCTCGCGGGCAGGGCCCGGCCGGTAGATGAACGCCATTCCCTTCCGTTCGCGGGCCACCAACTTCTTGACGAGCAGGCGGTCGAGAACCTTGGCGACGGTGGTGTAGACGAGGCCATTGGGGACTCCCACGCGAGAGTAGATGTCGCGCGCTGACGCCCGCTTGAGGTCCCATAGCGCCACCAGCACCGCGTATTCGAGATCTCCACCGGGAACTGCAGGCAGGCGCTTCATCGCGACGGTTCTACGACGCTTGTCGTAATCGCTCAAGCCTGGGTTGAACTGCCCCGAAACCTAGTGCTTGCACCACTGCGCGGGCGTCACCGGCTGCGTCCCCGGCGTGAGCCCCTGCTTACTGCCCGGGTCGACGAACTTGTGGCTCGCGTAGTTGTACTGGTTGGGCGTGGGAGTCAGGTTCGCCGTCGAGTCGACGCAGATCGCATTCCCGCCACCATCGGGCGACGGCCCATCGCGGGTCGGATCCGCGAAGTGCGAAGGAACCGTCGCGACGTCACAGTTCGACAGCACGCCGCCGTCGAGGTGCGCGGTGATCAGCGCCGCCGTCCAGAAGTCGCCGGTCGTATTCCCACCCTGCTTCGTCATCAGCGGGAACGCCGTCTGACCCGACGCGGGGTTGTACCCAATCGAAAGCACGCGGGCGCCGTTGCAGTAGACGTTCACGTGCGGCTTCGCGTCCGACGTGCCGCCGTGGTTGCCGTAGTGGTTCACGCCGACGACGAAGCGGTCGCCGTCTTTCGGGTTATCGAGGT
>JAYUUC010000431.1:0-4278 GCA_043755105.1 Myxococcales bacterium
AGCTTTCCGGCCGAGGTGCCGGTGGTCCTCGAAACCGCCCTCAAGCCGGCGGAGCTGCAATTCAGCGCCGCCCTCCCCGGCTTCGTCTTCCACGATGATCGCCGCTGGGTGCCGGACTCGCGGCTCGGCTACGGGTTGATCCTCCCCGAAGTCAGGCTGACGCTCAGCGGGCCCCGGGCCAGCGCCATCTGCAGCTGCGGCGCCGAGAAGTGTCCACACGCGCTGAAGGCCGTCGACACCGCCCTCGCCTGGCTACAGCTTCCGACCCGCGGCGAAAGAGCCCATGCGCTGGAAGAGCTCGCGCGCGCTCCCTGGGAGCGAACCCTGCGAGCGCTCGAAGGGGTTCTGGAAGAAGGCAGCCGCGCCAGCAGCAGCTCGCTGATCTCCTGGCGGCTCCAGATCATCGACGGGTACGGCGTCGACGTGCTGCCCTACCTCCACCGGGTGAGCGGGCGGGGCACCTCGTCGGGCGCCCGCATCGCGCCCTCGCGGCTGCTCGAGCAGCTGCGCAGCGCACTGACGCCAGGGGATGTGCGCATCGCCGAGCTCTGTGCGAGCACGCAAGGGAAGGCCACCCAGTCGCTGCTGCTGGCGCTCGCCGAGCACCCCCGGGTCTTCCTTGATGAGGCCCCCGAGCAGTCGGTGCGGGTGGAACGCGTCAAGGTGGGCCTGGTGGCGGAAGAGCGACCCACCTCGGTGGTGCTGCGCGCAGGGGTGGACGGAACGCCGTTGCCCGCAGCGCTACGCGACCAGGCGCTGAAGGCCCGATCCGATGACGCCCTCTTTCTCTGGGACGGCGGTGCGCGCCGGCTGAGCGTGCTCGAGGTGTCGGTCGAGCTGCGATCCGTGCTCAGCACGCTGGTTCAATACGGAGACGAGTTTCCTCCCGAGAGTTATGGGGCGCTGGTGGAAAAGCTCTCGCGAGTCTCGACGCGATTGCCGGTAGCGATGCCCCGCTCGGTGATGGGAGAGGCGGTGGTGCCGCGTGCCGACGGGGTGTTGCAGCTCCAGCTCCAATCCGATCGCTCGGTGCGCCTTCAGGTCCGGACCCGGCCGTTGCCCGAAGGCGGCTCGTATCT
This sequence comes from Myxococcales bacterium, assembly GCA_043755105.1. Classification (GTDB taxonomy): domain Bacteria; phylum Myxococcota; class Myxococcia; order Myxococcales; family Myxococcaceae; genus JAYUUC01. Next base: position 1,080 of record JAYUUC010000431.1, read on the forward strand.
GCCCGGAGAGGGCGTGCGCGATGTGTATGGGCGTCGGGGGACGAAGTCGCTCCATGCGGTTCGCGACTTCCCCGCCGAGCTTTCCGCCTCGCGGGCGTTGTTGCTGCAGCTGCCGGTCGAAGACGCTGAACGCGAGAGCGAGTTCGACTTCCTCTTCGCCACTCCGCAGGGAGCTCTGGGGCTGCTCGCGGCCTACCCTGCCCTGGACCCCAAGCCGGCGCTGGAGTGGGCCGGTGAGCCGCTGAAGTTGGTGGGGTCGGCCGCTCCCACTTCGCTGAAGGTGACCCTGGAGCGCCGCCGGGATTGGTTCGGAGCGCTCGGAGGGCTCTCGGTGAAAGGCGAGCGGGTCGAGCTCGCAGTGCTGCTCGATGCCGCGAGACGGAAGGAAAAGTTCGTCCAGCTCTCGGGCCATTCCTATCTCGAAATCGAAGAAGTCCTCCGCCGCCATCTCGAACGGCTGGCCGACCATACCTTCGTCTCGAAGCACGGGGTCGAGCTGGGGCCGTCGGCGGCCGAGGCCCTCGACGCGCTGGCGGAATCGGGGGCGAACATCTCTTCCGATGCGGCCTGGCGTTCCTTGATGGAACGAATCTTCGCCGCAAAGGAACTGAAGCCGCGGGTCCCCCGAGGCTTGCAGGCCGAGCTGCGCGACTACCAGGCCGAAGGGTTTCGCTGGATGACCCGGCTGGCGTCTTGGGGCGCCGGGGCGGTGCTCGCCGACGACATGGGGCTGGGCAAGACGGTGCAGGCGCTCGCGGTGCTGCTCGACCGCAGCCGGCTGGGGCCCGCGCTGGTGCTGGCGCCGACCTCGGTGGGCTTCAACTGGATTGACGAGGCCGCCCGGTTTGCTCCGTCGCTGCGGCTGCGTCACTACGCGGACAGCACCGATCGGGGCGGAACCCTGGAGCGCCTCGGGCCCAAGGACGTGCTGGTGCTCAGCTACGGCCTGCTCACCCGGGACCTCGAGCGGTTGAAGGCGGTGCGCTTCTCGACGGTAATCTTCGACGAGGCCCAAGCTCTGAAGAACAGCGCCACCCACCGAACCCGGGCCGCCCGCGAGCTGCAAGCAGACTTCAAGGTCGCCCTCTCGGGGACCCCGGTGGAGAACCACCTCGGCGAGCTCTGGAGTCTCTATCGGGTGGTCTTTCCCGGCCTGCTCGGCAGCTGGGAGGCGTTCCGGGCACGCTTTGCCAATCCGATCGAAAAGAAGCTCGACCCCACCGCCGCACCGGCGCTGGCGCGGGTGCTGCAGCCGTTTCTGTTGCGGCGCACCAAGTCTCAGGTGGAGACCGAGCTGCCGCCGCGCACCGAGATCCGGGTGCCGGTGGTGCTCTCCGCAGAGGAGTGGCAGCTGTATGAAGACGCGCGACTGGCGCTGTTGTCCGATCTGGAAACGCCCACCCGCAAGTTGAAGGAACAGGAGCGGCGAATCGAGGTGCTCGCGGCGCTGACCCGGCTGCGGCTGCTCGCCTCACATCCGAGGCTCTACGATTCGAGCTCGAAGCTGGAGTCCGCCAAGCTGCAGCGTCTGCTTGAGCTGATCGACGAGCTCACGGCCGAAGGGCACCGCGCCCTGGTGTTCAGTCAGTTCACCTCGCATCTGGCGCTGGTTCGCGAGGTGCTCGATGCCCGGAAGATTCCCTACGTCTATCTGGACGGAAGCACCCCTCGCGTGGAACGCGAACGGCGGGTCCGGAGCTTTCAGGAAGGCGATGCGCCGCTGTTCTTGATCTCGCTCAAGGCGGGTGGAACCGGCCTCAACCTCACCGGTGCGGACAACGTGATTCACCTCGACCCCTGGTGGAACCCGGCGGTGGAAGACCAGGCTTCGGACCGCGCCCACCGGATCGGCCAGAGAAAGCCGGTGACCGTGTACAGGTTGATCGCCCGGGGGACGATCGAAGAGCAGATTCTGCAGCTGCACGCCGACAAGCGGGCGCTGGTGAACGACCTGCTCGAAGGCAAGGACCAGGCGGGGCGGCTGGGGACCGCTGAGCTGCTCGCGCTGCTGACGGGAAACGTCGCGCCTTCGACCGATCTGATCGGCGCGGGACAGACGCGCCATTGAACCGAGCTCAGGCCCCCTGCATGGGTGTGGCATAAGCTCTCTCGCGATGGCTCCCCCGCCTGTCCAGCTGCTGTTTCCGGTCTCCGACCGCGCGCTTCTCGACGAGGCGGCGAAGGGGTTGGGGCTTTCCCCCGAACAGCTGGTGCTGACGTGCGCAGCGGCGTTCGCGCGCGAGCGTGGCTTCGGGCTCGAAGGCGCTGGCAACCTTTGGAATCGGGGCTCTCCCTTCCTGGGCGCTCGTGCGGGGAGGGTCGAGCAGGACGACCGTCTGACGGTCACGATTCCGGAGGACCTGGCCCCGGTGTTTGCCTCCGCCGCTGGCTATTTCAAGTTTCAATCGGCACGCGGGCTGATCGAACCGGTGTCGCTCCCCGATTTTCTCCAGGTGGCGACGCTGCGGACGGTGGCGTCGATTCGCGCGGCCGGAAAAGGCTGGAGGCTGCCCGAGGTCCCCAAAGCCGCAGTCGTTCCGTCCCGGTCTCCCCCACCCTCGAAAGCGGTGGCGACCTCGGAAGGAAAGATGGTGCTCGCGATCGCCGTCGGGGCGACCGTGCTGGGGCTCGGGGTGTTTGCGCTGCTTCGGCCGAAGTCGGCACACCTCCCCGTTCCGACCGCGACTCCAACCCCCGCCCCCCATTCCCAACCCTCGCCAGAACCCGGAGAAGACACCCTCGCGGAGCTGCTCCACTCCAGCAGCGAGGAGCCTTCGGGGCAGCAGCCACGCCGGGCGCCTGCGTTCAGCGTGCTCGCCGCAAAGCCGTCCCGGGCCGACGCCGACAACATTGACGCCTTCCTCGAGCGCCAGTACGGCCGACCCAGCATTCCCGCGCGGGTGGCGGCGCCTTCGCGGGCACTGCCGACGTGGCTGCAGCCGCCCAAGAAAGCCAAGGGCTACGAGGCCCTCGACGAGCTGCTCGAAGCGGTGCCCGCGGACCAGGCATACGATGTGGCGATCGCGCTCGCCGTCGCCGACGTGGCGCCGATCCACCCGGTGCCACCCGCGCTGGTCAAGGGCATCATCCGCCGGGAGTCAAACTTCAATCCGAAGGCGAAATCGAAGAGCGGGGCGATCGGCCTGATGCAGGTGATGCCATTCACCGCCGAGCGGGTCGGTCTCACCGAGGACGAGCT
>JAYUUC010000432.1:0-12260 GCA_043755105.1 Myxococcales bacterium
TATCGGCCTACTGGGATAGGCTCTTAGCGGGTCCAACCACAGTTGCCTACCCGATGTTCCCCTCCGGCACGGCAATCACACCCACATCCACATCAAATACATACATATGTCAAAATTAAATTGAGAGTTGGTGCAAGTAAAACATTCTGCCTATGATTGTCTGAACCGAGGGGTCTTTTCGACAATGCAGAAAAACACTGCCCGTGACTCAGCGACTGCCTCTCCCGCTCCGGCGGCATCGATGGCGGTCGTCCCCGACGCTGCTCCGGCCGGGGAGCACTGGCCGGCGAACGTTCCGTCGCTCGAAGCGGCAGCCGAAATTCTCAGCGGCGCGGTCGAACCTGCCCCGGGCATGGAAGAGGCGACCCGAACGTTCATCAAGTCGCTCAACTCCACCGAACGCACGGCGGCCTGGGGGGGAGCGTTGCCGTTCAACGCCTCGGGACTTCAGACCGGTCTGCTCACCCGCTGCCGGGTCAGCCTCGCGCTCGCGCTCGAGCCGCCTCCGGGTACTGCCGTCGACGGGACTGCCGCGGACGTGCTCTTCACCCAGATTGACGGGGTGCTCGCCCGGCTCACCGCCGACGCCCAGATCGAGCCTTCCGAGCTTCGCGCGGCGATCGCCGCCACCCGCGAGGTCCTCGCCCGCGACGCGGTCGCCTTCTCCGAGGCGCTTCACCGAGTGGCCGGCCAGTCACTCGAAGGGCCTGCGACCGCCTGGACCAAGTACGACCATGCCGCCCCCCCGCCGCCGAAGACGGCCACCAAGGTCACCTTCGAAGCCGCCGCATCGTCCGGGAAGAAGGTGGACACCAAGTTGATCATCCTCGGGGTGGTCGTAGTGCTGGCTGTCGGCTTCCAGATTCACCGCATTCTCACCGCTCCCGAGCTGCGACCGTTGCACCCGCCCGGTGCTCCGACGCAGTTGATCGGCGCCCAAGACAACATGGCTCCGGTGACCATGGTTCACCTGTCCCATGGAGAAACCATGGACCCCACTGAGTTGGCGCGCTTTCGACAGCAGGTCGAATCCGGTGGCGCCACGCTCCAGGAAGTCGGCCCTGGTCAATTCGCGATCATCCGCGCGCCCAAGCCCGCGGTCACTGGCAAGGAAGCGGGTAAAAATCCATGAACTCGAAAAAGCTGAGAGTGCTGAGACGCGGGTTCACGCTGATCGAGTTGATGGTGGTGGTCACCATCATTGGCGTGCTCGCCACCTTCGCGATGCCGATATTCACCACCTTCATGTTGAGGGCAAAGTGCGCAGAGCGCGAGGCGATGATGGCCACCATCGCCCGCCTGGTTCAAGACTACCAGAACGAGCACAACCAGCTGCCGATGGGCGGGGGCACCTTATTGGTGGGCGACTGGAATCCTCCGCTCCCGGTGATTGCGGGGAAGAAGACCTTCGACCCCGCCGCTGCGGGCTGGAACGTGCTCGGGTTCACTCCTGAGGGGAACGTTCGCTTCCACTATCACCTCACGGTGATTAACTCGGTGAGCGCGCGGGTAATCATCGTCGAAGCGATGAGTGACCTCGACGGAAACGGCCTGGTCGCCCTCAAGAGCATCACTTACACGCTCACCAACGGCACGGTCTGGAACCAGACCATCGCCGAGAGCGGCGACCTCTTTTGAGGCCTGACGGGTCCGCCGGTCGCACCACCGGTTGAGTGAAAGCCACCACTTGGGCGAATTGTTACATGCCTTGGTGACCGAGCGGACCGACACCTTTGTCTCGGATTGAACCGGGACGAAGGCGTCGCACGAATGGCACCATCGCTGGGCTGGAGTGTTCTCTGCGTCGAAGACGACCTCGCGATTCGCGATGCGCTGGCCGAGCTGCTGACCGACGAGGGCTTCGAGGTCACCGCCGCTGCCTCTGCGGAGGAGGGTCTGCGGCTGCTTCAACAGCACCACTACCACCTGGTGGTGACCGACTATTCAATGCCGGGGAGCACCGGGACCTGGATGCTGGAAGAGGCCGCCGAGCAGGGTCTGACAGTTGCTCTCGCTCCAGGGCGCGCTCCGCTCGAGAGACCTGCCCGGCCTCGAGCGACTGCTGGCCGCAGACTTCACCTTCCGCGGAGCGGGCAAGGCGCTTTCGCGGTCAGAGTGGCTCGCCGCGGTTCCCCTCCTCTGCAGCGAGCAGCTGACGCTCGAGGAGGGCCACGGCAAGGTCTACGGGGACGCGGCGGTGATCACCGGCAAGCTCATCTGGAAAGGCTTCGGCGAGGCGGCAGCGAGCGGGTTGCTCGGAGGCATTCACTCCGACGCCACCTTTCAGCTCACCGATTTCTGGGTGAAGCAGAAATCCACCTGGGGGCTGGTCACCCGGGTTGCGGAGCGGCTGGAAACACCCCTCGAGGAATCCCGCCGCGTCCGAGGCGGTGCTCCCGGATTCCCACCGAAGGCTTGAACGCGCCACGCCCTCCTTCTCGAAACTGCCCTCTCAAGGCCGCACGTCGCTTGCTTTCCCGGCGCCTTTGACTGTACTCCCTCGTCGCACATGAGCGCACATCAGGTGCGCAACAGAGTGGGGAAGCCGATGAACGTGTTTCAGCGGGTTGGATTGGTGGCGTGGGTGGGTCTCGGAATCTTGGCGTGCGGTGGGCCGCTCGAGTCGGCAGAACCGGAGGCGCTGATCGCCGGTGAAGAGGCAACCCAGGAAGCGTCCCTCAGCGCGACGGTCCAAGGCTTTGCCCTGGTCGAACGAGATGCGCGCAAGTGTGCCTCCCCGATGTGCGGGGGTTACTTCGTTCGGGCCCCGTCGTACGGAAGCACGGCCGTCTACGTCCGCGAGCTCGACTTCTCTCAGTCGGGGCTGGACGACGTCAGCGTGCAGAAGGTTCTCGAGGCCCCTGCAGGAGAGCTGCTGTTCAAGGCCCTGCTCGGACCGATCGACCCCGCCTCTCACACCCGCGCGCTTCAGGTGCTCGCCGCCTGGCGCGGTCTACCCGGGCTCACCCGGCTGTCGACCGAGACCCTCTACACCGTGGAAGACCGCAACCCAGCGATCCGGTGCATCACGGCCCCCTGCCCCAACTTGATGGCGAAGCGGCTCCTCAGCATCCTCACCCCCACGCCCTTCAGCACCGTGGCAGTGAACCGGGCGCGGAAGAATCTGGTCAGCGAGACGTGGCTGCTCCAGCAGGTCGAGCAGCGGGAAGCGATCGTCTCTGGCCGTCTCCGCTCGGGCCAGAAGTTCCCCGGGGGCGCCGAGAAGGTCCTCGACGTCAGCCAGATCTATCTGCCGATTCCGCAGACGATGAGCTTCTGTCCCCGCTTCAAGCTCCAGCAATGCCCCGCGGGCACCACGCGCACCTACTCTCGCAACGGCGACCGGTGCCTCCTCCCCGACGCCTGCGTCACGCCGGGGATGTGCGCGCAGTACCTTCCCGCGTGCAGCGAAGGCTACTCACTGACGAGCTGGCCCGCTGGACAGTTTGGCTGCCCTGCCTTCGCCTGCGACCCGACCTTCGTCCTCTAGAAGGCCTTTGCTTCAAGGCTTCGGAATCCGCAGCGTCTTGCTGATCATCGCGCTGCCGCTGATCAGGAACATCAGCACCAGAGGGTGGAACCGGACGCCGAGGTTCCACTCTCCTCCCGGCAGCTCGGCGTCGAGCCTTCCGGCCCGGGCGAGGAGAAAGAGAATCAACACCAGCAGCAGTGACGTGGGAATCGGGGTGCCCTCGAAGTAGCGCACCTTTCCGCTCGGGTCCGACAGCTTCGCCGCGGTGGCGTTGTAGCGGGCCAGCCGGCTGATGCCGCAGGCGACGAAGTAGAGCAGCACCGCGGCGTCGGCACCGCCCTGCATCCCCAGGGAGAAGGCGAGCACCGCCGGCGCCACCCCGAACGACACCAGGTCTGCGAGCGAGTCGAGCTCTTGGCCAAGAATCGACGCTTCCTCGCGCATGCGGGCGATCCGGCCGTCGAGCACGTCCATCACCAGCGCCATCGGGAGCAGCCCGAACGCCCACCAGAGGTAGGTGGCGTCGCGAGAGACCAGGTACTTGAGCGAGGCCAGCACCGAGCCCATGCCCGCAAAGCCGTTCCCCAAGGTGAGGAAATCTGCAGGTTGGAAGTCGCGCAGCATCGAGAAGTGGCGAGGGCGCGGAGCATTCATTCCTCCTGCGTAGATGGCTCGGGGGCGTATCTCAAGCGTCGAACCCAGCTGTTGCATCTCTGAGGACAAACCCCAGGCTTCCAAGGGCCGACCCGAGGAAATCCGCAAGCGGCCGGTGGTGCGGGAGGAGATCCGGGTGAGCAAGGACAAGCGGGTGGAAAACCGCCAGGTCTCGGAGACGGTCCGCCGGGAAGAGGCGCGGGTGCAATCGCAAGGCGACGTCGAGCGGAGCGAGCAGCCGATCGGCTCGCCCACGGACCCCAACACCCCGACCCGGCAGTAAGAATACGTTGCGGTCAGTTCAGAGAAGTGAACCGGCGCATCCGATGGTCTGAACGGTCCCCACCCTGAAGCCCATGTGGTTTCGCTTTCTCAGCTACGGGTCGGTGGGGTGGATGCTCGAAGTGTGTTTTACCGGGGGCTCGTCGCTGCTTCGGGGGAAAGACCCGTCGGCGACGAGCACTACCTATTTATGGATGCACCCGATTTACCGCGCGGGAGCGTTGTTGCTCGAGCAGGTATCGATTCGAGCCGCGCCTCTCCCGCGGACTGCACGAGCGGCGGTGTACGCAGGAGCGATCATGGGCCTCGAGTACGCCACCGGCTGGCTGCTGCGTCGGCTCACCGGCAGGTGCCCCTGGGACTACGCAGACAGCGGGAGAAGAACCCTCTCTGGCCTGGTGCGTCCCGACTACGCGCCCTTCTGGTACGCCGCGGGCCTGCTGTTCGAGCCCTTGCGAGATGCCGTGAAAGTTGCCCAGAAATCTAATCATCTTCGCGACCCCGGTCTTTGCGACAACGGCCCCGCGAGTCGAGAACGAACCCACCCCCGTGTCTGCCTCCCGTGCACGACTTGCGACGGTGACGGACCGGAGACCAAGGTGACAGATAGAACCGGTCCCCGAAGACAGCGGTGACCCCTTCTCGGGGCCACCCGCAAGGCCAAGGGGGACCGGATGTTGGCCCGAGAACCCTCAGGGGTACACTTCGCGCCCGCCAGTTCCGCTGGTCCCCTTCGAGGGGACCACAACCCGTTCGACTGCCGCCGCGCGCTGACGCCGGGTCACCCCGAATGCAGCCCCGAGGACCGAGGAGATCAGCCCCAGCAACAGCGAGGCGAACACGCCCCACATCGCCTTGCCTGAACCATCGGCTGCCTTCAGCGCGGTGGACTGTGCCTGAGCGCCGAGTTGGCTGAGCTGCTGCTTGCCCTGCTGCAGTCCCTTGCTGGCCTCGTTCATCAGGGTGTTGGGGTCAGAAGGTGCCGCAGAGGTCACCGCTGGAGCCGCTGCGGTGGCGAGGTGGGTGCCCGCTCCAACGATGCCGCCGACCACCGAGCCGAGCACGTAGCTGAGCACCACCACGCCGACAACGGTGGTCAGGCCCCAGAGCACGGCGCCGTGAATCGCGCCCGCGCCGCGGTCCACCAGCCCCGCAGTCCGGGAGGCGATCATCCCTCCGATGAACAGCGCGATCAGCGGGGCAATCAGCGACCAGATGCCCGCGCCAATGCCGGCGGCCCTGGCAGACGAGGGGTTCGCCGGGTTGATCGACGAGAGTCCCAGCGCCAGCCCGAGCGAATAGAGAAGCGCCCAGACTCCGAGCGCGGTGAAGGTGCCGCCGAAGATCGCTCCCCACGACAACCGGGGGATCTCACCGGCAAGAGGGGTGAAACGGGGCGAGGAGGAAGAAGGAGAAACATCTGAATTCATCGTGGGTGTCGCCATGTGAAGCTCCGGAAGATGGAATTGCGGATCGACTCTCGCGGAGAAACATGGCCACGCGTCGCCGACTGAACAGCCCGCGACGACGTGGGTTCAACTCGAGCGAGCAGCCTGAGGCCCGGTCGACCGCCGCCGGACAGACAGGCCCGGAAGCACGGGTAGCCCTCACCGCCGTGGGTGCCAGCGACCGATGATCGGACCTGAAGCGCGGGTGCAAAGCCGGACCGGCGCTCTTGGGAGCAGGGCCCTGCGCGGCGGCAGTGACCCTTCTTGGGTTATTTACAGCTGCCCGTATCGCAGGAGTGGTTGCCCTTGCAGGGAGGGCCGTTGCCGCAGCCGCACCCTCCATTCGAGCAATTGTCTGACTTGAAGTTGCAGCCATCGCAGCTGGCGCCGCCACTGCCGCAGGCGGCGGTGGTGTTCCCCGCCAGGCAGGTCGACCCCGAGCAACAGCCGGAACAGGAACTGGGGTCGCAGACGCAGCTCCCGCCCGTGCACTTCTGTCCAGCGCCGCAACTGGCCGAGCTTCCACAGCGGCACGAGCCGTTGGCGCAGCTGTCGGCGGTCGAGGGGTCGCACGCGGTGCAGGCAGCGCCTGACACGCCGCAATGCGAAGAAGTTCCGGCGACGCAGGTGGTGCCCGAGCAGCAGCCGTTCACGCAGGAGGACGCGTCGCAGATGCACGCCCCCGCCTGACATCGCTGCCCATTGCTGCAAGCTGCGCCCGACCCGCACCGACAGGCGCCGCTGCTGCATCCGTCCGCCTTCTGGCTGTCGCAGCTGGCGCAGGTGACGCCGCCGACTCCGCAGCTCACCGTGGTGGAGCCCAGCAGGCAGCTGTTCCCGGCGCAACAACCCGCGCAGCTTCCGGTATCGCAGACGCAGGTTCCTCCGGAACAGATTTGACCTGTCGAGCACGCACCCCCGGGCCCGCACTGACAGACCCCGGTCGCCTAACAGCGATCGGCGCGGGTGCTGTTGCACGTGGTGCAAGCGGCGCCCCCGGCGCCACAGGTCGCGATCGAGCGGGTGCTGCAGGTGGTCCCCGAGCAGCAGCCGTTAGGGCAGGTGACGGCATTGCAGCCATCACAAGCTCCCGCGGTGCAGGAGCTTCCGCTCGGGCAGGTTTGACAGCTGGCGCCGCCCGCGCCGCAGCCGCTGGCGGTGTTTCCGGGCAGGCACGTGGACCCGGAACAGCAGCCGCCGCCGCACGACTGGCCGTCGCAGATGCAATGGCCGCCGGCGCAGCGCTGGCCACTGCCGCACGACGCGCCGCTGCCGCACTCGCAGGCGCCCCCGCTCGAACAACTGTCTGCCTTGGCGGCATCGCAACTGGAGCAAGCTGCGCCCGGGGCTCCGCAGCTGGTGGGGGAACGCGGATGGCAGACCGCTCCATCACAGCAGCCGCCCGAACAGGACTGGGCATCACACACGCAGGCCCCACTGGCGCAGCGCTGACCTTGTCCACAAGGAGCCGAATTACCGCACTGGCAGGTCCCCGCGCTTGCGCAGCTGTCGCTCTTCGCGGCATCGCAGGAGGAACAGCTGGCGCCGGGCGCACCGCAGGAGCTCAGAGAGCGGGGGTGACACACCTGTCCACTGCAGCAGCCGCCCGGGCACGAGCTGGCGTCACAGACACAGCTTCCCCCGGCGCACCGCTGGCCGGAGGCGCAGACCGCTCCGGTTCCACACTGGCAGGCACCGCTGGCAGTGCAGGTATCGGCGCGGATCGGGTCGCAGGCGGAGCAGGCCGCTCCGGCAACGCCGCAGCTGGTGACGGACGGGGGATTGCAAGTGGAGCCGTTGCAGCACCCGGCTGGACAGGTGGCGGCGGTACACCCTGAGCACGCGCCTGCGGTGCAGGTCTGTCCGGCGGGACAGCCCTGGCAACTGGCCCCGGCATTGCCGCACTTCGACGCCTCGGTCCCTCCCACGCAGAGGTCGCCGTCGCAACAGCCCGTGCACGAGGCCGGGTTGCAGATGCAGGCGCCCGCCACGCAGACCTGGCCAACCCGGCACTGACCGGCCGAACCGCAGGCACAGCTGCCGTCAACGCAGTGGTCGGACCGCTCGGGGACGCACTGGGCGCAGGCGCCGGCATCGGGGGCACCGGTGATTGAACCGCCGTCTCCTTCAGCGTCCGGAGCGATCACCCCGCCGTCCGGGTCCTGGGTTCCGGAATCCGCGGGAGGGTTTTCGCCTCCATCGACGACCGGCTCGGAGCGACTCAAGGCGACGGACACCTCCACTTCGAGGCCGAGCTGGGCCACCCCCGTGGCGCTTCCGGCAAGCAGGCGTTGGCCGCTTCTCAACCCCTCGACCTGCACGTCGACCGGGCTTCCGGCGAAGGCATCGGGGACGAGAAAGCGCAACGACTGTCCCGAGCTCAGCGGCCCGCTGGCGCTGTCGGGGACGACCCGCGAACCCAGAGGGGAATCTCCCTGCCGCTGCACGGTGAAGCGCAGCTGTTCGATCGATGCGGCCCCTTGCCAGCTGACGGTGACGAACAGCGCGGTGCCGAGGTCGCTCGAGGCACTGCGGCAGCCGAGGGCGAGCAAGCAGCTGGCGAGCGCCACCCGGGCAAGAAAGGGGCGAAAGGCGAGCAGGGGTCTTGCGCTCATCGAAGGTCCTGGGTGCCCAAGCTGGGGGCGCGTGGGTGGGGCGCGGTGGCGACGTAAGCGGTCACCGTCCCGGCGGCGACGGCCCCGACTGCCGCCCATAGCCACCACTTCTTGTAGAGCGGCTGGGAACCCTGCGGCGGCGCCGAATCGACCGCCTGCAGGGGCGAATTGTTTTCAGCAAGGCCCGAGGCCGTCGGAGCGAGATCCGGGATGGAGGGCGTGGGCGCCGCCTGGGGCGCATCGCCGGCAGACAGTCGCTGCCGAGCCGTCGCGTGTTCCATCTCGGCAATCAAGCCCCGAACCGTGGCGTCGTTGGGGGCCACTCCGGGAAACTGCGAGAGGTAGCGGTTGTAAAAGAACAGCGCACGCTCGGAGTTGCCGAGGAGGCGGTGGCACTGCCCCAGATTGAAGAGCATCGCCGGGCGAGGATCGAGCCGATAGGCCTCGGTATAGGCCTCGAGTGCATCGGCGAAGCGTCCCAGGTTGTAAGCCTTTTGGCCCCGGTAGAACGAGGCCCGGGCCTGAGCCGCCGCCGTGCGCGGGGCCGAAGCGGCCGCCCAGACCGGAGCGGGGGCGACCAGCAACAGACAGAGCAGAGCGAGGCTATTGCGCATAAGGATCCATCGGGTCGTCGCGGCTGACATCGTCGCGTAGCTGGGCGGGTGGCCGTCGGGTTGGCTTCGGAGCGGCCGGCAAAGGGTGCAGCTCAGGGAGCTGGGGCGACAGGGAAGGAAGGGTCAGCACCAACGCCGAGTCGGCGCGGAGCGATGCCTGTGCTCGCAGCGACGGGTGACCTGCCAGCGTGAGCTCGAGAGGCAACAGCCGATCGCTGCGCGGTACGTCGACCTTCAGCGGCGTCGTCCCCAGTTCGATGCCAGTGTCTTTCCGTACCACCCGTGCGCCGGCGGGCATCGAACGGATCTCGAGCTGTACCCACGCTGCAGGCTCTCGCCCCAGGTCTGCCGAGCCTCGTTCCATTGCCGCACGGGGAAGGTTCCTTTCCGCAGGAGCGTCCTTGGTCTCAGGCGCCGTCACCGGGGAACCGGAACCCTCGCCGGCGGCAGCGGCCGAGCCCCCGACCTCTGCATTCGTGGAACCCGCGCGATTTCCTGCCGCGGGATTCGCTTCTCTCGCGGACTCGCCCACCCCCGAACCCCGAGCCTTTGTTTCCGGCGCCTGGTACTCGCTCTTCTTCGCGGTCGGCGACCAAGCCGAAGGCGGCTCCGACTCAGGGCGCAAGGCGACGCCCACTCCGACCACCGCAACGACGACCGCCGCCACCTTGGCCAGCGGGACCCAGCGACGCCGCGACAGGACCGGCTCGAGCTCGACCGCTTCGGGGTTCTCGAACGGAGCGAGCGCTTCGCTCAACCGGGCCATCGAGGGGAAGCGGAAGCTGGGGTTCTTCTCGAGGCAACGGGTGATCACCGCGCGCAACCGCGGAGGAATCGGTCCACCCGGTCCCTTCTCCGGCAGAGGCGGAGGGAGCTCGTGGCTGATCTGCTGCGCGAGCTGCAGAAACCCGGGAGCATCGAACGGCGCTTTCCCCACCAGCAGCTCGTAGAGAACGGTGCCCACCGAGTACTGGTCGGCGGCGGCATCGAGTTCCTGACCGTTCACCTGTTCGGGCGCCATGTACGTCGGGGTGCCGATGATCAGCCCGACCAGAGTCTTGTTGAGTAGCTCCTTGCCCTCGGCGCCGAGCAGCTTGGCGACGCCAAAATCGAGCAGCTTGACGAAGTCTTCACCGCGCCGACGGGTGAGGAAGATGTTGTCCGGCTTGATGTCCCGGTGAATCACTCCCACCTGGTGCGCGGCCTCGAGAGCCGAGCAGACCTGGCGAATGATGCGCACCGCGCGGGTCACCGGCAGCGGCCCGTGCTCGAGCTCATCGGCGAGGGTGAGTCCCTCGAGCGGCTCCATCACGCAATAGCTGCGGCGATTGCCGGTGGGGAGCAGCTCGTCGACGAAGTCGTAGATCTCGACGATGTGCTCGTGATCGATCCGGTTCACCGCCCGGGCTTCCATGAAGAACCGCTCGACCAGCTCGGTTTGCTGCGACTGCTCGGGCTTGAGAATCTTGATCGCCGCCCGCCGCCCAAGACGAACATGGCGCGCGAGGTAGACCTTCCCCATTCCCCCTTCGCCGAGCAGGCTCACCAGCTCGTAGCTGCCGACCCGTTCTCCGGCCTGCTCGGGCTCGGCATAGCCAGGTTGGGTGACGTCTTCGAAAGGTGCCGTGGGCGAAGGCAGCAGCCCGAAATCAGAGAGCGCGGCCTTGAGCTCGAGCGCGCTGGTGAACCGCTGCGAGGGCTCCTTCGCCAGACAGCGCTCGACGATCGGCGCCAGGTGGCCGCAGTTGTGCGGAAGGGGCGCCGCCACCTTGTCCAGGTGCATCGAGAGAATCTCGCCCTGGCTGTTCCCGGTGAACGGCGGCGAACCGGTGAGCGCCTCGTACAGAATCACCCCGAGCGAATAGAGGTCGCTGCGGGCGTCGGCGCGGTGACCGCGGACACACTCCGGCGCGCAGTACTCCGCCCGGGTCAAGATCGCTCCCACCGTGGTCACCACCGAGCGGGTGCCGCGAAAGTGGGCGAGGCCAAAGTTGAGAATCAGCGGGTCCAGAGCGGCCAAGCCCCCGCGAAGAAAGATATTTCCCGGGCGGAGGTCCCGATGCACCACCCCGCAGCTGTGCACGTAGGCGAGGCCGTCGCAGATCGGCGCGAACAGCCGCACCAGCTGCTCGGCCGAGAGAGGCCCCGAGAGAAGCAGCTGCTGCTCAAGATCGATTCCTTCGAGATACTCCCGGGCCAGGTAAAGCCTGCCGTCGGGGAGGCGCCCTGAACCTAGACTGCGGGGCAGCTGCGGGTGCGACAGCCCCTCGCAAACCAGTGCCTCGTCCATGAACCGTCCGACTGCCTGCGAATCCTGGCTGGCAGAGCGGCGTATCACCTTGAGCACATGGGGCTGGGCCCACTTCGGCGACCGCACCAGCAAGACTTCGGCGAGCGGGCCGGCGCCCAGCTCGCGCAAGACCTCGAAGTCCCCCAGCAACGCTCCCCTGCCGCCGCCGACTTCCGAGGGCGGTACAGGGGTCTGCGGGGGGCCGGTGTCACTGGCCTGTGAGTGTCCGGTCGTCACGAAATCACCTACCCCCACCCAGATGGGTGCAGGTTGTAGTCGAGACCGGGCTCCAGCGGGAGGCCCCTGGCTCTGCCTCACGTTCTGAAAGTGCCCGCTGGAGGACAGCTGCCCCCGGCGCGCATCCCTGTGTGTTCAATACACTCATAACGGAACCTTCCAGTTATCGCGGTATCTTCGACGGAGTTGCGAGGCAGGGCGGGGCCTGCCGGTTAGATTTGGGGTGGCCGACTCGGTGTGGCGCGCTCAGTGAAACTTTCGGTCGAGGTCTGGATTGGTTCAGTTGGCGGTCATCTTCGAGCAAGCCGCCGGGGTTCGCCTGGTGAGCGCTCAGCGTTGGCTCAGCTCCTGGCCTGAGCAGTTTCGGGGAGCCCTCGAGGAGTGCGCTTTGGTCTTCCGGAGCTCGAGACGAAGTCTGGCGGCGGTGGCCCAATTCCAGGGAGACCGGCTCTCACCGGAAGTGGAGCGGCGCTTCGACTTCTGGGCAGTCCACTCGGGAGGAAGGCAGCTGTTGCCGAGTTCCCCTGAATTGCGAAGCCTGCAGCAGGTGCCCGCGGGGGCTCGGGACGTGGTCGAAGCCCATCTGTCCCCCGCACAGCTCCTCGCGGCGCTGGGAAAGCTCTGGGCAGAAGGCGATGGCGGCGCTCC
>JAYUUC010000433.1:0-4257 GCA_043755105.1 Myxococcales bacterium
AAGGTCGACGGCCACATCGTCGATCAGTTCTCTCTCGACGAGCACCAGGGCCACCTGCGGGTCGCGAGCACGATCTTCACCCGAGTCGAAGAGCCGAACAACCGCTGGGGCCGGATCGAAACCACCAACCGCATCTCGGTGCTCGACGAGCAGAACGGAGCCCTCGAGAAGGTGGGACAGACCGCCGACCTCGCCCCCGGAGAGAGCCTCTTCAGCGCCCGCTTCCTCGGCGACAAGGGCTTCGCGGTGACCTTCCGTCAGACGGACCCGCTGTTCACCTTCGACCTCTCGGACCCCACCGCGCCCCGACAGGTCGGCGAGCTGAAGGTCCCGGGCGTGTCGACCTATCTCCACCCGCTCGATGACCATCACCTGCTGACGATCGGCAACAGCGCGCCGCAGGGGGGAAACGGCTGGATGTACCGCAACCTCGAGCTGGCGATCTTCGACGTCACCGACCTTGCCCACCCCCGGCAGACCTTCGTCCAGACCGTGGGCACTTCCTACAGCGGGTCGGAGGCAGAGTACGACCACCACGCCTTCAATTACTTTCCAGAGAAGAAGCTGCTCGCGATTCCCTTCTACGACTGGAACTCGAATGCCACCGGCGGAGGCTACTGGAGCAGCTTCGTCTCCGAGCTGCGAGTGTTCTCGGTCGATGCCCAGACCGGGTTCACGCCCCAGGGAGCGCTCTCGCTCGCCGACCTGTTCCAGACCGAGAATAACTACGGCTGGAGCTACTACTGGTCACCGATGGTGCGGCGCAGCGTGCTCGCCGACAACTACGTCTACGCCATCTCCGACGCCGGCATTCGGGTCGCGGCGCTGGGCCAGCTGTCCTCTCCCCTCGCGACCGTTGCGTTCCAGAGAACCAGCGAACCGTAGGAACCTTCGTCGTCAAATGAAGACAGCGCGGCGAGAGGGAACGAATTCCTCTCGCCGCGCTGTCGTTTCCAACGTCTCGAAGCTGATTTTAGCCTTCGTTGGTGACGGTGAGACCCGGAGCCGTCTTGAAGCCCCAGGCCTTCAGCAGCGCCACCGCGTCGACGAAGCTGGCTTCCTTCTTTGCCTGCATCTTGCAGAGACGACCGGAGAGTCCGACGTAGGTGACCACGCCCGCTTCCATGTGGAGGTGTCCGTTGAAGAGCATCTGCTTGCCGCGGCCCAGAGACGCCGTGGTGAGAATGCGGTTGGGCTCGAGTGCGGTCCGACGGGAAGCCGGCACGCAATGCACTGACCCGTCAGCGAGAATGGCGAAGTTGCTGGCGTACTTCTGGCCGCCCGGTGCACGCGCGAAGGTCTCCGGCCAGGACGATTCGTCGTAGAGCTCGGTGATCCGCCCGTTGCCCTTGAGCTTCTGGTTCACGAACTTGGCGTCGCCGTTTTCGCCCGGCTCATAGCCGGAGAGGATCTTCAGGTCCTGGACGGTGTTCATGTCCGCTTCGATCTTCTTCGGGGTCAGCTCGGTGTAGGAAAACGCCATCGAGTCTCCCGCCTGCTGCTCCTGGGAGTAAGGGTTGTACTTGCCTTCGACGATCAGCTCGCCTTCTCCGTGCGAGGTGTCGAACACCGGGTCAGGCTTCACCTCACGAACATCGTAGGCCACCGCGCCCTTGGCCAGCGCGTCGCGCACCACGGTCTTCACCGCTTCGGGAATCACGG
Source organism: Myxococcales bacterium (assembly GCA_043755105.1). GTDB lineage: Bacteria > Myxococcota > Myxococcia > Myxococcales > Myxococcaceae > JAYUUC01. The sequence continues at coordinate 1,663 of JAYUUC010000433.1, forward strand.
TGCCGCCGTAGCTCTGGGTGGCAGCCCCGGCCTTCAGCTTCGCCTTCACCTCTGCGGTCAGCGCCGGCGCCACCCGGGCCACCTCGGAATTGGCGGACGTGGCTTGCGCGCGCAGCGAGGGCAGCTCGCCCAGCAGGTTGCTGAAGAGGTAGCCCGCGTCGGTTTCGAACTTGTCCATCACTGGGACGGCGCCCGACTTGATCGCCTTCTCTTCGTCGGCAGAGATGGCGCCCGGAGCGGTGAACAGCTCACGGACCTCGGCACTGTTGATCTTCCCATCCGCGACGACCTTGGTGAAAGTGTTCTTGATATCGGTGACGGACATCGACGTGCCCCCTGGCAGAAAGTGTGTGCACTGCTTATCCAGCGCCCGCCGATGAAGTTTCCGAGGTCGAATTACCCAAATTGTAAGACTTGTTTTCGTTCGCCTCTGCAGCAGCCTTTTCTCCCTGCGCGACTCGCGCTACAGGGGCCGGATGAACAACCGCTTTCTGGTCACCGGGGGTTCCGGTTTTCTCGGCATCAACCTCGTTCGGCTCCTGCTTCAGCGCGGTCATTCGGTGACCTCGCTCGACCTGGCGCCGTTCGATTACCCGGAAAAGGGTCGAATCCGCGAGGTACGCGGCGACATCTGCGACCCCTCCGCGGTGCGAGACGCACTCGAGGGTTGCCAGTTCGTGGTTCATACCGCCGCGGCGTTGCCGCTCTACACCGCCGCCGAGATTGAACGCACCGACGTCCAGGGCACCCGCACCTTGCTGGCGTTGTCCCACGAGGCGAAGGTCGAACGCTTCATTCACGTCTCCTCCACCGCGGTCTACGGGATTCCAGATCATCACCCGCTGCTGGAGACCGACCCGATGCAGGGCGTTGGACCCTATGGCCACGCCAAGGTCGCCGCCGAGGCGCTCTGCCTCGAGTACCGGGCCAAGGGCCTCTGCGTGCCGATCGTCCGGCCGAAGTCCTTCGTCGGCCCGGAACGGCTCGGGGTCTTTGCGCTCTTCTATGACTGGGCCAAGGATGGCCACGGCTTCCCGATGATGGGAGACGGCAGCAACCGCTACCAGCTGCTTGACGTCGCCGACCTCTGCGAGGCGATCTACCTCTGCGCCACGGTCGACCCGGCCAGGGCCAACGACACCTTCAACATCGGCGCCAAGCAGTTCGCCACCATGCGCGAGGACTACCAGGCGGTGCTGGATCGCGCCGGCTTCGGGAAGAAGATTCGCGGCCTGCCGGCAGCGCCGGCGATCTGGGCGCTGCGGGTGCTCGAGGCGCTCCAGCTCTCGCCCCTCTACAAGTGGGTCTACGAGACCGCATCGAAGGACTCGTTCGTGTCGATCGAGAAGGCCGAGCGGCAACTGGGCTTTGCTCCGAAGTACTCGAATCAGGACGCATTGCTGCGCAACTACGAGTGGTATCTCGAGCACCTGCCCAGCTTCGAGCACAACACCGGCGTCACCCACCGCGCGCCCTGGAAGCAGGGCATTCTCAAGTACGCCAAGCTTTTCTTCTGAAGGAGAACCGATGAAAACCGAAACCCTGTCCCCCTCCCAGACGCTGATCGCCGTGGTCGGCGCCGGAAACATGGGCGCTGGAATCGCACAGAAGTACGCCCTCGAAGGCTTTCAAGTGGTGGTGGTCGACCTCGACGAGGCCTCGGCCCAGCGCGGCCAGGAGCGGATTGCCAAGACCCTCGCCGAAGGTGTCGCCCGCAAGCTGTTCGACCAGCGCAAGGCCGACGAGGTGCTCGGGCGAATGAAGTTCACCGCTGACCGCACCGCCCTCGAGAGTGCGGCCCTGGTGGTGGAGGCGGTGTTCGAGGACAAGAAGGTGAAGCAGGACCTCTTCCGCGACCTCGACCAGCGCTGTGGGCCGCAAACCCTGCTCGCCACCAACACCTCGAGCTTCTTCGTCGACGACGTCGCCGAGGCCACCGGGAAGCCAGAGCGGGTGCTCGGCCTTCACTACTTCTATCACCCCGCCAAGAACCGCCTCGTCGAGGTGATCGCCGGCAGCCGCACCAGCCCCGAGGCGTTCGACCGCGCGTGGGCGATTCAAGAGCTCACCGGAAAGACGCCGATCCGCTCGAAGGACGCACCTGGCTTCATCGTCAACCGCTACTTCGTTCCCTGGCTCAACGAGTCGATGCGGCTGGTGGAGGAAGGGGTGGCAGACATCGCCACCGTCGAGGCGGCGGCGAAGGAGTCCTTCGGTGTCGGCATGGGCCCGTTCGAGCTGATGAACGTCACCGGCGTTCCGATCACCCTTCACGCCGCCACCACGCTGGGCGAACAGCTCGGCGACTTTTACAAGCCGGCGGCGCTGATCCGACCGATGGTCGAGCAGAAGCGGAACTGGGACCTCGCCGGCACTCCCGACCGCTCGAAGTTCGAGGCGGTGGCCGACCGGCTCTGGGGCGTCATCGCGCAGATCGCCTGCCGAATCGTCTTCGACGAGAAGGTCTGTACCCTCGAAGACTGCGACCTCGGAGCCCGGGTGGGGCTGCGCTGGCCGCGCGGGCCGTTCGAGGCGATCAACCAGGCGGGCTTGAAGAAGACCCTCGCGAGGGTAGAGGCGCTGGTGAACCGCTAC
>JAYUUC010000434.1:0-4256 GCA_043755105.1 Myxococcales bacterium
CCTGACACAGCAGCGGCAAATCGTCTTTCCGGCTGCGCAGCGGCGGCAGAGTCACGGCGATCACTCCGAGCCGATAAAAGAGATCTTCCCGGAAGGTGCCCGCAACGACGTCCGAAGCCAGGTCTCTGCGGGTGGCGGCGAGCACGCGGACGTCGACTTGCATCGGCGCCTCGGCTCCGAGGCGTCGAACCTCGCCGCGGTCGCAGAATCGGAGCAATAACGGCTGCAGTTCGAGCGGAAGCGAGCCCACCTCATCGATGAACAGCGTGCCCCCGTGGGCGCGCTCGAGGGCGCCTCGATGCTCGCGGGTAGCCCCGGTGAACGACCCTTGCTCGTGGCCGAAGAGATTCGAGTGGACGAGCTCGGGCCCGACGGTCGCGCAGTCGAAAACAACCAGCGGGCCGGCGGTCCTGGGACTGGCGAGGTGAATCGCCTCGGCAGCCAGTTCCTTGCCGGTCCCGGTTTCGCCAGACAACAGGACCGTGGCGTCGCTGGCCGCAGCACGCTCGAGCAGTGCGAAGGTCTGGCGCATCACCAGGCTGGTACCGACCAATCGGCCGAAACTTCGGCGAGCACTGACTTCGGCGCGCTGAGACATCGGCCCGGCGCCGAGGACCAGGTGGGTCGACCCGACCCGGAGAATGGCCCCTGGACCCACAGCAATTTCTGCGACCCGGGACCGCTCGAAAAAAGTGCCGTTCCGGCTGCCGAGGTCCTTCACCAGAAACCCGCGTTGCCCGAGAGAAATCTCGCAGTGCCTCCGGGAGACTTTCGTATCGCTCAGCCGGATCCCGCACGACTCGGCTGAACCGATGAGCACCGGCTCGCGCTCGATCAAACGGGTCAATCCCTTGTCCGGTCCGTCGAGAATGCGGACTGAACCTCCGTCGAGCTTGAACATCGACGCCCAGGCTGCGCTGGCGCTCGGAGTGGGAGTCTCGGCCATGAACCCCAGACTATCCCCGAAGCAATCAGGCCCCACGGAGAACACCCGAGGACCACCCTCAAACAAAGTCTGATAATAGGCGTTATGTAAACTATCAACGGATGGGCGGAACACTGCGCCCTTCTAGTTAACCCCGCTATTCGCTGGCTCACCTTCACTGACAGGTTTCGCTGCGCCGCAAACGCCTGCATTAGAGTCGGCAGCGATGACATCGTTCGCAGTCGCGTTGGTGATGATGGCGGCAGGAAGCACTGTGGGCGATGTGCGAGCGGCCCTGAGGGCTGAATACCGACCCGTTTCGCATGCTCGTCTCCGATTGGTTGTTCCTGGACCCGGGGCCGACACGGCCGTCTCGGCAATCTTCGAGTCTTTCGGCCTGTTCACGGGAACCCTGACCCGAGTGACGCCCGATGAGAACGGCTGGAATGTTCTCGAAGTGAGGGTTCGCTGCCGGAGCGCAGACCGACTACTCCAGGGAGCGCTGCCGAATCCGGGCAATCAACTCGCTCGCGTCGCTGACAGGAAAGGACTTTCGCTTCGATGCCGAGCACAAGCCGCGCGCGGTCGATGCCGTCGCCCAGGACTACATGAGCCTGCTCGCAGAAGTAGCGCCTCGTTGAATCCGTGACCAGCGCCGTCGCAGGGGCCTCGCCCAGCCCAGCCCGCATGGGCTGATGTTGCTCCCGACGACTACTCCCACTCGATCGTTGCCGGCGGCTTCGACGACACGTCGTACACGACCCGGTTGATCCCCCGCACTTCGTTGGTGATCCGCGAAGACATCCGTTCGATCACCTCGTATGGAAGCCGAGCCCAGTCTGCGGTCATTCCGTCCACGCTGGTGACCGCCCGGATCACCGCCGTCGACTCGTAGGTCCGTTCGTCGCCCATCACTCCGACGCTTTGAACCGGGAGCAAGACCGCAAAGGCCTGCCAGAGTTCCTTGTAGAGCTTCGCCTTGTGGATCTCTTCCTGAACGATGGCGTCGGCCTTGCGAAGCACGGACAGCCGCGCCTCGTTGACTTCACCGAGGACGCGGATCGCCAGGCCCGGGCCTGGGAACGGCTGCCGGGACACCATCTCGTCTGGAAGTCCGAGCTCGCGACCGAGTGCCCGAACTTCGTCCTTGAACAGCTCGCGCAGCGGTTCCACCAGCTTCATCTTCATCACGTCAGGCAAGCCGCCCACGTTGTGATGGCTCTTGATCGTCGCCGAGGGCCCCTTCACCGAGACCGATTCGATCACATCCGGATAGAGCGTTCCCTGAGCCAGGAACGCCGCGTCCTCGACTTCACGCGCCGCCTCTTCGAAGACCGCGATGAACTCCCTCCCGATGATCTTTCGCTTCTGCTCGGGGTCGACCACTCCCTTGAGGCGGGTCAGAAAGCGCTCCCGGGCGTCGATCGTCTTCAGCGGAACATGGAACCGATCGACGAACAGCGCCTCGACCTGGCCGCGCTCGTTTTCCCGCAACACCCCGTTGTCGACGAAGATGCACTGAAGCTGCTTTCCAATCGCCCGGTGAATCAGCAGTGCCGCAACCGAGCTGTCCACGCCTCCGGAAAGCGCGCAGATCACCCTGCCGTTGCCCACCTGCTTCCGGATGGTCTCTTCCGCCTCGCGCGCGAAGCCTTTCATCGACCAGGTCCCCGACAGCTTGCAGTCGGTGAACAGGAACGAGCGGAGCATCTCGCGGCCCTGCGGGGTGTGGACCACCTCGGGGTGAAATTGCAGTCCGTAGATCGGCTTGCTGTCATGTGCAGCCGCGGCGAACGGCGCGCTCTGGGTCTGGCCGATCGGTGAAAAGCCAGGAGGGAGCGCCTCGACGCGGTCGCCGTGGCTCATCCATACCTTCAAACGCTCACCCTTCTGGAACCCGGCGAAAGGTCCGCGGGCTTGGGTGACCTCGACGTCTGCGGGCCCGAATTCCCGGTGCGCGGTCCGGTCGATCCGGCCTCCGAGCAGCTTCGCCATCAGCTGCAGGCCGTAGCAGATGCCCAGCACCGGAAGGTCGAGCTCGAATACCCCCGGGTCGCAGCGGGGCGAATCGGCGGCCTCGACCGACGCGGGCCCTCCGGAGAGGATGATGCCCTGGGGAGCAAGGGCCCGGATCGCCTCGAGCTTGAGGTCAGGTCGGTGGATCTCGCAGTAGACGCCGAGCTCTCGCACCCGTCGGGCGATCAGCTGGGTGTACTGACTGCCGAAATCGAGGATCAAGATTTTTTCGGAATGGACATCCACCGGATAAGCCTCCGCCGGACTTCGTTGACTTGAGGGCTGGATCACTAAGACACTTTCGCCCCTTCATGCTAACCCTGCAGGCACCCTGATGAGAGCCTTTTCCCTGCGAAATTCCCTCCTTCCCGCCCTGCTGTCGGGGCTCCTTGGCACCCTCGGGTGCGTCCATGAGATCAGCTCGGAAGAGCGCCTCGATCGAGCGACCCAGGGGCCGCCCGCCAAGGACGTGATGACGGCGGCTGAGCTGAGCAAGGTCAACTGTCAGGACACCGCCGCGGGCCTCGCCAAGGCTCGCAGCGACAGCCGCCCCGAGACCGAGCGGGTCCAGACCTACTCCGAGCTTTACGAAGGCCTGGCGAAGCGAACCTCTCTGTTCGAGCAAGCGATGACCCGCAACCCTGACCTCGCCTATCAAGAGAGCAGCCAGGAGCTGGTCAGCGCCCGCGAGACCTGCATCCAGCAGACCGCAGACGTGAAGGTGGAGTTCGACCGCTACGTTCGAGAATTGGTCGAGGTCCCCACCGTTCAAGAGATCAAGGGCGGCAACACGGTCACCGTGGCGCGGATGGACTTTCCGACCCTTCGTAAGGCGATCGAGCTGCTCAACCCCGAGGACCACGAACAGCTGCTTGCGCGGGTCAGTGCCGCGGAGAAGAAGGTCGAGACGCCCAAGGACACCAAGCGCCGCGGCAGGTAGTCAGCTTCCAGGCGCTGCATCGGCGCCTCCAAGTGCAGTAGCAGGCAGGGCATCGCCTCCCTCCTGGCGAGGACTGAGCCGTCCCCTCCCTGGACCCGCTCGACCCCTGTGTTGCTGGGACCGTTGCTCGTTCTTGATGTGCCTGAGGGACACGGAATTACTCGACCCGGTAGTTCGGCGCTTCCTCGGTGATGTAGACGTCGTGGACGTGGCTCTCCTTGAGTCCCGCCGCCGTGATCCGCACGAAGGTGGCCTTGCTTCGTAGCTCGTCGATGTTCCGACACCCGACGTAGCCCATGCCCGAGCGGATGCCGCCGACCATCTGGTAGACGTTCATCGCCAGAGAGCCCTTGTAGGGCACCCGTCCATCGATGC
>JAYUUC010000435.1:0-12192 GCA_043755105.1 Myxococcales bacterium
ATCGCCGGCCCTGCCGATGATCGCGAGCGCCTCGCCGAACAGCGTCCAGCCGTCAACGTCGGCGAGCTGCTGCTGAAGCAGCGCCGGCCACAGCCGTACCGCGAGCTCGGCGCCATCAGGCTGAGTCGACAGCCGCTCGGCGACGCGGCGACGTCCGCTCATCGACAAAGCCCCCGCCTCGGCGAGTTGAGCGGCGATGCGAGCCACCGCCGGAGTCAGCCCGGCTTCAAGGTATCCGTGCATCACCCGTTCGAGGGCTTCGGGTCCTCGAGCAAGTCGCTCGTGGAGTGCGAGCGCTTCCCCGACCCGCCCTAGACGCTCGGCGAGTTCGATTCGCTTCTGCACCCGCTCCGGGGTCTCGGGCAGCGCGGTGAGCAGCTCGTAGGCGGCGTCGAAACGGCCCTGGCTTTCGTACGCATTGGCGAGAATCACCCGGTGCGGGCCGAGCGCTTCAGGACCGGCCAGTTGCTCGAGGCGCTGCGCCATCGCCACGAAGCGGTCTGGCTCTGCCCGGCCGTCGTAAAGCGAGAGCAGGTGTTTCACCGCGATGATCGACGTGCCGTCGTCTGCAAGCGCGCGCTCGAACGATTCGCGGGCCCGGTGGCGCTGGGCCAGAGCGACCAGGAACAGCTCACCCAGCTCGACCTCCAGCACCGCGCGGGCCCGAAGGTCTTCTTCGACGCCCAGCAGCCCTTCCAGGGTCTTCGCTGCCTCGGGGAAGCGGCCCTGGTCCCGGCGAAGCTCGAACAGCTCGCGCAGCAGCGTCGGACGGCGGTGGTCGAGCCGGGCAGCGGCGTGCTCCAGGGCCTGCTCCAGGGTCGCGGCACCCAGCCCGCGCGCTCGCTCGAGCAGCTCGGCGCTGAGCGCATCGGCCGAGCCAACCCCTGGGCCCGCTCCGGCGAGGGCTCGGAAGAGGCCATCGAGCAGACCGACCGACTTTCCTTGTGAACCTCCTTCAGTGCTGGCTTCAGCGAGTGCAGAGACGGCGGCCTCTCGAACGGGCGGCTCTTGCGCGAACAGCGCCACTTCTTCGTAGAGGGGGGCAGCTTCCGCGGGAGCGGAGAGGCGGGCGAGCTCGAGCAGCCGGGAGTAGTCACTTGCCTGCCGAAGCTCGGAGGCGAGTCGCTGCGCGCCGGCTCCGGCGGGAGCCTGTCCGGCGAGCGCGAACAGCGCCTGCTGGCTGCGGGCCGGGTCTTGCGCGGCATCGGCCAGGGCCAGAGCTCGCGAGAAATCGTGAGCGGCAACGGCCGGCCCGAAGCCGTGGGCGAGTGCCATGGCGAACGCGCCCAGGCGCTCGAAGCGCGCCGCTACCTCTGCCGGGGGAAGCAGATCTGGCTGCTCGCCGATGACCCGCTCGAACAGCTCGCGCGCTTCTGCCCTCTGGCCTGCAGCCTCGAACGCTTCGACGGCGTGAAGCCACTGGCCCGCGCGAAGGGCGGCGTCGGGAGCCAGCGACGCCGACTGAACCCAGGCCTCGGCCGCGCGGGCGTGCTGCCCGAGCGCGGTGGTGAGCTGAGCGAGCAGCAGCAGCGCTTCGGCCGAAGTCCGGCTCTCGAGGGCGGCGGTACAGCTCTGGGCGGCTCGAGCGAGATCTCCGGCCTCGCGCTGGGACTCAGCGGCGCGCAGCAGCAAGGCGGCGCGGTCGGCGCCGGGAGACGCCAGCTCAGCCCGAGACAGCAACACCTCCGCGAGCGCCGCCGGTTCCCCGCCCTGCTCCACCAGCAGGCCCTCCAGCTGCTGGAGGGCTTCGCTGAACCCGGCACCGCGCGCCCCGCGGGCGGTCACCGCTTCGAAGAGTCGTCGGGCCTCGTCGCGCTGGCCGGACTCGAGCAAGAGCGAGCCGAGCTCGAGTCGCGAGAGCGCCGCATCGTCGGCATCGTCGCTGTGGGCGATCAGCTGGGGCAGTCGGTCGAGCAGTCCCTGGCGGTCGGCGCGGCGACGGTGCTCTTCGACCAGCGCGCGGAGGGCGAGCGGGTGATGGGGATCGAGTTCGACCGCCCGCTTGCGCAAGCTCAGCGCCGACTCTGGCTGGCGAAGCTGTTGGTCAGCGACCAGGGCCGCGGCCAGCAGTTGTTCGGCGCCCTCTCGACCGCCCACCGCTTCTGCCAACTGCTCCCTCAAGGCGACTGCCTCGGAGTGGCGACCGAGCAAGCCCAGGCCTCGGGCGGCGCGCTCGAGCACATCGCGGTCGGTGGGACGCAGCTGCGCCAGCGGGAGCAGCGCTCCGAGCGCCTCGCGGGGGTCCTCGAACAGCGCAGCCGCCCGGCGGTAGAGCGCCTCGGCTTCCACCGGGCCGGCGCGGGCGGCGAGGCGGAGGGTGGAATCGAACAGCCCGGTGAGGTTGCGACTCTTGCTGTAGACCTCGGTGAGCAACGAGAGCGCTTCGTCACCGCGGGCGCTGCCCGGTTCGAGGGCAATCACCTGCTCGAGCGCGTCGGCCGCATCTTGATTCGCGCCTGCGTCCGCGGCCGCTCTGCCCAATCGGAGCAGGCTCTTCACTTTCACTTCCGGCGGGAGCGTGTCCGCGCCGAGCGCCAGCAACCGCCGATCGTAGGGTTGGGCGGCAATCGCTCCCCCTGCATCGGCGGCAAGCTCCGCGCGCTGGGCGAGCGCCTCGCGGTCGTCTCCCGCCACTCGGAGCAGCTGGTCGAAGGCTTCGGCAGCGAGCAGTGTTTCCTGGGCCCCGAGCAGCAGCTGGGCCCGCTCGCGCAGCAGCGCTACCGCCTCGTCAGGAACCGCGTCGGCCCGTGCCTCGAGTAGCTGGGCGAGTGCGCGGGCCTCTCCGTGGTGGCGCTGGCGAAGCAGGGCGAAGGCGTCGGGGTTGCCGGGGGCGCGCTCGAAGGCCTGGTCCTCGCAGAGCAGGGCCCGCTCTTCTGCGCCCGCGCGCCGGAAGGCAGCCGCCGCTTCGAGATAGCTAACCGCGGCGGCCTCGGAGGGTTGGCGCTCGGCGCGGCGGAGCATCAGCTCGGCGAAGGCTTCGTCGTCGCCGGCCGCGCGCAGAAAGGCCGCGTGGCGTTCGAACGTTGCTCCGAAGGGGTCCTTCTCGAGCAGCAGTGCGTCGAATTCCGCCGCTTCCGAGTCGCGTCCCAGCGCGACGAGCAGGTCGGCTGCCGCGGCGGTGATGTCTGCGTCGTCGGGCGAGGCAGCGCGGGCGGCGAGCATCGTGGCGGCCGCAGCGGCGGGGTTTCCGGCGCGGTCGCGATAGGTCCGGGCCGCCTCCACCAGCAGCCGCGAGCGACGAAGCGGTTGTGTCTGCTGCAGCGCGAGCTCTTCTTGAAGTCCGGCGAGGTCAGAGAACCGGCCCTGTTCTTCGAGCCGCTGCTGGAGCAGCCCTTGCGCTTCACTGAGCTCGGGGTCCAGCCGCAGCGCCTGGCGAAGCGACTGCTCGCTGCGTTCGGCGCTCTCCGAGGAAGGCATGGCCGCCTGGAGTCGGGCCAGTCGAAGCAAGCCGCGCGCGCGATCGGCGTTGGCGGTCTCCAGCTCGAGAGTCCGCTCGACCCACCGGGCCTCGTCCTCGAGGAGCCCGCGGCGTTCGGCCAGGGCCGAGCCCAGCTGCGCCGTGACCCGCTCGCGACTGAGGCGGAAGCTGCGCTCGAGCGCTGCCTGGGCTGCGTCGAGGTCGAGCTTGCCGTCGCGGAGCAGCTCAGCCCGGCGGCGCTCGTAGCCGGCAGCCTGCTCGCGCCAGCCTTCGTCTTCGCAGACCTCGATGATCGCCCTCAGAGTCTGGAGCGACTCGTCGAGGTGACCCGAGCTCTCGGCCAGCGCGGCTTCTTCTTCGTAAGCCTCGAGGGCGCCGCGGGCATCGCCGGACTCGAGCTGGTGATGGCCGAGTTCGAGGAGCGCTTCCATCAGCTCGGGCGTGCGTCCGGCATCGCGGAACAGCTGAACGAGGCTGCGGTGATGGGGCAGCGGGGTGGCGCTGGTCTCGCAGGCGCGGCGGAGCAGCTCGGCGGCGAGGTCCAGGTCTGCTAGCTCGTCCTTGGCTCGAGCGGCGAGCGCCACCCACAGCGCGGTGGTCTTCTCGGACGGCGCGAGCTTCTCGGCGTGTCCGCGAAGCAGCTGAATCGACTCCCGCGGGCTCTTCTCCCGGACCAGCGCCGCCAGCCGCTCCACCGCCGAAGACTGCAGGGGCCGCTCCACCACCACGCGACGCAGGCTTCGCTCCGCGAGGAGCAGGTCCCCGGCCTGTTCGGCAAGATCGGCGAGCCGCAGCAGCACCGCCGTGGCGCGCTCGGGGTCCTCTTCGAAGCGGACCTCGGCGGCGAGCCGCTGCTGCAGCGGAAGTGCCTCTTTGACGGCGCCGCGCAGATAGAGCAACTCCGAGAGCTCGAGCAGGTCGTCGCCCTCGGCGGCCATCAACCCGTGGGCCCTTCGGGCGAGCCGGAGCGCCGCGTCGAGCGAACCCTGGGCGCGGGCGAGCCGAAGCCCCGCGCGGAGCAACTCCACCGCTCGCCCCGGAGGCACGTGGGCGGCGGCTTCCTCATAGAAGGTGATCGCCTCGGCGGCCTTGCCTTGCCCGGCGAGAAGCGCGGCGAGCCGGGTGCGGACCTCGACGGCTTCAGGATCGAGCGCGGCTGCTCGGCGGAGGGCGGCCTCGGCCGCCTCGGGCCGTTCGAGCCGGTCGAGGTAGAGCAACCCCAGCTCGGCGAGCACTGCGCCCGCGGCGCCCTTGGGCAGCTGAGCCGCGCGGGAAGAGAGGGCCTCGGCGAGGCCATTCCAGTCGGTGGCAGACCTCAGTCCCGCGAGCAGTCCTTCGGTGGCGGCAGGGTGCTGGGGCGACAGTTCGAGCGCGCGGCGGTAGCTCGAGATCGCCTCGGGAAGGTCACCGCCGGTCTCCAGCAACTGGGCCCGGTGGAGCAGCGCGGCGATCCGCTTCGCCACGGGCCCCTGTCGCGACGCCTCAAGGAGCGCCGCAGCAGCGCCAGGGGCATCGGCGAGCCCCCGCGCGGCGTCCGCGAGGCCGAGGTAGAGGCCGCAGCGCGCGTCGGCATCGATCGCGGGGGCAGGAAGCGTGGCGGCGAGGGTGAAGCCTTCGCGGGCGAGCGCGAACCGGGCAGCCTCGAGCAGCCCGGTGGCGAGTGGAAGCACCCGGGCGGCGGCAGCTGTCGCCAGGCTGGGGTCATGGTTCACTGCGCGGCGCCAGGCCGAGAGCTCGGCTTCGGCGTCGCCTCGTTGCTCGGCCACCGAGGCGACCTCGCGAAGGAGAAGCGAGGGCCGGGCCGCCGACTGTGCCGCGGCCTCGAGGTCGACGACGGCCTCGGACAATCTTCCCAGGGCGCGCTGGAGTCGACCCCGACGGGCCAGCAGCTCGGCGCGCGGGTCTCCACTGGCCCCGGCAGCGAGCGCGGTGAGCAAGTCGACCTGCTCCTGCCGCTCGACCGGGGTGGACGCGTCGGGAGGCAACAGCGAGAGCAACGTCTCTGCGGCCCACAGCTCGGTGGGCTCGGCGGCGAGGAGAGAACGAAAGGCGTCGATGGCCGCGGCGCTCCGCCCCAGCTCGAGCGCGAGCTCCGCGTACTCCCGCCGGGCGGCTCGCTGATCGGCCCCTTCGAGTCGAGGCCAGAGCGAGGCGAGCAGCTCGAACAGCGGCTCGCGATCGCCGAGGCGTCGGTAAAGCTGGGCGAGCTCGCGCTGAACGTCGAGCTGCTCGGGCCGCTCGGCGGCAAAGCGGGACAGATGCTTGCGGGCGGTGTCGACAAAGCCGGCGCGGAGCGCGGCGAAGCCTGCCTTCCGCACGGCAAGCTGCCGCTGTTCGTCGTCGAGCCGATCTGGGTCGTCGACGGGAGCGGCCAGGGCGGCCTCGACGTCAGCAAGCGCGGCCCGGGGATCGGAATCAAATGTCACCTCGGCTCGCTGGAGCCGTGCGGGCGCAAAGCTGGGGTCCTGCTCGAGCGCCCCGGTGAGGAAACCCTCTTCCCGCGGAGAGCCAGCGCAGAGCACGGCACAGCGCAGCAGCAGCCGAGCTGCGGGTCGGCCGGCGCCGAGCAGCTTTGCGCGACGGGCGAACAACTTTGCTGCTTCAAGCCGCGCACCGCGGGCGAGCTCGAGCTCGGCCATTGCTTCCAGCGCCGCGCCGGCGTTCTCGGACTGGGGGGCAGCTTCGAGCGAGGCGTTATAGCGGGTGAGCGCACCCGCGGCGTCCCCCTGGCGAGCGAGGGCCTCGGCGCTGCGGAAGTAGAGCGGTGCGGCGTCCTCGCGGCGGTCTGCCGCGGCCAGCGCCTGGGCGCGCGCGGCCCACAGCTCGGTGAGCTCGGTGAGCTGGCCGGACTCCTGGTAGAGCGCCTGGAGCCGCTCGGCGAGCTCGTGGTCGAGCCGGCGGGAGGGGAACGCTGCCGCATAGCTGTCCCGGGCAGCATCGGGGTCTCCGAGCAGGTCGCAGGCCTTGCCGTGAAGTGCGCGGATCTCCGCCACCCGCTCCGGCGCGGCCTGTCGAGGCAGGGCCTGGAGCAGATCTTCGAGGGCGCGGCGGGCATGCTGAGGTCGTTCGCAGCGAATCGAGAGCTGGGCGAGCTCGAACAAGACCGCGGGCTCGGGCGCCAGCCGGGCCGCCTTTTCCAGCGCCACCAGGGCTTCTCCCACCTGCCCCAGGCGCGCTTCGAGCAGCTGTGACAGCTCGCGCAGACAGGCAGAGGCGAGCCGACGGTCCGCCTGGTTTTCGGCAGCGCGGGCCCGCTGGGCGAGCACGCTTGCCAGCGCCGCCATGTCGGAGCGCTTGCGGTGAATCGCGCAGAGGTCGGCAAGCGAGGTGAGCTCTTCCGGCTCGAGCTTGAGCACCTCGGTGAGCGCGAAGGCGGCGAGGTCGAGATCGAACGCAAGATCGCGTGCAGCGACCACCAGCCGGCGGAGGAAACGGAGCTTTTCCTTCGCGCCGGTGGAAAGTTCGGCGAGACCCTTGAGGCAGCGGCAGAGCTGGCCACCGTCGCGGCGGCTCTCGGCAAGCGCCAGCATTGCTTCCAGCGCGAGCCGGTTGCGCGGGTCGGCTTCAAGCGCCGAAGTGAGCAGCCGCTCTGCTTTTTCGGGCTGGTCGAGCCGGCCGCGGTAGAGCTCTGCGGCCTCGGCCCAGTAGGCGGCGCGCTGGGCCGGCTCGGGCGCGACTGCAGCCGCTTTTTCGCAAGCATCGGCGAGCTCGGGTGCCCGACCGGTGGCGCGGAAGTAGGGCAGCAATTCCTCAAGTGCGACCCGGTCCCGGGGATCGAGGGCGAGCGCGGCCTCGAGGTGCTCACGGGCCCTCGCCGGGTCTCCGAGGCGGGTCTTCTCCAGCCGGGCGAGCGCGTGGAGCGACTGGTGCGCGGCGAGGCGAAGTTCCGGAGTCCGCGGAGCGGGTCCGGCCAGCTCGACCGCCTGCTGGTAACCGGCGAGGGCCTCGGGAAGCTTGCCCAGCTTCTCCGCCACCCGGGCGGCGCGGTAGAGCGGCTCGGGCTCGCCGGGGAGAAGCGAGATCGCCTCGCGGTAGCGGAGCAGAGCGTTGTCCGGCTGGTCGAGGCCGCTCTCCCAGATGAGTCCGGCGAGGAGGTTGGCGCGGCCGATCCGGTCCACCTCGTGGCGACCGAGGGCGACGTCCCGCAGCCGGTCGAGTGCCTTGATGCCGCGCAGGTGCTCGCCGCTGCGGTGGCAGAGCTCGCCCAGCTGGTAGAGCGCATCGGGATGGTCGGGGGCGAGGCGGAGCGCGGCTTCGCAATGCAGCCGGGCGCCGGCGAGGTCGTCCTCGGTGAGCGCGCACAGCTGCGCCATGTGAACGTGGGCGTCGGCGGCCTCGGCAGGGTCGCGGGCGAGGGCAGCGATTCGCCGGTAGGCGCGGATGGCGCCCGCGCGGTCTGCGGCCTGGTCTGACGCTCGGGCGAGGGCCTTGAGTGAGGGGAGGTGGTCAGGCTTGAGCCCGAGCAACTCGTGAAGCGCCTTCACTGCCATCTGCGGAGCGTGGTCGCGGGCTGCGCGGGCAGCGGCTTCGGCGGCGAAGAAGGCGGCGGCGTCCTCCTGCTGGCGCCGCGCCAGGCCGCTGAGGGCTAGAAAGCGCTCAGCGGCGCGGGCGTTCTCTCCGCGGCGCTCGCGAATCACCGCCTCGGCCCAGAGAGCGGTGGCGCTGCGCTCGCGCCGCCGCAGCAGGGACGAGGCGACGTCGAGGGCCAGTTCGTGGGTCTGGGGATCGGCCACCAGCAACGAAATCAGGCGCTCGGCAGCGAAGGGGTGGGCCTCGCGAAGATCGCCCAATCGCAGATAGGCGTCGCGCGCCTCGTGGAGCAGGCCCTGCGCCACCAGCGCCTCCGCGTCGGCGAAGGCGCGCGCTCCTTCCAGGGTGAGCAGCAGTTCCTCGTCTGGCGCGGTGGCCGGCGGCAGCCCTCCGGAAGCGAAGCGGAGCCGAAGACCGACCCCGGAGACCTCGGCAGCAGAGAGGCGGGCCTGGTCCAGTGAAGGCATCTTGTAGCCGCGACCGACCGCGGCGAGCTGGACCAGCGCGGGGAGCACCCGGGTGGAGAAGCCGTTGGCGCCCCGCACTTCCACTTCGGGGAGGATAGACACCGCCTCGACTGCGCGGGAGAGCAGCGCCGGCACCTGCGCGGCGGCGGTGGTGGCGAAGCCGTAAAAGCGGACGTCGTAGAGGTAAACGGCGAGCTTTTCACCGTCGGCGTCGAAGGCGGCCTTGAAGGTGAGCGGGGTGCGCTCGCCGGTGCGCAGCCGGGCCTGGCCTTCGAGGTATCCACTGCGGAAATGGAGCTGCAGGTCGGAGAATTCGGGGAGCTTGCCGGCGACCTCGGAGACCTTGCGGCGAATCAGCTCGGCGCTGAGCGACAGCTCGAGCATGCCGAAGTCGAGCTTCTTCCGCTGGTAGCGCGAGGCGCCACCACTGAGATTGAGAGGGAAGGTGACGTCGGGAATCTGGAGCGCAAAATCCGAAATCACCAACCCCGAAGCGACCGTCAGGGGAGGGAATCCGACGAAGGCCCGGCGATCGACCAGGCGGAGCTCGGGCCCTGGAGTCCTCGCTTCCTGGGCGCTTGGTTCGCTTTCGTTGGCCATGTCGGTGGAGGTGTCGAAGCGTACCATGCGGTTTTTCAACCGGAATTTCTCGCCCCTCCTCGTCGGAAGGCGGCGGTCGAGCGGGCCGCGGCGAGGTCACTTCGATTGCCCCGGGGAAGCGGTCGCTGTAGAGATTCAGCGTGGCGACCGAACGAAGAAACTACGCGCTGGAGCCGGGCGGACCGACCCGGGTCGAGCTTCGCTTTGACGAACCCTGCAGCAACCTCTGCGTCTACTTCGACGGGGTGGCAGTGGCGGCCCTGCCCGACGGCGCGTCGCTGGCGGCCGAGCCCACCTTCCGCCTCGGAGACGGGAGCATTCTGAGGCTGAGCGCGGATCCCCAGGGGACGGTGCCGGTCAAGCTCAGCCGCGACGGTCAAAGGCTGTTGTTCTCACTTCCGGTCGAGCAGAGAGTGACGACGGTGGCGCGGTGGGTCTATGCGCTGGCGTTGGTCACGGTGGGGCTGAGCGTGCTCGCCTTGACCCGCAAGTCGCCCTACCTGCAGGTGTCGCTGAGAATGGGCTGGTTCACCTTCGCCGAAGGCTGCTTGTTCGGCCTGCTCGGCTTCCTCACCTCCCAGCGCTCGAAGGCCTCACTGCTGCTGGTGATTGCGATGGTGACGTTCGACGGGCTTTCAGCGGCAGTACACGCGGTGGGCCTGGTCGACGACACGCCAATCTGGCCGATTCCGGTGCGCCTGATTCTCCTCCTGCCCTTGACCCGCGGCCTCGCTTCGCTGTCCGAGCGGGAGACCGATGTAGCAGAGGTGTCTTCGCTCGATTCCGTCGCCGCGCCGTGACGGACCACCCCGTGACGGACCACCCCGTGATGGACCACCCGTGACGGTCCACCCCGTTCGTCCCGAGCGTCGCCGCAGGCAGAGTCGAGGGAGACCCTTCTCTGGTTCTGCCTGTCGGCCCTCGACTTCGGCCTCACGGCCTACGCTCGGGCTGAACGGATTTCGGGACAGGGCAGCCAGTGACGGCCAGTCCGAGGTATCGCATCCGCAGGTTTCCGCCAATGACTGAGCCGGCCCCTCCCCTCCCTCGGGTATTCTGTGCGCGCGACCTTCCCGGCTCTGCGCTCGAGCGGCTCCGGGCCAAGGCGACCCTGCGCGTGTGGCCCCGACCAGGGCCTCCTCCACGCGAGGTGCTGCTGGCCGAGGCGGCGGCGTGCTCTGGCCTTCTGGTCTTGCTCACCGACCGAATCGACCGTGCGCTGCTCGACGCGTCTCCTGGTTTGAAGGTCGTCAGCAACTACGCGGTCGGCGTCGACAACATCGACCTCGAGGCCTGTTCGGCGCGCGGAATTCCGGTGGGACACACCCCGGGGGTACTCACCGAGACCACCGCGGACCTGGCCTTTGCCCTCTTGCTGGCGGCGAGCCGGCGGGTGGTCGAAGCCGATGCTTTCGTCCGTGCGGGCCGCTGGAAGACCTGGGAGCCCAACTTATTGCTCGGGCGTGACGTGCATGGGGCCACTCTGGGAATCGCCGGTTTGGGCGCAATCGGACAAGCGGTCGCGCGCCGGGCGCTGGGATTTGGAATGAAAATTCTCTACTTCAACCGAAGCCCCCGCCCGGAGGCGGAGGCGACCCTGGGCGTCCAGCGGGTAGACAAGGCCGAGCTGCTCGCTCGCTCGGAATTCCTCACTCTCCATCTGCCCTACGGCCCCGAGACCCGCCACTTTCTCGGCGCCGCCGAGCTCGAATCGATGCGGTCCGGTGCGGTTCTGGTGAACACAGCCCGCGGGGGACTGGTGGACCAAGGGGCGCTGCGCCGGTCGCTCGAGGGCGGGAAGCTGTTCGCGGCCGGCCTCGACGTGGCGGAAGAGGAGCCCTTTCCCCTCGACGAACCGCTCCTTCGACTTCCCAACGTGGTGCTGGCACCGCACATCGGTAGCGCCAGCGTCGCCACTCGGGAGCAGATGGCTCACCGGGCCGTCGACAACCTGCTCGCAGGGCTGGAGGGACAGCCTCTTCGCTCCTGCGCCAACGCGGCGGGCCTCCTCGGGCTCGCCGCACGCGGTCCCTCTGGCGACCGAGCAGAACCCTGAAGGGAAAGCCGTTCCCCGCTGCGCTTGGCCGCAACGGGCGGCCGGACCCCGTGGGTGGGCGCATCCGCGAGCCCTCAGCCCTCTCTCGCAGGTTCGGGGGTTGGGGTGGGCACGGGCAGGTCGGGGTTGCTCGCGCGCCGCCAGGTCGGCTCGCGCGGAAGCGGCCCCCCCCGGGTTGCGAGCGCGGTGGCCCCGGAGGTACAGGAAGGTCCGCGATGTCCTTCGACCCCCTTCCCGCCAAGGCCGAGCTGTCCGGCCTTCCGCTCTCACAGCTCACCGCCTTGCTCGGCAGCCGGACCCGGGCGATCGCCACGGTGCGCTGGCTCTACCAGCAGCCGCTGCCCTCGGCGTTGCCCGAAGCGGCAATTCCTGGCGTTGGGCACCGCTCCTGGTCGACGCTGCGCCAACTCTGCGAGCTTCGGAGCGCCCCGGTGCTCGAGCGCAGGTCCGCTCCTGACGGCACCACCAAGTACCTGCTCTCGCTCGGCGATGTCTCGGTGGAGTCGGTTCGGATTCCGTCGCGCGGTCGGAGCACGGTGTGCCTCTCCAGCCAGTCGGGCTGTTCGCGCAAGTGCGGTTTTTGCGCCACCGCCACGCTCGGGTTCAAGCGGAATCTCAAGGCGTGGGAGATGCTCGCCCAGTTCCGGGTCGCCCGCGCCGAGGCTCCCGATGACGCTCCCGCTCGCAACGTGGTGTTCATGGGCATGGGCGAGCCGATGGACAACCTCGACGAGGTGCTCACCGCGGTGGAGGTGCTCACCCAGTCACCCGCGCCCCAGCTCGCGGCCGAACAGGTGACGGTCTCCACCTCGGGCGTGCTGCCGGGAATGAAACGATTCTTGAAGGAGAGCAAGGCGAGCCTGGCGCTCTCGCTCAACGCCACCACCGATGCTCAACGGGAGCAGCTGATGCCGCAGACCCGCAGCTGGTCGATCGACGAGCTGCTCGAGGCGCTGCGGGAAGACAGCCGGGCCCACCCCCGGCGCCACCACTTCATCGAGTACGTCCTCTTCGATGGCCTCAACGACAGCCCCGAGGACGCCGGGCGCCTGGTGCAAATGCTGGAGGGCGTCTCCGCCCGGGTGAACCTGATTCCACACAACCCGTTCGCGGGTAACCCG
>JAYUUC010000436.1:0-4251 GCA_043755105.1 Myxococcales bacterium
CGAAGAGCGCTCCGGGAATCAATCGGGCCGTTCCCGGCGATTGTGGGAGGCCACATGCCCTCAGCTACGAAGGTTGTCCCTGCCTCCTCGCGCACGCCGGTTCGGAGCGACGAGGCCCTGGTGCCAGTGCTGGTGGTGGACCCCGACCTGAGCGCGCGCTCGGTGTTGCGGGTGGCGCTTGCCCGAGAAGGCTTCGACGTCACCGCGGTGAGCAGCGCAGAAGAGGCACGCTCGGCACTGGGGCCAGGCCGACCGATCCCCGCCGCAGTGGTGTCCGAGGTCGATCTGCCCGGGATGGACGGGGTCACCTTCTGCGCAGAGCTGCGGCGCGAACTGCGGACCTCGAAGGTTCCGGTCCTGCTCATCTCCAGGCGCGAAGACGCGGAGTTGCGCGCTCAGGTGGCGGCGTCCGGAGCCGATGACTGTCTGGCCAAGCCGCTTTTCGTGATGGACGTGGTCTCGTTGCTGCGGCTGAAGACCGCGCCGGCGACGGGCTCGGGGGCGGTGGTGCTCGATACCGATGTGCTCCCGCTGCGCCACCTGCTGCGGGCGATGATGGCAGGGCTCTGTCAGGGTCGCATCGAGCTCGAAGAGGGGGCGTGGGTCAGTCTGCGGCAGGGACGGGTGGTAGGCGCTGCGCACGGACCGTTGCACGGTCTGGCCGCCCTGAACCGCATGCTGCTGCTGGGAGAGGGCCCCTACTCGGTGATGATGGGGTCGATTCGAGGCGCGGCGACCTTCACCTACGGGCTGCGCGAGCTGGTCTCGACCGGATTCCCGAACCTGCGCCAGTTCGAGCAAGTGGTGGAGCGCAGCGTGCCGCTCGACGCCGTGCTGGCGGTGGACTTTGCCAGCCTGGCCACGGCGCTGCCGCAGTTGCCGGACGGCGTCAACGCGGTGGTGCGGCTGTTCGACGGCCATCGCTCGGTTCGCGAGGTGCTGGTCGACAGCAGCTTGTCTGAATTGCTGACTCTGGAGATCACCACCCGTCTCTTCGAGCTGGAAGTGATTCGCCCGACGACGGTGCCGCCGCTCGAAGGGGGCAATCGCCCCCGCCCGGCATGGTCCAAGGTTGTCTCTGAGGCGCTCTCTGCTTCCACTGGATTGCTCGGCGCGGTCGGACGAACCGCGGGGAGGGCAGCAGGAAGGGTGGAGCGGACGATGGTGGACCAGCTCCCCCATCCGCAACAGCACTCGAGGAACGCCGCCTTCTCGGGCGCGGAACGGCGATCAGGCGTAGAGCCACGAATTCGAGAGGAGCCCTCCGTCGGCTTCGACCGGCGCTCGGGACTTGAGCCGCGGACCCTGGACGGACCGAGTGGCTTCGCGGCCCGGAGTCAGGCGGTGACGCTCGAGAGTGCCCAGGAGCGGAGTTCCTCGATGCCTGCAGCAGCGACGCTGATGCAGGTCTCGGCGGATGAAGGGCTCACGCCGGTGGCGCGCAGCGAGCCGTTGCCTCCCGAGATGACGGCGGAGCTTTCGCCCGAGTTCGCGCAGCAGCTCGACGCCTTCAACATCAGGGCGGTCGACGAGCCCGCCACCCGACCTGTGGAGCCGGCGGAGCTCGAACGTTTCGTGCATACAACGGAGGCGGTCGAAACTCCTCCGGTGGACCAGGCTTTCGAGGCTCTGTACCGGAACCTCGCAGAGGCAGGTCTCGACGACCCGCCCGTTGCATTCGCCGAGGGGCAGTCGATGGAGGGCCTGGCGGGGCGTGGCCCCGACGGGGATGTCGATGCTCCCTTCGCCGAGGAGCAGTCGGTCGGAAATGCACCTGAATCTGACGTCCACGCGTTGACGGTTGAAGGGTCGATCGAAATTGCGTCGGCGCGCGGGTCAGATGCGTTCATCGCGGAGTACTCGGTCGAGGGCGTGCATTCGGGTGGCCTCGTTCAGGAACCCAATGCTTCCATCGCCGTCGAGCACTCGGTGGGGGAGGAGACGGAGCGTTCCTTCGACGCGTTGGAGGCCGAGGAGTCGATCGGGCGCGTGTCGACACGGGAGGCGGATTCACTCCCCGCGGAGTACGCGGACGAGGGCGAAAATGTTCGTGGCCTCGCGGAGGATCCCTTCGCCGCGGAGGAGTCCCTCGAGCAGGTCGCGGGGGGTGGCCCCGGCACGTTGACGGCCGAAGGGAAATTGGAACCCGTGTCGGCGCGGGGCACCGACGCGTTCGCCGCGGAGAACGCGGTCGAGCGCGTGACGGCACGCTCTGGCCCGAAGACTCACGAGTGGGAGAGCACTTTCTTCGTCGACGAGTCCTCGGTGGCAGGCGAGGTTCCGCGCCGCTCATCGCGCCGCCTCAAGGCTCTGTTGGTGGTGGCAGCGGTGATCCTCGTCGGCTCCGGCATCGGTCTGGCGATTCCGCGCCCGTCCTCGGCTCCGTCCGAGCCGGCTCGGCTCCCGGTGGTGGTCGAAGCGCCAAGGTCGCCGCCGCCCGCCGCCGAGGTTTCTCCCTCGCCTCTTCCGGCGGCAGAGCCGCTGCCCGCTGCTCCCCCCAGCACCGCACCGGTTCTCGGCCTTCGCGAAGGGATGTCGCTCTACGACAGTGGAAAGCCGCAGGAGGCGGCTGGGGTCTTGCGGAAAGTGGTCGCCGAGCACCCGGACTCCGCCAATGCCTGGCTGTTTCTCGGCCTCGCCCGGTTCGACTCCCAGGATCGGCTCGGGGCTGAACAGGCGGCGCTCCGAACCCTCGAGCTGGCGCCGAAGAGCGGCCGCGCGGTGATGCTGCTCGCCACCGTGTATCTGGACGCAGGCCAGAAGGGGAAGGCGGCGATCGAGCTCAAGCGCTACCTCCAACTCGAGCCCCACGGCCCCTTCGCCAACGACGCCAAGCAATTGCTGGCGCCGCGTTGACCCGCGCGCGTTCAGTCGAGGGCGTTGGCGTTGAAAGTCTCCCGTCGGGCGGGCTAGGCGCAGGTCCGCCATGTCCGGTCACAACCGCTGGTCGAAGATCAAACGTGCCAAGGCCAAGGTCGGCGCGGCCAAGGGAACCTTGTTCACCAAGGTGATCAAAGAAATCACCGTCGCTGCGCGTCTCGGAGGAGGAGACGCAGCCGGCAACCCCCGCCTGCGCACCGCGATCCTCGCTGCCCGGGAGTGCAACATGCCCGCGGAGACGATCGCCCGCGCGGCGAAGAAGGGCACCGGCGAGCTCGAAGGGGTGAGCTACGAAGACGTGCTCTACGAAGGACGACGGCTTCGAGATTCGCACCGAACCTGCAGCGCTGCATTCGGTGGGGCAGGCACTGGAAAAAGCCGGGCTGCTCCTCGGGGAGCAGAAGTGGGCCTACCTTCCCCAGACCCAGGTGAAGGTGGAAGGGGAGTCGGCGAAGAAGCTGCTCAAGCTGATTGACGCACTCGAGGACAACGACGACGTCCAGCACGTGTTCGCGAACTTCGAGATGGAAGATCAACTCCTCGACTCGCTCTCGTGAAAGTCGACACCGGATCGCCCGCGCGCTAGAACCTCTAAACATCTGTTCCCCTGTCTGCAGTGGAGGCGGCGCGCGGTGCGAGTGCTAGGCATCGATCCAGGCAGCCGCTTCCTCGGCTTCGGCGTCGTCGAAGAGCAGCGAGGCAAGCTCAGTCACGTCGGTCACGGGGTGATTCGCGCCGGGACCACGGCTCCTCTGGAACAGCGGCTGCAAACCTTGTTTCTGGGACTGCGCGAGGCGGTGTCGCTCTATCGTCCCGACGCGGTCGCCGTGGAGGGGCTGTTCACCTGCAAGAACGCCCGCTCGGCGCTGATTCTCGGCCATGCGCGCGGGGTGGCGCTGCTGGTCGCCGCGCAGACGGGACTGCCCGTGCACGAGTATGCGCCCGCCCGGGTGAAGAAGTCGGTCGGGGCCGGGGGCGCGAGCGGAAAGGACGCGGTGGCCCGCATGGTGTTCAGCTTTCTCGGGCTCACCGAGGTCGAGCGGTTCGATGCGACCGACGCGCTGGCCGTCGCGATCTGCCACCTCAACAGCTCGCGCCTGGGGACCTCTGCGGGATCGCCGAAGAGTCCACGCAGCCCTCGCCGCAAGAACGGCTTCGGGTCGCTCACCGAGCGCCTGCGTCCCAGCTACCAGCGCTTCGTGGCGGAAAGATGATTGCCGCACTCCGAGGCGTGGTGGCGGAAAAGAACCTCAACGACGCGGTCCTCGATGTCAACGGGGTCGGCTACCGGGTCTACTTCTCGCTCCTCGCGTTGGCCCAGCTGCCTGAAGAAGGGCAGACCGCCCGCGTTCGCATCCGCACCGTGGTGCG
>JAYUUC010000437.1:0-4244 GCA_043755105.1 Myxococcales bacterium
GACCGCTATCAGCTGATCGAGGCCCGGGTGGCCGGCGCGGATGCGGCCCTGTTGATCGTCGCAGCCCTCGAAGGGCCGCTGCTTCGGCAACTGCTCTCGGACTGTGCCTCGCTCAACCTCGAGGCCCTGGTGGAAGTGCACGATGCGAGCGAGCTGGAGATTGCGCTCGGGGCGGGGGCCCGGATGATTGGCATCAACAACCGGGATTTGCGGACGTTCGCGATCGACCTCGGCACCAGCGAGGCGCTGTTGTCGCGGGTGCCGACTTCGGTGCGGGCAGTGGCGGAGAGTGGAGTGAAGGGCGTGGTTGAAGTCGACCGGCTTTGTGCAGCCGGGGCCTGCAATCTCCTCATCGGAGAGGCGCTGGTGAGGGATCAGCTGCTTCTGGGAAAGCTGCTCTCAGCGGGACGAAGGGAATGAGCAGCGTCACAGCCATTTCGACCGGAAAACAGAAGCAACCAAGCCGTTCATCCCGAGCGTCGCGCCGAAGGCGCAGAGTCGAGGGACATCCCTCTGACTACGCTGCGTCTGAACGGATGCATTCGCGACTTGGCATCCCGTCCAAAGGGCACCCCCGTTCATCCCGAGCGTCGCGCCGAAGGCGCAGAGTCGAGAGACGTCCCTCTGACTATGCATCGGCTCCAAATCAATCACTGTTAGTAGAGGGCCCTCCCTCGACTCCGCCTTTGGCTACGCTCGGGATGAACGGGGCGGGGTTTGAGTTTGAGTTTGAGTTTGAGACTGGGAACGAGAGCGCCGCCGGCGCGCGACATCTGGGGGTTGGTCGATGAGCCAGCCACTCCAGGTGAAAATTTGCGGCATCACTCGCCTCGAAGACGCGCTTGCTGCCGTCCGTCTGGGAGCCGACGCCCTTGGCTTCAACTTCTGGGAAGGCTCGAAACGGTTCTGCCCCCCGCAAGTCGCGCGTGACATCATCCGCCAGCTCCCGCCCTTCGTCTCCACCGTGGGGGTGTTCGTCAACCCCTCCGCGCGCGCGATGGCCCGCACCGTGAGTCTCAGCGGCATCGCAGTGGTGCAGCTCCACGGCAATGAATCCGTCAGCTTCTGTCGCTCGGTAACGTTTCCCTTGATCAAGGCGATTCAAGTTCAGGGCCCTCAAGCTCTGCTCAGACTGGAGCGCTTTGCCGCGGCAGCGATTCTCCTCGATGCGCCCTCCACGGGTTTCGGCGGCAGCGGCCTTACCTTCGACTGGAAGCTCGCCCGCCCTGCAGCGAAGCGACACCGCCTCATCCTCGCCGGAGGGCTGCACCCGACCAACGTGGGCGCTGCGATCCGCTCCGTTCGCCCTTATGGAATAGACGTCGCCAGCGGCGTGGAATCAGCCCCCGGCATCAAGGACCACCGGAAGCTGGCGCGATTCCTCCGCGCCGCCAGGAGCGCGTGATGACCCTTCCAGACACCCTCGGCCGATTTGGAAATTACGGGGGCCGCTTCGTCCCCGAGACCCTGATGCC
Source organism: Myxococcales bacterium (assembly GCA_043755105.1). Classification (GTDB taxonomy): domain Bacteria; phylum Myxococcota; class Myxococcia; order Myxococcales; family Myxococcaceae; genus JAYUUC01. Next base: position 1,476 of record JAYUUC010000437.1, read on the forward strand.
CGCGCTCACCGAGCTGGAGCAGGCCTGGGCTGCGGCGCGCGCAGATCCTTCCTTTCAGCGAGAGCTCGACGTCCTCCTCAGCCGCTTTGCTGGCCGCCCCACCCCTCTCGGTGATGCGCTTCGGCTGACCGCGGACTGCAAGGGCGCCACAGTCCTGCTCAAGCGCGAGGACCTCTGCCACACCGGCGCCCACAAGATAAACAACACCCTCGGGCAGGTGCTGCTCGCACGGCGAATGGGAAAGAGGCGGATCATCGCCGAGACCGGCGCGGGTCAGCACGGGGTCGCGACTGCCACCGCCTGTGCCCTCTTTGGTCTGCCCTGCGAAATTTTCATGGGCGCGGTGGACGTCGAACGCCAAGCGCTCAACGTGTTCCGGATGAAGCTCCTCGGGGCCGAGGTCCACGCGGTGGAGAGCGGTTCGCGCACCCTCAAGGACGCGATGAACGAGGCCATTCGCGATTGGGTTTCCCGGGTCGAGGACACCCACTACATCATTGGAAGCGTCGCGGGCCCCCACCCTTACCCGGCGCTCGTTCGCGACTTTCAGCGGGTGATTGGCCGCGAGGCGCGAGAGCAATGCCTGTCGCTCACCGGCCGACTTCCCGACGCCGTGGTGGCCTGTGTCGGCGGAGGCTCCAATGCGATGGGCATCTTCTCTGCCTTCCTCGACGACCCTTCGGTGGCCCTGGTGGCAGTCGAAGCGGCGGGCCATGGTCTGTCGAGCGGACGCCACGGCGCCGCGCTCGCAAAGGGCCGGCCCGGGGTGCTTCACGGCTCGAAGAGCTATGTCCTTCAAGATCGGCACGGACAGATCGCCGAGGCCCATTCGATCAGCGCGGGCCTCGACTACCCCGGGGTGGGGCCCGAGCTCTCGCACCTCAAGGACCTTGGCCGGCTCAGCCTCGCCCAGGCCACCGACGCCGAGGCGCTCGACTCGCTTCAGTACCTCTCTCGCACTGAGGGCATTATCCCCGCGCTGGAGTCCGCTCACGCCGTCGCCGAGGCACGCAAACTGGCCCGTCGTCTGGGGAAGGGGAAATGCGTCATCGTCAATGTGTCGGGCCGTGGCGACAAGGACGTCGAACACGTCCGCGCCGCGCTCGCAGCGACTCCTCCACGCGGGGCCAAGGCCCGGCGCTCTCCGCGAGGCCGCTCTTGAGGCGACACAAAGAACCTGTGGACCGCCTCGGCCAGACCTTCGCGCGGCGTCAGCGCGAAGGGGGATCGGCCCTGGTCACCTACCTGATGGGGGGAGACCCCACCCCGGCGGCCTCGCTGACGATGGCCCTCGCCTGCATCGAAGGAGGCGCCGACCTGCTCGAGATTGGCTTCCCTTTTTCTGACCCGATCGCCGACGGCGCCACCATTCAGCGGGCGGCGCAGCGCTCCCTCGAGGCCGGAACCACCCTGCTCGACTGTCTGTCCTTGGCCGCAAAAGTCCGGCAGCGGTCCGAGATTCCCATCGTTTTGATGGGGTACCTGAACCCGGTGCTCGCCTTCGGGCCGGAGAAGTTCCTGAGGGCCTGTCGCCGCAGCGGCGTCGACGCTCTGATTCTTCCCGACCTTCCTCCCGAAGAAGCCAGCGAGCTCAATGCCCTCGCCGCTGCGGAAGGGGTAGCGCTGATCTTCCTACTCGCACCCACCTCTACCCCCGAGCGCTGGCAGACGGCCTTCAGCCTGGCGCGCGGGTTCCTCTATTACGTCTCGGTTGCGGGGGTCACCGGCGCCCGTGCCTCCCTGCCTGCTGACCTTGGCCAAAGGCTCGACCGCGTCCGAGCCAAGAGCCCGGTGCCCGTGGTGGTGGGGTTTGGCATTTCCGGGCCCGAGCAGGCGAGGGCTTTGGCGTCCCACGCCGACGGCGTCGTGGTGGGGAGCGCGATCGTCTCCCGCATCGCTGCTGCCGGCCCGTTGAGCAAGCGCGCAAGGGAAGTGACCGACTTCGTCCGCCGCCTCAAGCGGGCCGTGAGCGCGAAGCCGGCAAAATAGGCGGGCATGCCGCCAATCTGTGGTGAACTTCGGACTCTGGCGGTTGATGCCGCGCGCGGCGGCGACGCTCCCCGTGGATCTTCATGCGACCCAGTCGTCTCTTCTGTTGTGCCCTGTTGGCCCTTTCGGCCTGTGCGCCGACCCGGGTTGCCCGCCCGCGGCTCGACCTGCTTCCGCCGGCGGCCTTCTCTTTCGTGGTGCTGGGCTGCAACCGGGTTGAGAAGAAGGACGTCAGTCCTACCAATCCCAGCACCGCCAATACCGAGCAACTGCTGCGCACCTTCCGGGAAGTCGCAGCACTGAAGCCTCCTCCTCGGTTTCTCTTCTTCGCCGGGGACATGGTCTACGGCTTCAAGGATGAGCAGACGCTCAAGTCCGAGCTCGAGGCCTGGCGGGCGCTCTACCTCGCGTCTCCGCTCCCCGCCGCCGGGGTGACCCTGGTGCCGGTGATCGGAAACCACGAATCACAAGCAGTGCTCAACGGCCAGAAGGCCGCCTACGCTGCCGCTGAGTCCACTTGGGTCGAGGTGATGCGGTCCTTCATCCGCAACGACAATGGACCGAGGGCCAACGGCCCCGACCAGCTCGCCACGGACCAGAGCCGGCTGTCCTACTCATTCGATCATCAAGGCACCCACTTCGTCATCGTCAACACCGACCCGGTTGGTAGGGATTGGCAGGTCCCCGAGCGCTGGGTGGCTGCCGACGTCGCCGAGGCCCATTCTGCGGGCGCGCGGCACACCTTTGTCATCGGTCACAAGCCGGCTTACCCCTCTCCGG
>JAYUUC010000438.1:0-12131 GCA_043755105.1 Myxococcales bacterium
TCAAGCCGCAGCGCAAGGACTTCGCGCTGGTGTTCAGCTCGGTGCCCTGTGAGGCGGCGGGCGTGATCACCGTCAACGCCGCCCGCGCGGCCCCCTGCATCGATGCCGCGGAGCGGCTTCCCGCGAGCGGCATCCGGGCCCTCTGCATCAACGCCGGCAATGCGAACGCGCTCACCGGTGCGGCGGGCATCGAAGCGGTGCAGCAGCTTCACGCCTCGGTGGCGGCAGCTCTGAAGCTGACCCCCAGCGCGATCCTCTCGGCGTCGACCGGGGTGATCGGGGTCAAGCTTCCGGTCGAGAAGCTGGTCGCAGCGATTCCGTCCCTGGTGGGAAACCTTCGCGCCGAAGCAGACCCTGCGGCCGAGGCGATCATGACTACCGACACCCGGGTGAAGATGGCTCACCGGACCTTCGAGGTGGGCAAGCATCCGGTCACCCTTGCCGCCATCTGCAAGGGCTCGGGGATGATCGCGCCTCAGCTGGCGACGATGATCGCGGCGATCGTCACCGATTGTGACATCAGCAAGGAAGCGCTCTCCTCGGCGCTGCAGAACGCTTCCCGGCTGACCTTCAATCGGCTCACCGTCGACAACGACATGAGCACCAATGACGCAGTGTTCGCGCTCGCCAACGGGCTCGCCGGCAACCCCCGCATCGAAGGCGCAGGTCCCGGCTACGACGCCTTCGCCCTCGCGCTCCACAGCCTCTGCGAGGAGCTGACCCGGGAGATCGCGGCCGACGGGGAAGGCGCCACCAAGCGACTCGAGGTCGAGGTCTCCGGAGCGCCCACCGAAGCCATTGCCGAGGATCTCTCCCGGGCGATTGCCGGCAGCTCGCTGGTGAAGGCGGCCATCTTCGGCGCCGACCCCAACTGGGGGCGGGTGCTGGCCACCGTCGGCGCGCGGGTGGGCAGTCAGGGATTTCCGGTCAACCCCTACCGGGCGACGGTGTCGATCCAGGCCCTCACCGTTTACCAGGGCGGTCCGGTCGAGCACGACAAGGTGGCGCTGAAGGCGCGGATGCGCGAGCCCGAGGTCAAGGTCGAGGTCCGGCTCGAGTCGGGAAACGAGCGCGCCACCGCGTGGGGCTGCGACCTCTCCTACGACTACGTGAAGATCAATGCCGACTACACCTCGCTGCTGGTGGAGCGGCCCGAGGGAGGCATCGGCAAGGACGACCGCTTCGAGAATTACAGCCCGGCGTTCAAGGTCTCGCTGCTGGTGCAGGCGCTCCGCTACATCGACCGGTTCAAGGGACAGCGCTGCGTGATCAAGTACGGCGGCGCGGCGATGACCAAGGAGTCGCTCAAGCGGACCTTCTGTGAAGACGTGCTCCTGCTCCGCAGCGTCGGTCTGAAGCCGATCGTCGTCCATGGCGGCGGTCCGGACATCACCCGTGCGCTGGAGAAGCTGGGCTCGATTCCGGAGTTCATCGACGGCCAGCGGGTGACCCACGCCGCCGACCTCAAGGTGGTGGAGATGGTGCTCACCGGGTCGATCAACACCGAGCTGGTGACGCTGCTCAACCGCCACGGCGCCAACGCCGTCGGCCTCTCCGGCAAGGACGGGCAGCTGCTCAGGGCACAGAAGCTGGTCCGTCCCGATGGTCGCGACCTCGGCCAGGTGGGCGAGCTGCTCGAGGTCAACCGCTCGCTGATCGAGCTGATGCTGAAGGAGGACTACATCCCGGTGATCTCCCCGGTCGGCCTGGGGACCGACGGCCAGAGCTACAACCTCAATGCCGACGTGGTCGCCGCCGGCGTCGCGGCAGCGCTCGGAGCCCAGAAGCTGATCTACCTCTCCGATGTGCCCGGAATTCTCGAGCAGGGCGAGCTGGTCTCCGAGCTCACCGGCGGCCAGCTGGCGGAGAAGATCGACGCCGGGGTGGTGAAGAACGGCATGGCGATCAAGAGCCAGACCATTCTCAAGGCGTTGAATGGTGGGGTGAAGGAGGTCCACGTCGTTGATGGGCGCACTCCACACAGCATCATTACCGAGCTCTTCACCGACCACGGCGTCGGCACCGTCATCCGCAAGGAGTCCTGAATGGATGCCGATCTGAAGGCGCGAAGGAACGCAATTCGTCACCTGCTGCAGAGTCAACGGGTGGGGACCCAGGAGGAGCTCGGCGAGCACCTCACCAAGAAGGGCTTCGACGTCACCCAGGCCACGCTCTCGCGCGATCTTGCCCAGCTTCGGGCCCGCCGGGTCACGCTCCCCGAGGGAGGCAGCATCTACGAGCTCGGCGATGCCAAGGCTCCGGCGTCGAGCGACGGAGTTGCTGCGGTCGTCCACCTCGTCATCGGCGTCGATCACAACGATTCGATGGTGGTGGTTCACACCTTGCCGGGAGCCGCCTCGGCGGTGGCCCGGGCGCTCGATGAAGCGCGGCTGTCCTCGGTGCTCGCCACCCTGGCCGGTGACGACGTCATCTTCATTCCCCCGGCGCGGAAGGTCTCGTCCGCATCGCTCGCGAAGCAGCTGCAGTCCCTCTGGAGAAGGAAGGAGTCCTGAAAATGAGCAAGAAGAAGATTGTGCTGGCGTACTCCGGCGGCCTCGACACCTCGGTGCTGGTCCGAATTCTCTCCACCGACTACGGCTACGACGTGATCGCCTGTCACGTCGACGTCGGGGAAGCCCGCGACCCGGAGCTGATCGCTGCCCGCGCGCTCAAGGCCGGTGCCACCGCAGTGGAAATCGTCCCCGCGATCGACGAGTTCGCGAAGGACTATTGCTTCCCCGCGCTTCAGGCGAACGCGCTCTACCAGAACGTCTACCCCCTCTCGGCGGCGCTGAGTCGGCCGTTGATCTCCCGGCACCTGGTGCTCGCTGCGAAGAAGCACGGCGCCACCGCCGTGGCCCATGGCTCGACCGGGAAGGGAAACGACCAGGTGCGGTTCGACCTCGCCGTGCAGGGCCTCGCCCCCGAGCTGCAGATGATCGCTCCGCAGCGCGAGCGGAACATCACCCGCGATGAGGCGATCGAATACGCCGCCAAGCACGGCATCGAGATTCCGGTGACCAAGAAGTCGCCCTTCTCCGTCGACGAGAATCTCTGGGGCCGGTCGATCGAAGGTGGCGTCCTCGAAGACCCCAACCAGGAGCCTCCCGAGGCAGCCTTTGCCTGGACCAAGTCCTGGAAGGACGCACCCAATGAGCCCACCTACCTCAAGGTGACCTTCGAGAAGGGCCTTCCGGTGGCGGTCGACGGCGTGGCCCTCGGCCCCGCGCCGTTGATCAAGAAGGTCGGCGCGATTGCCGGCGAGAACGGCGTCGGCCGGATCGACCTGATGGAAGACCGGATGGTGGGCATCAAGAGCCGCGAGAACTACGAGTGCCCCGCGGCGGTGACGCTGATCGCCGCGCACAAGGACCTCGAGCGCTTCACCACCCTGTCGATGTCCCAGCGGGTCAAGGCCACCCTCGACCAGAAGTACGCCGAGCTGATCTACGAAGGGTTCTGGTTCTCGCCCTACCGCGACGCGCTCCAGGCGTTCAACGACGTCCACAACCAGCACGTCACCGGCGAAGTCACTCTGCGACTGTTCAAGGGCGCTTGCCAGGTGGTCGGCCGGACCTCGCCATTCGGGCTCTACAACCACGCCCTCTCCACCTATGGCGCGGGCGACGCCTTCGACCACCGCGCTTCGGAAGGGTTCATCAAGCTCACCGGGTTGTCCTTGCAGCTCCACAGCCGGATGCACGGAACCGGCCAAGGAAAGTAGATGCTCGCCAAGACCACCGCCGCTGGCAGCACCTCGCTGCTGCCCGAGGTCCTCGCGCTCACTTCCAGCCTCGCGCTCGATCGGTCACTCTTGCGCGAAGACCTGGTGGGGAGCCTCGCCCACCTCACCATGCTCGAGCGGACCCGGCTGATCGCGCGGGCTGAGGCGACTGAGCTGCGGCGGGGGATCTTCGGCATCTGGGAGGACTCCGAGCGCGGAGTTTTGGTCCTTCCCGAGGAAGAAGATGTCCACATGGCGGTGGAGTCGGAGCTCGGTCGCCGGATTGGCGCCGCGGCGGGCGTTCTTCACACGGCGCGCTCTCGCAATGACCAGGTGGCGCTCGACCTGCGGCTTCATGTGCGCGAGCGCTGCGTGGAGACACTGACCGGCATCGCGAGGCTGATGCTCGTCCTGGTCGAACGGGCCGAGGCAGAGCGGGACACACTGCTTCCGTCCTACACCCACCGGCAGCGGGCCCAGCCGATCTCCGCGGCGTACTGGCTGCTGGGGTTGGCCGCATCGCTCGAACGCGACTTGCAGGCCTGGAACTTCGTCTACGACCAGGCCGATGTTCTTCCGCTCGGCGCCGGCGCCATTGCCGGCTCGAGCTTGCCGATCGACCGTGAGCTGACCCGATCGTTGCTTCGTTTTTCCCGAGTGACCGTCAACGGCCTCGACACCGTGGGCGACCGCGACTTCGCGCTCGACTACGCCTACGCCGCGAGCCGGCTCTCGCTCCACGCCAGCCGGTTCGCCACCGACGTGATCGACTTCAGCTCCCGGGAGTTTGGTTTCCTCGTCCTCGACGGGGAGATTGCTTGCGGTTCCTCGATGATGCCGCAGAAGCGAAACCCTGACCTCTTCGAGCTGGTGCGGGGCAGGGCGGCGTCGTCGGTCGGAGACCTGGTGTCGTTGCTGGTCCTCACCAAGGGCCTGCCCGGAGGCTACAACCGAGATCTCCAGGAAGGCGGCGCAGCGGTGCTGGCGATCGGCACCCGCATTCGCGAGATTCTCGCTTCCCTCACGCTCGGCCTTCCCCGCATTCGCTTCGATCGCGAGCGTTGCCTCGAAGCGCTGCGCGAAGATGCCACCCAGGCGACGGACCTCGCCGAGGCCCTGGTGCGGGAAGGGATGGCGTTCCGCACCGCGTACCGGAAGGTCGGAGCACTGGTGCGGTTCTGCCAGGACAAAGGACTCGCGCTCGAGCAGGTGACCCCCACCCAGGCCCGTGCGATCGACCCTGCGTTTACCGATGCCGTGATCGCCACCGCGAAGGTCGAGAACTCGGTGGCGAAGAAGGTCTCCGCCGGCAGCACCGGCCCCAAGGCAGTGCAGGACCAGCTCGACCAGCTGAGGCTCTCGGCCACGGAAGCCTTGCAGGAAGTGGAAACGAAGCCCCGTCTTGCCCAACTGATGTCGTCCTTGAAGGAGGCGTCGCGATGAAGAGGAACTTTCTCCGGCTGGCCGACCTGTCCCTCGCCGAGCACCAAGCGCTCTTCACCCGCGCCGCTGCGCTCAAGGCGGAGCGCAAGGCGGGAAAGGCCCACCCCACGCTCGAGGGAAGGACGCTGGCCTGCGTTTTTGAAAAGGCCTCCACCCGCACCCGGCTCTCCTTCGAGGCGGCGATGATGCAGCTTGGCGGGAACGTGGTTACCCTCGACTCCGCCAACAGCCAGATGGCCCGCGGCGAGCCGATCACCGACACCGCCCGGGTGACTAGCCGCTACGTCGATGTGATCATGTTCCGCACCCACGGGGACGAACGGCTGCAGGCCTTCGCCGATGCCTCCACCGTGCCGGTGATCAACGGACTCTCCGACGGCGGCCATCCCGTGCAGTTGCTCGCGGACCTGATGACGGTCCGAGAGCAGCTGGGAAATCTGGAGCAGCGCGTGGTGGCGTGGATTGGAGATGGCGCCTCGAACATGGCCCGCAGCTGGGCCGAGGCAGCAGGGCTGTTCGGCTTCGAGCTGCGCGTCGCGGCACCCGAGGGCTATCGGATGCCGACGCGTGGGCTCGCCGCTTCCGCGCGAATTCACTTCACCTCTTCTCCGCGCGAGGCGGTGCTCGGCGCGGACGTGGTCGCCACCGACGTGTGGACCAGCATGGGTCAGGAGCAGGAAAGCAGCGCGCGCCGGCAGGCCTTCGAAGGCTATTGCCTCGACCTCGGCCTCTTCGAAGCGGCGGCCCCCACGGCCATCGCTCTCCATTGTCTCCCTGCTCACCGGGGCGAGGAGATTACCGCCGAGGTCATCGACCACCCCCGCTCGGCGATCTTCGATGAGGCCGAAAACCGGATGCACGTTCAGAAGGCCCTGCTGGAAAAGCTGCTGAGCTGAGCTCGTTGCGTCGAGAGGTCCCGCTGGAACGAACGCGCTGCACCTGGATGCGGTCGACTGCTGCTGCTTGATTGAAAAGGAGTTGCCCGATGCCGAAGCGCCCTGACATCCGGAAGGTGTTCCTGATCGGCTCCGGGCCGATCGTGATCGGTCAAGCGAGCGAGTTCGACTACTCGGGCACCCAGGCGGTGAAGGCGCTGCGGGCCGAGGGCGTCGAGGTGGTGCTGCTCAACGGCAATCCTGCCACGGTGATGACCGACGCCGGAATCGCCGACCGCACCTACATCGAGCCGATCACTCTCGAGGCGGCGGAGAAAATCATCGCACTCGAGCGGCCGGACTCGCTGCTGCCGACAATGGGAGGCCAGACCGCGCTCAACCTTGCCAAGGCCCTCGCCGAGGCCGGCATTCTCGAGCGCTACGGCGTCCGGCTGATCGGTGCCTCTCTCGAGGCGATCAACAAGGCCGAGGACCGGTCGCTGTTCAAGGCAGCGATGGAGCGCATCGGGGTTCCGATGGCCCGCAGCATCTTCGCCACCTCGCTCGATGAGGCGATCGGAGCGAGCGAACAGATCGGCTTTCCCGCGATCATCCGGCCCTCGTTCACCCTCGGCGGCACCGGAGGAGGCATCGCTCGAAACGGCGACGAGCTGATCGCGCTCTGCACCCGCGGCCTTCACGCCAGCCCGACCTCGACGCTGCTGGTCGAGGAGAGCCTGCTCGGCTGGAAGGAGTTCGAGCTCGAGGTGATTCGAGACTGCGCCGACAACGCGATCATCGTCTGCTCGATCGAGAACTTCGATCCGATGGGCGTTCACACCGGAGACAGCATCACCGTCGCTCCGGCGCAGACCCTGAGCGACCGCGAGTACCAGCAGCTGCGCGAGGCGTCTCTGGCGATCATCCGCGAGGTGGGCGTGGAGACCGGCGGCTCCAACATCCAGTTCGCGGTCAATCCCGCCGACGGGCGCTGGGTGGTGATCGAGATGAACCCGCGGGTGTCGCGCTCGTCGGCGCTGGCTTCCAAGGCCACCGGCTATCCGATCGCGAAGATCGCCGCCAAGCTGGCACTCGGCTTCACCCTCGATGAGCTCCGCAACGACATCACCGGGACCAGCGCCTGCTTCGAGCCCGCGATCGACTACGTGGTGGTGAAGTGGCCCCGGTTCAACTTCGAGAAATTTCCGGGAGCCGATCAGCGCCTCACCACCGCGATGCGCTCAGTAGGCGAGGTGATGGCGATCGGCAGCACCTTTTCCGAAGCCTATTTCAAGGCACAGCGGTCGCTCGAGCTCGACCGACTTCCCTTCGCCTCTCCTCCGCTGCCGCCTGAAGCAGCCCAGGTACGTGCCGCGATCGAAGACGGACTACGGATTCCCCAACCCGAGCGGCCCTGGTTCATCGCCCACGCCTTCAAGAGCGGCTTCAGCGTCGACGAGGTCTCTGCCCTGAGCGGCATTGACCCCTGGTTTCTCCAATCCATTGCCGCGGTGATCAAAGAAGCGCATCTGCTTGGGCCTGAGCTGACCGACGAGCAGCTTCGCTGGGCCAAGCAAAACGGACTCTCGGACGCGCAGCTGGGAGCGCTGAGCGGAAAATCCGAGGCGGTGGTTCGCGCGGACCGCCACCGTCGCGGCATTCGCCCGGTCTACAAGCGGGTCGACACCTGTGCCGGCGAATTCGCTGCGAGCACCCCGTTCCTCTATTCCACCTATCAGGAGGAAGACGAGGCGCCGGCCACCGACAGGCCCAAGGTATTGGTCCTCGGGAGCGGCCCGGTGCGAATCGGGCAAGGGGTGGAGTTCGACTACTGCTGCGTCCACGCTGCCGCGGCGCTCCGCGAGGCCGGCTACGAGGCGCTGATGCTCAACTGCAACCCGGAGACGGTCTCCACCGACTTCGACGCTTCCGATCGGCTCTATTTCGAGCCGGTAACCCTCGAGGACGTACTCGAGGTGGCCGCACGCGAGAAGCCACTAGGCGTCGTCGTTCAGATGGGAGGCCAGACACCTCTCAAGCTTTGCCGGGCGCTCGCCGATGCGGGGCTCACCGTGCTCGGAACTTCACCGGACGACATCGATCGCGCCGAGGACCGCGAACGGATGGCCGAGCTGGTCGATCGACTGGGCCTGCTCCAGCCCGAGAACGGAGCTGCTCGCTCGGTGGAAGAGGCGTGCGTGATCGCCGAGCGAATTGGCTACCCGGTGATGGTCCGCCCCTCCTACGTGCTCGGGGGCCGGGCGATGGAGGTGGTGCGCGAGCGCAACGGGCTGCTGCGCTACATGCGAGAGGCAGTTCAGGTGTCGCCGCAACACCCGGTGCTGATCGACCGATTCCTCTCCAGCGCCATCGAGGTGGACGTGGACCTGGTGGCCGACCGCACCGGCGCAGTCCGACTGGGTGGGGTCCTCGAGCATGTCGAGGAGGCCGGCGTCCACTCCGGTGACGCGGCCTGCACCCTGCCGCCCTATTCGTTGACCCCCGAGCTGATCTCCACCCTCGAGGCGCAGGCGGCGCTGCTGGCGAGGGAACTCCACGTGGTCGGGCTGATGAACGTCCAGTTCGCGGTCCAGGACGGCCGGGTATTCGTGCTCGAGGTGAATCCGCGCGCCTCGCGGACGGTGCCGTTCGTCTCCAAGGCGACCGGGTTTCCGCTCGCGAAGGTCGCCGCGCTGTTGATGATCGGGAAGACACTCGACGAGCTGAACTTGCCCGCCGCTCGCGTCACCGATCAGGTGGCGGTGAAAGAGGCTGTGTTTCCCTTTGCCAAGTTCAGCGTGTCCGACGTGCTTCTCGGCCCGGAGATGCGCAGCACGGGGGAGGTGATGGGGCTGAGTTCCGACTTCGCGGGAGCTTTCGCGAAGGCCCAGCTGGCAGCGGGAATGACCCTGCCGACGACCGGTGCGGTGTTCATCTCGGTGAAGGACAGCGACAAATCTTCGATCACTCCGCTGGCGGAGCGGCTGGTGTCGCTGGGTTTTCGAATCGTTGCCACCGAAGGGACGCGCGCTCACCTCGCCCGTCACGGAGTGCCGGCAACCTTTGTGAACAAGGTGGCCGACGGCTCTCCCCATGTGGTCGATGCTCTGACACACCGGGAAATCGCGCTGGTGGTGAACACCACGGAAGGGGTACGGGCGATCGCCGACAGCTACTCGCTCCGGCGGGAAGCCCTGCTTCAAGGTGTGCCCTACTACACCACCGTGCGCGCGGCACAGATGGTGGTCGCGGCATTGGCCCGACAGGGGAGAAGAGAGCTCGAAGTAATCTCTCTGCAGCAGCATCTCGGAATGATCGAGGAGGCGCGACGATGAAAGCCTGCACGCTGGTACTCGAGGATGGGTTGTCCTTCGTGGGAAAGGGCTTCGGCTCCTGGGAAGACGCGGAGGGAGAAGTGGTCTTCCACACCTCGCCCTTTGGGTATCAAGAGATCCTCACCGATCCTTCCTATGCCGGGCAGATCCTCACCCTGGCGGCGCCCCAGATCGGCAACGTGGGCGTGAACCGGGAAGACGACGAATCGGAGCGGCCCCAGATTGCGGGGCTGATCGTCCGCGAGCTCTCACCGGCGCCTTCCAACTGGCGCTCGACCGAGTCTCTCGATTCCTGGTTCGAGCGCTGGAAGGTCCCGGGGCTGGCCGGCATCGACACCCGGAAGCTGGTCCTTCATCTGCGAACCCACGGCTCGCAGCGCGGAGTCCTCTCCTCGAGCGGCGCCTCCCTCCAGGCCCTGGTGGAGCGGGCGAAGAACCTTCCTTCCCTGGAGGGTCAAGATCTGGCGACCCCGCTGTCCACGGGCCAGGTCTGGGAAATCGTTCCACCAGCGCAAGAAATTCCCTGCCACGTGGTCGCCTACGACTACGGCTCGAAGCGCTCGATGCTGACGTTGCTCGCCGACGCTGGCTGCCGGGTCACCGTCGTCCCCGCTTCCTACTCAGCCGAGGCAGTGTTGGCGCTCGAACCCGACGGAGTGTTCCTCTCCAACGGCCCGGGCGATCCCGCTGCGGTGGTCGGGGCTCGAACGCAGATTTCGGCGCTGCTGGGAAAGGTTCCCATCTTCGGCATCTGTCTCGGCCACCAGTTGCTTGCCCTGGCGCTGGGTGCCCGCACCTTCAAGATGAAGTTTGGACATCGAGGGGCCAATCATCCGGTCAAGGAGCTCGCGACCGGGAAAGTGGAGATCACCAGCCAGAACCACGGCTTCGCGGTCGATGCTTCCTCTCTGCGAGGCAAGGCAGAGGTCACCCACCTCAACCTCAACGACGGCACCGTCGAGGGGCTCGCGGTTCCTGACGCCAATGCCTTCAGCGTGCAGTATCACCCCGAGAGCTCACCCGGCCCCCACGATGCACGCCACCTCTTCGGCCGCTTCGTGACGATGATCAGGGCTGTGCGAGAGGGTCGGGCGATCGGAAGTTCTGCGCCCCAGCCGTGGACGGAGTTGGACCGGGTGCGCTAAGCGCAGCCGATGCACGATCCAGAATTGACCCGGGAAGCCCTCGCCGAGCTGCCTCCGGATATTGCAGACAGCCCGCTGTTCAACGGAGATCTCGCTCCGGTTCCCGCGGCACGCCGCAACTGGACCACGTATAATTTTGCCGCGCTCTGGGTGTCGATGGCCCACTGCATCCCCACCTACATGCTGGCCGGAGGCCTGGTCGCGGTGGGCATGAACTGGTGGCAGGCCCTGCTGACGATCGGGCTGGGAAATCTGATCGTCCTCGTTCCCATTCTTCTCAATGCACACCCGGGCACCCGTTACGGCGTCCCCTTTCCGGTGCTGGCCCGAGCGTCGTTCGGCACCCGGGGCGCCAACGTCCCGGCGGTGCTGCGGGCAATCGTGGCCTGTGGTTGGTTTGGAATCCAGACCTTCATCGGCGGTGAAGCGGTGCGGACCTTCGTCGAGGCGATGTGGCCCGCGTTCGCCCAGCTGGGAGGAGATTTCCATCTGCTCGGACTCAGCATGCCCAGCGCGCTCACCTTCCTCCTCTTCTGGGGGCTCAACCTGTTCATCATCTATCGGGGGATGAACGCGGTACGGGTGTTCGAGAACTGGGCGGCGCCCATCGTCTTGGTGATGGCGGCGATGCTCCTCGCCTGGGCCGTCAACCGAGCAGGGGGCCTGGGGCCGATGGTTCATCAGCCCTCGCGCTTCGCAACCCTGGGCGAGTTCTGGAAGGTGTTCATTCCCTCGCTCACCGGAATGATTGGCTTCTGGGCCACCCTCTCCCTCAACATCCCCGACTTCACCCGGTTCGGACGGGGCCAGCGCGAGCAGATGCTAGGCCAGACGCTGGGGTTGCCGACGACGATGATTGCTTTCTCGGCGATGGGAGTGGTGATCACCAGCGCGGCCCAGTCGATTCTCCGCAACGTCGACGTCGGCAAGCTCTGGGACCCCGTCTTCATTCTCTCCCAGCTCACCTCCGCCACCGCTCCCGCGGGCCTGGAGGCGCCCTTGATCGCTTCCCCCAGCACTCGCATTGCAGTGGCGATCATCTCGCTGATCGGCGTCTCGGTAGCCACGGTCTCGGTGAACATCGCCGCCAACGTGGTCAGCCCGGCCAACGACTTCGCCCAGCTGGCGCCGCGGCTGATCTCCTTCCAGACCGGAGGGCTGATCACCGGCCTGCTCGGCATCGCGATGATGCCGTGGAAACTGCTGGCCAGCGCCGACACCTACATCTTCAACTGGTTGGTGGGCTACTCGGCGCTGCTGGGGCCGATCGCCGGAATCATGATCGCCGACTATTGGCTGGTGCGCCGCTGCGAGCTCGACGTCCCCGACCTCTACCGTCCGAAGGGTCGCTACGGCGGCGTCAACCCGGTGGCCATGGTCGCCCTGGTGCTCGGCGTCGCCCCCAATGTGCCCGGTTTTCTCAAGAGCGCGCATCTGATCGACGGCCCGCCCAACGTCTTCGACTCTCTTTACGTCTATGCCTGGTTTGTCGGCTTCTTCCTCGCCGGTGGTATCTATTGGACGGGAATGATCTCGAAGGTGAGGGCAGAAAGTCGGCCGGTCCCACCGACCCTCCGCTCTCTGGACTGAAGGGGTCGACCCCAAACCC
>JAYUUC010000439.1:0-12129 GCA_043755105.1 Myxococcales bacterium
GCCCGACGACGGCAAGGTCTCGATCGGCGCGAGCGTGAAGATGGGCTACTTCGCCCAGCACGCGATGGACCTGCTCGACCCGAAGAAGAACGTCTGGGACACGCTGGTCGACGCCTTCCCCAAGGCCTCGGTCGGTTCGCTGCGCTCGCTCGCCGGCTGCTTTGGCTTCTCTGGGGAAGAGATCGAAAAGTCCTGCAGAATTCTCTCCGGAGGCGAGAAGGCCCGGTTGGTGCTGGCGGTGATGCTCTACGACCCGCCCAACTTCCTCGTCCTCGACGAGCCCACCAACCACCTCGACCTGGCAACGAAGGAGATGCTGATCAACGCGCTCCGCGGCTTCGACGGCACCCTGCTCTTCGTCTCGCACGACCGGCACTTCCTTTCCGAACTGTCCAACCGGGTGCTCGAGCTGACGCCGGACGGGGTGCATGCTTATGGCGGCGGTTATACCGAGTACGTGGCCCGCACCGGCCACGAGGCACCTGGCCTGCACGCCTGAGTTCGGGCCAGCCCTGGGTTGACGCGATGATCACCGGCGGCCCCCTTTCCTCGATACGCGAAGCGCTCCAGTTCGCGCTGGCGTCGTTGCCCCCGCCCGAGCTGCTCGAGAGTGCCGAGGCACTGACCTCGAGGCAGCGTCTGTCGGAGCGGCTGGGGCGCGATCTGCTGCCCCGGACTGCAGGATCGGCACCGCTGCTGATCGTCGCCATCGCGGGGCCGAACAATGTCGGCAAGTCCTCGCTGTTCAACTCGCTGGTGCAGCAGCACCTTTCCCCTGCGCGGGCCGAAGGGGGCTTGACCAAGCAGTGCCTCGCCGCCACCCGGGCCGAGGTGTGGAACGGCGAGCTGCGGGCCTTTCTCGAGCGCCGCTACGAAGTCGTCGAGGTGGCTCCGGGAAAGGTGCCGCCGATCGATCTGCCGGGCCCCGCGGGTCGCCTTTATCTGGTCCTGGAGCCCAGGGTGCCGTCCGGCCTGCTGGTGATGGACACTCCCGATTTCGACAGCATCTACGCGGGCAATCGGCAGAGCGCCGAGGCCCTGCTGGTGACCGCCGACCTGGTGCTGTTCGTGGTCTCGCGCCAGACCTACCAGAATGCAGCGCTGGTCGAGTTCCTCCGCCAGGCGGTGGGCCGGGGCCGCCCCTACCTGCTCGTCTACAACGAGGCGAGCCGGGTGGAGGTGGCGCGCGAGCACCTCGACAAGCTCGCTGCCGACGTCGGACAGCCACCGGTGGCGCGGTACCTCGCCGAGCATCAGCCGGCGGTGGAAGCGGGCGAGGCCTTCCTGGCGGTGCGGCCGCTGGACTCGGCCACCGGGCTGGAGGCCTTGATCGGCGATCCGCGCCACGCCGAAAGTTTGAAAGCACGCGCGCTCGCAGCGTCGCTCGCCGATGCGGGACAGGAGCTGGCGGCGCTGGCTCAGGCGACGGCGGCAGCGGCGATCGAACCCGAGCGACTGCGGACGCGACTGCGCCATGAGTTGCAGGCGGTGGGCGTGCGGGTGGCGCTCAAGGGTGTTCCCGCAGACGTGCTGGTCGAGGCGTTTCGAGACGAGCTCGACGCCCGTTCCAATGTCCATCGGTGGATCCGGATGCCCTTCCGGGGCCTCGCCAACCTGCTCACCTTCGTCGGCCGCGAAGTACGGAAGTCGTTCGTCGGGGTCGATCCCCCGAGGCAAGAGCAGCACAGCCCGGCGAAGGCCACGCTGCTCGATGGGCTTCGGACCACGATCGAAGCGCTGGCACCGGAGCAGCGAGCCTGGCGCGGCGACGAACAGACCCGGCTCTTGCTCGCCGAGGCGCTGGGTCCCGGCAGCGTGGCGAAGCTGGATGCCTCGCTAGAAATGCCCGAGCTCGAGGACACCCACGCCGACCGCGAGAGCCTCTACAAATTCTGCCGCGAGTTGATTGGCCGGGAGCTTCCTGGAGGCCAGACCGAGGAGTTATTCCAGGCACTCACCACCCTGGTCTATGCGGTGCCCACCGGCGCGGCGGCGATCGTGACCGCGTCGACCGCGGGCATGGGCCACGACGCGGTGATCTGGGCGGGCACCCTGCTCTCGACCCCGCTGCTGGAGAAGTTCGTCGACCTGCTCGGCGCGGAGATTCGCAGCGACGTGACCTCGAAGTGGTCGCATCAGCACGGGGAGACCCTAGCGCAGGCGATGGAGCGAAGCTTCTTCGGGCCGCTGCTGGCGCACCTGGATGCTCGGGTGACCACGGCGCGGGAGCTGGCCGCTTCGCTGGAACAAGCAAGAGACCGACTGAGGTCGCTCAGCGAAGAGGGCGTTCGCGCGACGCTGGACTGACGCCCCGGCATTGAATTGCCGGGACTCTTGGGCTCAGGGCTTCAGCTGGAGATCGAAGTTCACTGTCACCGGATCGCGGGTCTTCAGCGCTCCGAGCATGAAGGACGGCGGTTTGATTCCGTACTCGCTCATGCGCATCGGCACCGCCCCGGTGAGGTGAAGGCCCTGCTCGGTTCGGACCACGTTCACCACCAGATCGACGGGCCGAGACACTCCCGCCACCGTCAGTGTTCCGCCGGCCGCCACCTGGAACGAGTCGACGTCGGGTCGGGCCAGCGGTAACACTTTCTGGGTCAGCATGTGGAAGGTGATCAGCGGGTGGGCCTGAGCCTTGAGCGCCTTGTACATGTTCTTGTCAAGGTCGGGCTCTCCCGACGTGAGTCTCTTGGCGGGCAGCACCAGGTCGAAGGACCGAAATTTTCCCGCCTGAACCGCGGCCCCAAGATCCTTGGGGGAGGCCCCGTCAGCCCCTTCGACAATCTCGAAGTGGGCGTCGAAGCTGTTCGCTTCGGCTCTGTACTTGTGAAGCGTGGAGTCCCCTTCCAGCCAGACCCGACCGGTGGTGCCGAGCTTCCTTGTCGGCGACGCGGCGGCCTCGGGGTCGGCGCTGGCGGGGAACGAGAACACCAAAAGAGTTGCGACCGCGGTGAGAACACCGATTGCTGAGCGGGGCCTGCCTGCTGCGGAGAGCGTCGTCATGGCTGATTCCTCGACTTCGGCAACGAGTCCTGATCCACCGACTGCCGATGTCGCCGGAGGATTTCAGTGCGAACCTCTTCCATCAGGCTGGCCGCACTGTGCTTGAACGCGCCATTGCCAATCAGCGGCGGGAGACCTCCTCGCGGCTTGGCGCAGAGCTGGTAGACGACCTTGAGGGAAGTCTCCCCGGGCGCCAGCTTCCAGCTGCCTTCATAAAGGTCGAAGCTCTTGTGCAATAGGTCAACGAAGCGAATCTGCTCGCCCGCGGTCTCTTGAACATCCAGCCGTACCTGCAGCGTCTTCGCAAATACCAGAGCACGGCCGATTGCCTCTTGCTCGAGGAGCACCCGGGATCCCCGCCGGGCCTTCACCGTGCTTCGCCGCAGGCTGGAGACAAAGCGGGGAAGGTTGGGGTAGTCGGTGAGGACTGCCCAGACGAGTTGCGGTGAGGCCGGCACCTCGAAGCTCCCCTCCACTTCGTAAATGCCCTCCACGTGCTTCTCGGAAACCTCCACCGACGAGGCCGCTGTCGGAGGGGGAAGCGGGGCATCGATGCCAAGAAGCCACCCGATCAGCAGAGGGGCGAAGCGCCTCATCGCCAGACCTAGAACTGCGCCTGCAACATCAGCCGTCCTTCCACCACGGTCTGCATCTCGACGGTGCCGTTCTTCCCTGGCGCAAGCAGAGCGGTTTCATCGGGCAACTCGGTGGCCACGTAGGCGCCGACCTTGTCCTCGGTGATCACCGGGACGTTGAAGGCGAGGGGCAAGTCTGCGACCAGCTTCATTTGCTCGCCGAAGAGGTAGAGGCTGACGCTGGGGACCACTTCGTGGATCGCGGTGCGGCCGGTGATCGGCACCCCGGCAAAGGCGAAAACGGGGGAAGAGAAGAGAACCGAATACCGGAGCGCAACCTCCCCGGGCCCACGGCCAAGCGAGAGTTGAGCCCTAGCTCCGGGGAGATCGATCTTCCCGTTCTCGTTCTCATAGTGCGCAAAGTCGACCTGAGCCTCGGCGGCCAGGCCCCAGCTCCCCACCGGGGCCCGGGCGCTGAAGTCCGCTCCCACCTGCGACCAGCTCCCCTGGGCCAACGGCCGGGCGCCAATGTACGGGTTCCAGTTCGAGTTGAGGAGCAGCGACTTGTCCGCCAACTTCACGTTCAGCACGGTGGAGTGGCCGACGAGCGAGTCGCGGGTGTAGAGGCCGTTGATGAAAAAGGCGCAGCGGGGAGCGTCGCCCGCCCGTGCCAGCTGCGAGAGCGAGAACGGATCCTGATCGCCATCGCCGAACCCGAGCCGCGCCACCAGCAGCGGCACTCCCAGCGCCTGGGGAAGATAATGAGCGGGAGGCACGTCCCGTCCGCCACCGGTGAAGACGCCGCCAATCAACGTCATCGGACCGGGGTGCGTGACCAGCGCAACCCCGACATCGCGACCAACGATGAACCCAAGGCTTTCGAGGGAGCGCTCGGCGAAGAGCATCTTGCCGGAATAGGTCAGCTGCTCCCGTCCGTAGGGGACCTTGAACTGACCGAGCTTGACGTAGGTGGTGCCCGAATCGTTGAGCGACACCTGGAAGCTGAAGTCGAGCAGACCCAGCGCAATGCCCGGGTTCGGCGCGACCACTCTGTCCTCGCCCCCCAACCCGAGTTCGAGGTTGAAGGAGTATCGATCGTGACGGCCCGAGACGCGGAACCGCGCCTCTTTCATGAAGAGGTAGAGGCGAATGTCGGCCGCCACCGGATCCCGAACGGACTGGCCCAGCCCAAGGAGCTGGATCATTCCTCCGACGTTGAGGTCAGAGCGCTCGGAGTGCGCGACGCTGACGTCGGCGAAGGCCGTAGGAGCACAGAACGCGAGCAATAGAAGGGATCGCACGAAACGCTTCATGGAGAGTTTCCTCGGCTAAAATTGGTGCACTGCAAAAGGGAGTGCGCTTCTGCGCTGCCTGTCCGAAGGCAATTGCCGCGCCAGGTCGATGGAGGAGCGAGCACGTCGACGGCAGAGACGAAACTCTGCTGACTTGTGACCACGGACGGCGGGGGGTGCCCGCAAGCGATGCGCGGGGCAGGTCGCGCGTGCAATCTCTGCGCGGCGAGCTCATGGAGGCACGAGCAGGTCGAAGCGCACCTGTAACTCGTCGCGCGTTCGGATGGTTCCGAGCAGCGCCGTGGGCGGACGGATTCCGAACTCGCTCATCTTCAGGGGTACCCGACCGGTGAGGCGCAGCCCGGCTTCGGTGGGCTGAGCAACGAGACTCAGCTCCACCTCCCGCTCGACCCCGGCCACGGTGAGCTTCCCGCTGGCTGCGACCTTGAAATCGGTGCCGGGCGCAGCAGGCGGAAGCGGCCGATGAGCCCCCATCCGGAAGGTGATCAGCGGAAATTGAGACGCCTTCAGCGCAGCCCACATGTTGCGATCGCGCGCGGCTTCGGCGGTGGTGAGCTGCTTGACCGGAATCACCAGCTCAAACCCGGTGAACCGCCCTGCCCTTGCCCAATCTGCTGCGTGGTCCTCGCCGGTCGGCACCGGCCCCAGCTCGAACCGCGCCTGGAACCGGTTCGCGTTTCCTTCGAAGCGATGCAGGGTCGAGTCCCCTTCAAACCAGACCCGACCGGTGGCGTTGAGTTCCCGGCGCGGAGTCGGTGGCGGCTGCGCCCCAGCCTCGGAAACGACCCAGAGAGAAATCATTCCCAGTCCCAGAACAAGATGAAGACCTGAACCAAGGAGTAGACCGGGGGACATGGCTCGACGACTATCAGCTAGCGGGACGTGACGCGCTCTGTACTGCGGGAGCGCCATTGGTTCGAAAGAAGTCTTTACCTCGGTCGGCCCGGGAAGGTTCAGCGCCTGTCTTTTGCCTTTCCTGCGGGTGGATCCGCAGCCGCATTCCGCGCTATCGAGCTGCGGTGAAGTCCGAGCCGATGACCGAGGCGCAGCTGCCGGGTGGGATGACGACCCTGCCTTCGCCGCAACGGGTGAGCGCTCTGCTCGCTCAAGCGCTCGAGCTGCCAGCGTTGAGCCCGAGCCGAAGCTGGCTGGAGCCGCTGGCCGCCGATTACGCCCGCGGGCTCGGAGACCGAGATCGCCCGCTGACCATCGCGCTGATCGGCGCCACCGGCGCGGGCAAGTCCACCCTGCTCAATGCACTCGCGGGACAGGAGCTCGCCGTCGAAGGCGTCAACCGGCCCACCAGCCGGCGACCCACGGTCTACGCGCCCGTCGGGGCTGCCGCAGAACGACTCGAGGCGATCGGCGCAGAGGTGGTCCGCTACCCGATGAACGCCGGCGGGCCCTGGGCCGGGCAAATCTTCATCGATACGCCCGACCTGAACAGCGTCGAACTCGGCCACCAGGAGCTCGCCCGGCGGGCGCTGGAATTGGCAGACGTGGCGATGGTGGTGATGCACCGCGGCTCGGTGGTCGAGGCGGTTCAAGCCGACTTCCTCCTCCCGTTCGCCCGGCGACGCCGGCTGGTGTTCGTCCTCAACTTCGCCGACCAGCTCTCGGAGAGCTCCCAGGCCGAGCTGCGACGCCAGGTGAGCCGCCTCGCCGAGCAACAGCTTCACCTCGCTCCCGATGACGTTCAGGTCTTCGCGGTGAGCGCGCTCCAGAGCAAGCAGCTGCGCACCGCGGGCCCTGGCTTCCTTGCCCTGGTCGACTCGCTCCGCAGCCTTGCCGCCCGAGCGGTGGCGGAGCAGGTTCGAAGCTCGAACGCGACGGGAGTGCTGGCAGAGCTCCGGTCCAGAGTAAGCGCCGGCCTCGCCCAGACCGAGTCCGCGATTTCGGAGGTAGAAGCGGCTCTGGAAGGCGGCTTCAAACGGGCCCGCTCGACGATGGAGGAAGACTTCGCCCTTCGTCTCGAGAGCGCGCGGTCGCACCTTTCGAGCGAGGTCCGCAGGCAGGCCGCCTCTCGCTGGTGGGGTCCCGCCGCCTGGTCGATGCGGCTTTCACTCGCTGGCGCCGGCGGCCTCGGTGCGGCCTCGCTGGTCTCTCGCGCCAATCTCCCTCTCGGGTTGGCCGTAGCGGCCGCCTCCACCGCTCTTTCCCGCATTCAGGAGAAGACCCGCTCGGTGGCGGCCCAGGAACGGGTTCTCACGGGAGCCCGCGCCGACGAAGACCCTACCCTCACCCACGCCGCCCGCGCCGCGCTCGCCGAGGCTCGGACCGCTGCCCACCGCCTCGGCCTGGCCCCGGAACAGCTCGGGTTGAGCGACCCCGACGAGCTGCTGGTCAACCTCGCCGAAGTCCGCGCCGCTGCCTGGCAACAGACCGAGCAGCGGGGAGTGACCGAGGCGATCATCGCCTGGTGGCGCTGGGCCCGGCTGCTGCTCCTGCCCCTGGTAAACCTGCCGCTGCTCGCGCTGCTCGGTCACGTCGGCTACCGGGTCGCCAAGGCCTATGTTTACGGGCCGTACCTGGGGGTGGACTACTTTCTCAATGCCAGCGCGCTGGCGGTGGCGCTGACCGGCGCAGGCGCTCTGCTCGGGTCGCTCAGCCTGGCCGGCGTCGCGCGAAAGGCCCGGCGGGAGGGCCAGCGAAGGTTCACCCAGGGGCTGGATGCCCTGTTCGCCGCGCAGCAACAGCGGTGCCGCGAGGCGATGGGCCCCGCCCGGGCCGCTGCTCGGCAGTTGTCCTCGATTCCCTGAGCGGCGCCTCACTGTTCCATTGGCCCGGGCATCGTGTAGAAGGCACGCGCCATGTTCACCGTCATCAATGTCAGCAAGGGCTTCGGTCCGAAGAAACTGTTCGAAGACGTCAACGTCTCCTTCTCGCCCGGGCGCCGCTACGGGCTCACCGGCCCCAACGGCGCAGGCAAGTCGACGTTCATGAAGATCCTCGCCGGAGACGATGCCCCGGACAGCGGGACGATCGGCCGGCCGAAGCGCCTCGGCATCCTCCGCCAGGACCAGTTCAAGTACGACGACCAGCGGGTCCTCGACGTGGTGTTGATGGGCAGCCAGACCCTGTGGTCGGCGCTGGAAGAGAAGAACCAG
Organism: Myxococcales bacterium; assembly: GCA_043755105.1. GTDB lineage: Bacteria > Myxococcota > Myxococcia > Myxococcales > Myxococcaceae > JAYUUC01. The sequence goes on from JAYUUC010000439.1 coordinate 8,002, forward strand.
CTGCTCGCCAAGAGCGACATCACCGACGAGGACGGCAATCGGCTCGGCGAGCTGGAGGGGATCATCGCCGAGGAAGACGGCTACGTCGCCGAGTCGGCGGCGGCCGAGCTGCTCCAGGGCCTCGGCATCGAGCTCGCGTTCCACGAACAGCCGATGCGCAACCTCGCCGGAGGCTACAAGCTGCGCGTGCTGCTCGCCCAGGCGCTCTTCGGAAAGCCCCAGGGCCTGCTGCTCGACGAGCCCACCAACAACCTCGACCTCGACTCGATCCGCTGGCTGGAGTCGTTTCTCCACGCGTATGAAGGCGTGCTGATCACCATCTCCCACGACCGCCACTTCCTCAATTCGATCTGCACCCACATCGCGGACATCGATTATGAGGCGATCATCACCTACGTCGGCGCTTACGACGACATGGTGATCCAGAAGAGCCAGCTGCGCTCCCGGGTCGAAGGCGAGAACCAGGAGAAGCAGAAGAAGATCGCTCAGCTCCAGGACTTCATCGCCCGCTTCCACGCCGGCACCCGCGCTTCCCAGGTGCAGAGCCGCGCCAAGCAGATTGACAAGTTGAAGATGGAAGACCTGAAGCGGTCGAACATCGCGCGGCCGTTCATCAAGTTCGAGCAGAAGAACGCCAGCGGCAAGCAGACCCTGATGCTCGAAGAGCTGGCCAAGGGTTTCGACGGCACCCAGGTGATCAAGCCGTTCTCCGCCCTGGTCACCAAGGGCGAGAAGATCTGCATCATCGGCAAGAACGGGGTCGGCAAGTCGACCCTGGCGAAGATGGTCGCCGGCTCACTCGACCCCGATCAGGGTTCGGTGAAGTGGGGTCACCAGGCGTCGGTCGGCTACCTGCCCCAGGATCACCACGGCGCGATCCGCCCCAACACCACCTGCTTCGGGTGGCTGCGCGAGCTCGACGACAAGCTTTACAATGAAGAGATCTCCGGCCTGCTCGGGCGGATGCTGTTCTCGGGCGAAGAGCGGATGAAGTCCACCACTACCCTCTCCGGTGGCGAGACGGTGCGGCTGCTGCTCTGCCGGTTGATGATGACCAAGGACAACGTCCTCCTCCTCGACGAGCCCACCAACCACCTCGACCTCGAGTCGATCAGCGCGCTCGCCGATGGGTTGAAGAAGTACGAGGGCACCGTGATCGTGGTCACCCACGACCAGGAGCTGATCGGCGAAGTGGCCACCCGGATCTGGGCGTTGCGCGAGGGCGAGGAGATCATCGACTTCAACGGCCCGTTCGGCGAGTTCATGCAGAAGCACTCCGACGTGGCGTCGCAGCGAAGGTAGCGGCAGATGGCCTCGCGTGCTTCCCGCTGCCTCTGCGCCGACGCGGGTGAGGCGGCCAGTTACGACTTGGTGCTCGAAGGAGAGCGGGCCGACCTGCTTCTCACCGATCCCCCCTACTGCCTGCTCACTCGGCGCCGCAAGGGCGGGGACCTGAGGGACACCAAGGACCGGAAGATCGACCGCGCTCCGGTGGTGCGGTTCGAGTCGGTGCGCGACTATCGGGCCTTCACCGCGGCGTGGCTGCCACGGGCGATCGCTCATCTCAAGCCCGGTGCGCCGCTGGTACTGTGGACCAACTTCCTCGGGAAAGAGCCGATCCTCGAAGTGGCGCGAGCGAACGGTTATAGGCATCTCGCCGGGGAGTTCACCTGGGCGAAGCGGACCACTCCTGCAGTGGGCAACGAGCAGCTGCTGCGGGTCTATGAAGTGGCGTTGGTGCTCACCGCCAGGCCCACTCCTTCCCTCCCGGCTTCCGCGATGCCGACGGTGTGGGCGGTCGTCTCGGGATACGACGACGAGGGCGAGGCCAATCGCTGGGGAGCGCACCCCCATCACAAGCCGTTCGGGGTGCTCGAGCCACTGATCCGAACCTACCTGCCGCCCGGGGGGCTGTTGCTCGAGCCGTTTGCCGGAAGTGGTTCCATTCCCGCGGCGGCGATCCGGCTCGGCCGTCGGGTCGCCTGCCTCGAGAAGGTCTCCGAGTGGGCGGCGCTCACCTCGCGACGAATCGCAGAGCTCGAAGCCGAGTCCACCGCCAGCCGATAAGGGCGACTTTCAACACACCGCTGCGGGCGGATAGCGAAAGATCGGTAGCAGCGGGCCTCCGCCGAGCGAAACGGCGCGACGAAGCTCGCCGTGGACGCCGGGGGCATGCTCGCGGATGAAGCCGACGATGTGCTCGTAGCTGTCGGCGATGTCTCCGCGAACGAAGATGGTGACCGAGCCGTCGGGGTTGGGTTGGGCTCGGACCACTTCGTCGAAGAGGCTGATCCGCGCCAACGTTCGATCAAGGTCGAACACGGGCGCTCCGGAGGCCTTGGTCTGACCCAGGCCCAACATCGCTTTTAGCTTCTCAAACATGGGAGCGCTCCTCTGACCGACTCAGTCCCATTGTCGGACGGGCCCTCTCCGGTGTTTCGCCCCGGTGAGCCTCACCTCAGTCGAACCGGCCGGCCGACCGGGAGCGCAGCCAGACCCTGGAGGCGGAAGACCTCCATGGGAACGAGGTCTACCGACCCTTCCCCTTCCAGTTCAGCCACTTGCCCGTCCACCCCGAGCAGAAGCTGCACCTCGACCCCCCGGTCCTGGAGGGCTTCGACGAGGCCCACCACCCGCTCGCGACCCCGACGCCCGGTGTAAAGCGAACAAGCACAATCACCCCAGGCGATTTCGAGGTAGCGGGCCGGGCCCGGCGGACCGAGGCGAACGTCGAGGCCCTGTGCGAAGGCGAGCGCTTGCAACTCGGGAGCAACCGGGTCCACCGCCCAGGAAGCAAGCGTGGGAGGAAAGGCAAGCGCCGTGAGCAATCGAAAGCACATCGTCAGCGAACCCAGGGCTCTGGTCGCAACCGACCTTCCAGCATCGCTGCGGGCCAGTGTGGATCGACGGTGAGCACCTCGTCTGCGCCCGTCGACACCAACACCGTGTCTTCGATCTTCGCCCCCGGAAGCGACGGGTTCCAGGCCACCGCCCCGCGCGAGGGTATGACCGAAGTCAACCCCGGCCGGGCCACCTCGTCTCGTGAACCGTAGCCGCACGTTCCGCCCTGGTGATGGAAGCGCTCGGCTCCCAGTTGACCGCGCGCGGCGTAGGCGCTCACCAACCCCTCGTAGATGCGGGCCAGCGCCGTGCCCGGCCGGGACAGGGCCAGCGCCCGCGCCTCGACCGCGGCGACATCAGCGGTGGCCTGTTGCTCGGCTCTGGAGGGCGGCCGGAAGTAGACGAAACGGGTGAGGTTGGCGAAGAGCCCGTGGCGGCGACCACAGAAGACCAGCATCGCCCGAGCCCCGAGCCGGTCGGGGTCAGCGGTGGGGTGGCGGAAGCGGGGCAGCCTGCGTTCATCGCCGACCAGGCGGCATCTCGCCTTTGCCCGGACGGTCCGACAACACCGCCGCGCCACCGGCGATGGCCTTCACCGTCGCTTCGCGCCGCTCGGGCTCTCCTCACGGATGAACGGCCAGCGGAAACCCGACGGGGAGCTCTTCGTCGCGAAGGCGCTCGGCCTCAATCTCATCGGTGAGCACCCAGGCTTCCGAGCGGGTGATCAGCACCTCGGCCACTCCCACGTCCGAGCTGAGAAGCACCGCGTTCGACCCTCCGCAGGTGCTCCAGGCAAACCAATCGGTGCCCCGAAATCTCACTGCACCGGCGCCTGCCTCCTCAAGCAGGCCGCGGACCCGGGACAGCTTTTCCTCTTGCTCGTTTTTCATCTTCCCGTCGCCCTCCTTCCGCCCTCTTCGCTTGATGCCGTTGCCTCGACTGTCAGAGACCTTGGCCCGCCGCCGACTTCCCGGGTGACTTCCGGGCCGGGCTCCGAGGGAAGAAAGTGGCGCAGCCCGGTAAAGGTGTCGAACACCACCAACCCACAAAGAATGCAGCAAGGGGCGAGCATCGCCAGCGGCCCGTAGTCGAGGTAAAGCGCGGGGCCAAGCACTGCTCCGAGCAGAAAGGAACTCAAGATGGCGAGGTGCAGCCGCAGCTTGCGCAGCTCGAGGCCCATCGCCACTTTCGCGAGCACCTCGAGTCGCTTCAGCCAGGGCGCCTCGCGCAGCCGGTCGCGAAGCAGAAAAGTCGCCCGAACCGCCTCGATGCCGATGTCGGTGACGA
>JAYUUC010000440.1:0-4219 GCA_043755105.1 Myxococcales bacterium
GGTGCGCAGCGCGATCGACGGCATGGTCCGCAAAGGCGGTCTGGCGATCGGCGCGCTGCTGCTGATCGGCGCCGGGGTCTACGCATCGGGGCCGGTGCTGGGCCTTGGGGTGGTGGCGATGTGCGGAGTGGCGGGCGTGGCGCTGTGGCGACTGCACCCGCTCTACGTTCGCGCGCTCCACGAGCGGGTGGCGGGTCGCGGTGGGCGCCCGGAGATCGCAGTCGAAGGGCTGGAAGAGAAGACGCTGATCGAAGCGCTGGGCTCTCCGTCTTCGGATCGGGTGCTCCATGCGATGAGCCTGATGGAGCAGGCGTCGCTCGACCTGCGGCCGCACCTGTCTGGGCTGCTGCACCACTCCGAGGAGCGGGTGGTCGAGCGGGCGGTGCAGCTGGCGCTGAAGCTAGACGCGAGGGAAACCGCAGCGGAGATGGAGAGCTTGATCGACTCCAGCGAGCGGCGGCCCCGGGACCTCGCGGTCTGGGCGCTGGCCCGGCTGGCCCCGGAGCGGGCAGGGCGGCTGTTGCCGACGTTGCTGGAGTCCACCGATGTCGGGCTTCGGTGCGCGGTGATCGGCGCGATGGTCGGAATGGAAGGCGGCGGTTATCCCGTGCAGCTGGCACTCCAGCAACTGGCGGCCAAGGGAGCCCTGGCGCCCGCAGCGGAACGCCGGGAGGTCGCACGGCTCTTCGGCAGACTCGGCGATGAGAACTGGACGCCGTTCCTGGCGCGCTACCTCGAAGATGGAGACGGGTCGGTCCGGAGGGTGGCGATCTCCGCAGTGGCGGAAGGGAAGTTCGCGTCGCTGGCACCTCGGCTGCTCGGCTTCCTCACCTGGAGGGAGGAGCGGCGAATCGCCCGCGAGGCGTTAGCGCAGCTCGGAGACGCCGCGTTGCCGGCGGTGGAAGCGGCGCTCAATGACCGGACCCGGGCTTCAGCGCTGCGCTACCAGTTGCCCCGGGTGCTGCGGCAGATCGGAACGCAGCGGGCGCTCGAAGCGCTGCTCTTCTCCAACGTGCGGGACGACGGCTTTTTGCATTACCGGATCGGCGTTGCGCTGTGGCGCTTGCGGGAGCAACGGCCCCGGTTGCAGGTCGACCACAACTGGGTGCGCGAGGCGCTGGCTCGTCGCAGGAACCTCTACCGGACCCTGGTCGAACCCTTCCGGGACCTGCGCGCTGGGCTGGGCGACGCGTCGCTGCTCACCCGCGCGGTGGGAGACCGGCTCGACCAGGCCTACGAGCTCTCCTTCTGGCTGCTGGGGCTGATCTCCGAGCCGCGGGCGCTGCGCCGGGTGCATCAGCACATTGTCGGCAGCGATCCGCGCCGCCGGGCCTATGCGCTCGATCTGCTCGAGCACCTCAGCTCACCGGAGGACCGCGAGCTGCTGATGGAGCAGACCGAAGCGCACCACCGCGCGCTTCCGCTGGGGGCCTCGGGAAGGGTCACGGAGCATCTGGGAGTTCTTTGCCACAGCGACGACTACCTGCTTCGAGCTTGTGCCCGGGAGCTCGCGCGGCGGGTGGGGCTGTGGCAGAAGCCTGCCGGTGAGGACGACATGAGTGAAGCGACCTTGAAGCGGATGTTCGCGCTGGAGAGCGTGGAGATCTTCGCCCAGAGCGACGTCGACGACATCGCCGCGGTGGCCGAAGTGGCGCGCGAGCTCTCGTTCCGGAAGGGAGAGCGGATCTACGCCGAAGGCGACCCGGGCGATGCGCTCTACGTCATCCTCAAGGGTTCGGTGGAGGCGATTCACCAGAAGGAGCTGGTGCTGGTGCTGAAGGAGAAGGAGGCCTTTGGCGACGTCAGCTTGCTCGACGGATCTCCGCGACCGACGGACATCATCGCGGCGGAAGATCTCGAGGTGCTGATGATCGACCGCCAGGACTTCCTCGACCTCGTCTCCGACCGCCCCGAGCTGCTCAAGGGCGTCTTCCGCGCGGTGAGCCGTCAGCTGAAGAGCCTGATCGACGTGCAAGGCCGGCGGGTTTCCGGGGATTATCCCCGGGTGGGCTGAACGCGGCCCGCAAGTCCTGCTCCCTTCAGGGGAGGCATTCTCCGGTGGTAGCGTTGCACGCCCCCGCCGCACCGTTCGCTCTCGGGGCGCAGACCGTTCCCGGGTTGCTGCAGTGGGGTTGGCAGATCCCGGAGGGTGAAGGCACCGGGCTGCCGCCGTCGGGGTTCCGGAACTCGAAGCCCGCGCAGGCGTAGCCGGTCCGGCAGTTGCCCTGACCGGAGCCAGGACTGGGGCATTCCTTCTGGCAAAAGGAGACGGTGCTTCCATCGGCGGCGAGGAAACTCGTACAAATCGCTCCGGGACCGCAGTGCGAATCCTCGGTGCACTGGGCCGAGCAATATCCCCCCGGGAAGCCTGAGGTCCCTCCATCCGGGAGTGAGGCTTTGAAGCAAAAGCCGTCGGTGGGAGGGTTCCGGCAAGCCGTGTCGGCGGCACAGGGAGCGCCGATCTTGTCCGCAGGCGGACCGACACTGGTGGCGGGGAGGGGAGTCAGCCAGCAGCCGTTGCTGGTTCCGATTCCGTAGCAAGCGTAATTGGGGCGGCACTGGTTGCTGGGACTGCAGCGCGCCACGCAGTACGCCTGGTCTTCACCGTAGGGTGTGAGGTCGACGCAGAAGCCACCCGTGCCACAGACCGGATCATTCACGGAAGTGCAGCCGAGGGTGCAGTAGCCCAGGGGGTAGGAAACGCCTCCCGGTGAGGTGGTCTTGCGGCAGACGGCTCCCGCGCCCAGACCGGAGCATTCAGAGTCCTGACCGCAGGGGTCGCCCATCGCATGGGCCGCCTTGCAGGTCCGGTTGACGCAGCTCGTTCCTGGCTGGGTGGTGCAGTCGCCGCAGATACTTCCTCCGGAGCCGCACGAGGCCGGCGCAGTGCCTGGCACGCACGTCCAGGAAGCGCCGGTTTTCACGCAGCAGCCCTGGGAACAGGTGGTCGCGTTGCAAGCAGTCGAGGTCGAGCTGCAAGCGTGCTTGACGCACGTTTCACCGCTCTGCGCATTGCAAGAGCCGCACACCGCTCCGCCGAAGCCGCACTGGGAGGTGGACGTTCCTTGCACGCAGACTCCGTTGGGCCCCGCGCTCGAGCAGCAGCCCTGGGGACAGGTGGTCGAATTGCAGGAGGTGGAGGTCACGCTGCAGGCGTGGTTGACGCACGACTCGCCGTTCTGCGCGTTGCAGGAGCCGCACACCCCTCCGCCGAGGCCGCACTGGGCAGTCGACGTTCCCTGCAGGCAAACTCCGGTGGGCCCCGCACTCGAGCAGCAACCCTGGGGACAGGTGGTGGAATTGCAAGCGCCCGAGGGAGCTCGGCAGGCTTGATCGAGGCACTGTTCGCCTTGCTGGGTGTTGCAGCTGTCGCACAGCTTGCCTGCAGTTCCGCAGCGGGTCGCTGACGTTCCCACCACGCAGATCGCATCGGCTCCGGTGCCCGTGCAGCACCCTTGGGGACAGGTGGCGGCGCTGCAGGCCGAGGCCACCGAGACGCAGGCTTGATTGGAGCAGACCGCCATCGAGGGGTCCCCGCAGCTGGAGCAGACGGCCCCGGCCTTTCCGCATTCGGTGGCGCTGGTTCCTTGCATGCAGACCGCGTCGGCGCCCGAGGTGGTGCAACAGCCCTGAGGACAGGTGGCCGCACTGCACGCCACCGGGTTGGGAGCGACGCAGGTTCCCGCCAGGCAGGTGGTGAAGCCAGGCTGCCGGGTGCAATTGATACAGGCCTGCCCCGGCCTGCCCACGGCTCCGCCACAGGAGGTGGCCAGGCTCTGGGAACTCGCTGCGGGCACGCACACGTTGCCTTCGCAGCAGCCGGTGCAGTTGGCAGGCCCGCAGGACGCAGGTTGTCCGCTACAGGAAGACAGCAGGGTCACAACCAGGCCGGCGAGAATCGCCGACCCGAAGCAGAGTTTCGAATTCATGAAGGTTCTCGGTTCGGCGGAGGAGGAAAGGGCAGGGCTACTTGGAGACGGGGCGCGTCGACACCAGACCGTTGTCGGGGAGCTTCCGGCCGCGCAGGGCGTTCACGTAGGTGCAGTCCACCCGCACCGTCTCGGAAGGCGTGCAGCCCGCGCCGGTGCAGTTCTGGATGTGCTGACGGGTGAACGTCCCGGAGATGAATTCTCCCTCGGTGCGGAGAGACAGGGTGACCATGTCGCTGGTGACCGCGGCGCGGGGCTTGCCATCAAGCGGGCGCTGGTCCTGCGTGGCG
>JAYUUC010000441.1:0-12113 GCA_043755105.1 Myxococcales bacterium
CGCCGTGCGCCTCGAAGCTCATGCTCGCTTCGTCGAAGCGGAACCGCCGCTCGACCAGCTGACGGCCCGCGGCGCGCTCCAGCACCTCGTTGCGCAGGAAGAGCTTGCGGCCTTCTTCGGTCAGGCCGCTGGCGTAGCCGAGGTGCTGCGCGCTCGGCGAGACCGGTACGGTGGTCTGCCCGTAGCGGGCGGCGAGCTGGCCGCGGATCTTCTCGGCGGTGCCCTCGACGGTGAGGAGGAAGCGGGGAATTTCGGACTCGTCGACCTCGAGCCCGTCGGCCTTGAGCGTCATCCGGAACCGGGGCAGATGCGCGGCGAAGAAGGTGAGCACCCGGTCGAGCTGGTTGGGGGGAAAGGACATCGACGGCTCGAGCTGCCACTTCCGCAGCAGCCGGGGCGGAAGGTCGGGCTCGACCGGGTAGAGATTCTGTCCGGCAATCGCGTAGGTGCGACGCCCGGCGAGGACGAGCATGTCCTTGAGCGTCTGCGCGGTGCCGTCGGGGAGCGCGAGATCGATGCGGGCGTGGGCGCCGTCGGTGCGCGACTCGAGGAGAATCTGCGGACGGGCGGGGTCGTCGGAGAAGAGCAGCGCGGTACCGCGGTAGATCACCTTGCGGCCGCGGAGCAGGTCGAAGAGCTCGCACAGCTCCTCGTCGGAGAGGACGATGCGGGCGTCGTAGCGGCTCTCGTGCTTGGCGAGCTCGATGAACACCCGCTCGTCGGCAGGCGAGATCCGTGAGGCCCCGGCGAGCAGCCGCTTCACCTGGGCCGGACCCTTGGCCTGGGCGTCCTGGCGGCGCACGTCGATGATCCAGTGCCGCCCTCCCGAACCCGAGTTGGTGGGGGTGAGCCGATAGAGGAATTCGTAGTCGGACTGGGCCGAAAGGCCGAGCCAGCTTTCGACCTTGGCCAGCGCCGGCAGCAGCACCACGTCTTCGGGGGGAGGCAAAAAGCCGACCTCGACCTCTTCTTCGGGCTCAGCAACTTCGGGCGGCTGCTCGGCTCGGAGGGCGGCCTGCCGGGTGCGGGCGAGAAACACCAGCGCCGAAGCAACCACGTGCTCGCAGTGGCCGGTCTCGGTCCATACCGAGCAAGAACAGGTGGAAACCACCCTGCCCGCTCCGGGCTTCAGCGAGACCTCGAAGCGCTCGCCTGTCGGGGTCACCACCTGGGCGGTGAAGCCTTGCCCTTCGGCGGCCAGCAGCGCCACCCGGCGCCCTTCTGCCGCTTCACGGCCCTTGAGAAAGACGTCGGGCGAGACCTCGGAGCGAAGGGTCTTGAGCCATCTGCCTTCGTCGGCAGGAGCGGGGGGAGCAGGGGGGGCAGGGGTCGAAGGAGTCAGCACGCGCGGAGGGAGAGCCCGGGGCAAGGGGGTGACCGACGTCGATACCACACCTTGGCCCGGCTTTGAACTCCGACAGCGTGCGCTCCTCGAGTGCGGCTACTGCACGCTGATGACGAAGCCTCCGCGGAAGGTCCGTCCACTCGCGGAGTAGCTGTCCACCACCAGGTAGTAGGGCGTGCCGGCGGTGGCATTGAAGGTCACCGACTCGGGCTGGCTGCTGCTGACCACGTCCGCCGAGGCGATGCAGCTGCTCGGCAGGCAGCTGGTGAGCACGGCGATGCCGGGGTCGAAGCCCCGCTCGGGGACCACGGTGACGGTGACCGGCCCGGAGGTGGTCGGCGTGTAGACGTAGACCACGTCGCGGCCCGGGAAAGCATCGACACAGGTGGTGCCGTTGTTGCTGTCGAGGTCGTCATTCGCGGCCAGGGTGGAACCCGGGGTGCTCACGTTCGCCTGCAGCACCGCCGCCGCCGAGCAGAGGTCGTTGGCGGGCGTCACCGCGACGTCCACCTGCAGCGTGAACGGACCGGACTTGAGCGTGCCCGGCGCCGAGTCCACCCAGACGAAGTAATCGGAGGCAGGCGCAAGGCCGTCGCCGAACACCACCGCCTGGGAGCTGGTCGAGTTGACGCTGACGTTCTGGCAATCGAGCTCGGCGCCGGGGCCACAGGCGCTGTCCAGGGTGAGCGAGGGAACGAACTCGTAGGCGTTGTTGCTGTAGGCCATCACCCGGGCGCTGACGCCTCCATCGGCCCCGCCGATGGCAGGGGTGGTGAAGCGGTAGACCAGGTCCGGCCCGCTGGCTGAGCCAGCGAGGTTGCACGCGCCGGTGTTGTGGTCGTCGCCGGCGTCGCGGGTGTCGTCGACGAGCAGCGCCGTTCCGGTGCTGACATCGAGCGCGCGCGGGGCACTGCAGCTGTCGTTGGCGGGCACGGGGTCGACCGACGCGAGCTTGGCCTCGACGTTGAACGGACCGAGGTGCGCGGGGTTGCCTTCCACCACCAGCAGGTAGGCGCCGGGAGGAAGCGCCGAGACCACCAGGTGGCCTTCGCTGCCCTGGGCGGGCGCCGAAGCGCAGCCGGGCGCATTGGAGAAGCCGCCGTCGCGGGCCGCAAAACCGGCGTCGGCAAGACAGGCGCCTGCCTCGCGCAGGTAGACCGCTGGCCAGAGCAGGCCCGCGTCGCCCGGGGCGGTCGGCGTCACCTTGACGTCGAGCTTCTGCTCCGCCGTGGTGGTGAAGGCGTAGACGAGGTCGCCACCGTTGAAGGGCACGCAGCTGCCCGAGTACTGGCTGAACGATTGGGTCAGGTCTCCAGCCACCACCGACGACGAGCCGCCGTCCGCAAAGAGCGGCGCGGGGGCAAGGCAGGTGTCGTTGGCCGGCGGAGGCGTCGCCGGCTTGACCGCGACGTTGAGGGTGAAGGCGCCGGAGTCAGTGGCGGTAGCCCCATCGACCCAGACGATGTAGGTGCCGGCGGGAACGTTCCGCGCGGTGAGGTGGGCGGTGCTTCCGGTGGTGAACCCATAGTTGCAGGCCAGCGGCTGGGACAACGCCGCGCAGCCGTTGCTCCCCACCAGCGTCACCGCGGGCCGGAAGCTCGAGGCACCGGGGGTCGGGGTGACGGTGAGCTCGAGGTCCGCCGCGGCGGTGGTGGTGAGGGTGTAGGCGACGTCGGGCGCCGTGCTGCCGCAGCTGCCGGCGACGTCGCTGGTGCCTCCGGCGGTGGTGCCGGTGACGCTTCCGCCAGTGGAAGGGAGGAGCTGGGCCGTGGCGCAGACGTCGTTGGGCGGCGGAGGCGTCGGGGTGGTGAGCCGCACCTCGAGGCTGAACGGGCCAAAGGTGCCGGTGGTGCCGTCGACCCAGAGGCTGTAGGTGCCGGCCGGCTGATTGACGAGCTTGATCACCTGGGGGCCGCTGGTGAAATCGGTCTGGCAGGCGAGCTGGTCGGCGAGGCCACCGCTGGCGCAGGCGCCGTCCTTGCGGACGTAGACCGCCGGGTGGAACTTGGGGCTGGCTCCGGTGGGGGTGACAGTGATCTGCACGTCCTGCGCGGTGGCGAGTGTGTAGGTGTAGACCAGGTCCTGGCCGGTGGAGCGGGCGCTCGAGGAGCAACTGGGAGACGCCTGAGCGGAAGTGTTGTCGTTGTTGGCGTTGGTGGTGTCGCCGGTGGTGGTGGCGACGTTCGCGGCGAAGGTGAGCGCTTCGGGGCTGGTGCACGAATCGTTGGGGGGCGCGGGGGTCGGCCCGGTGACCTGCACGGTGACATCGGTGGGCCCGGCACCGGCGGCGCCGTACGAATCGACGAACAGGTAGTAGTCGCCTGCCGCCAGATTTCGGAGCGACAGGATCTCGGCAGTGGGGTTGATCTTGTCGTCGCAGGCGAGCTCGACGCCGGAGGCGCAGGGGCCGTGGCGGAGGAAGATCACCGGGTCGGCGGTGCCGCCATCCGACGCGTGCGAACTGACCTTGAGGTCGGACGCGGTGGCGAGGTTGAGGTGGTAGACGACGTCCGGCCCGCTGTTCGCGCTATTGACGCAGGTACCCGCGTAGTCGTCATGCGCGCCCGGGGGAGAGGTGTCGACGGTGAACGCGGTGAAGAGTCCTCCGTCGGCGGTGCCCGCGTCGAAGCTCAGATCGATGGCGCCGGTGCAGGTGTCGTTGGGGGCAGGCGGAGGGGGCGGCGTCGGGTTGGTCAAGGTGACGGTGACCTGGGTCGGGCCGGCGCTCGAGTTTCCGTAAGCCTCGACGAAGACGAAGTAGGTGCCCGCCGGCTGGTCGTGGAGGAACACCTCTTCGACCGCCGAAGAAGAGGGGTGGTCGCTGCAGGCGAGGTCAGTCTCCGGAGAAGGGGCGCACACGCCCGCGCGGAGGTAGAGGACAGGGTCGACCAGGGAATTCCCACTCGGCCGTTCGGCGCGAACCCGGACGTCCTGGTTTGCGGCGAGGGTGAAACTGTAGACCAGCTCGGGGCTGGCGGTGCCGGCATTACAACTGCCGTTGTAGTCGTTCGACGCCTGGGAGGTGTCGGCGATGAAAACGGTGGATCCACCGTCTGCGCCGGCGCTCACGGTGATCGGAATGGCGGTCGCGCAGGTGTCGCCTGGAATCATCCCGCCATCGCTCAAGAAGTGTCCGCCATCGGGGACAGTGATCGGGCCGCCATCCGGGAGGCCACCGTCGCCGTCGCCTCCATCGACGATGCCCCCGTCGTCCTCTCCCCCATCGACCGCATCCGCGACGCAGCGCTTGAGGCCGAAGTCGCAGACAGGCGTGGCTCCCGAGCACTGGGCGGTTTCGAGGCAACCGACGCAATCGCCGTGAGGAACGTCGCAGGAGGGCCGATCGCTGCCGGTGCAGCTGGCGTTGGTGGTGCACTCGACACAGCGGCCGCCGGTGACGCCCAGGTCGCAGTGCGGACGAGCGCCGCCGCAGCCGGCAGTGGCGGTGCAGACCGCGCAGGCGCCCTGGCCGTTGTGGGCCAACTCATCACACACCGGCATCGTGCCCGTGCATCCCGCGGTGGCCGTGCAGGCCTTGCAGACCGAGGAGGGCGCATCACAGACAGGCGTGGTTCCCGAGCATGCCGGAGAGCAGGCTCCCGGAGCGGGGGTTGCTGCCTTGCAGGTGCCGTCCGCGGCATTGCAGCTCTGGCCTTGGGGGCACTCGACCTTGGCGCAGAGGTCCGGCGCGCTTGCTCCGCCACAGCCTGTGAACACCCCTACCGAGAACGCCAGTGCTGCCAGTGCCGCGACTCGGCCCGTGATGCCCGTCATGTGTGAACCCCTGGTCCGCAGACCCGCCGCCATCTCCAACCTTTTTTCGGGGGCCTACATACGGGTGGGGCAGTTCACTGTCAAAGCAAGACGTTACTCAATGACTTCCTCGTTGACGTTGCAAAGGTGAGCGGCGAACAGCTCGAGGGGCCACGACTCTTCCTGGCCCGAAGGATTGAGCAGGTCCACCCACTGCTTTGCGCGGTGCTGGTGGGCGCCGATCAATACATACTTGTGGTTCATCGGTTCGAACTCGAGGCCGACCAGGACGATTCTCTCTGGGTTGGCTTCGCGAACGAGGCGAGCGGCGAGCTCTGCAGGGTCGTGATCGCCTTCCTGGCAATAGCTGAAGGCCCGGGCAAAGACCGACTTGAGAAGCCCATCGGCCTGACCGACGCGAAGACCAACATGCTGGGGCTGGCCCTGACTGAAGTGCAGGTCCTCGGCGTTGCGATAATCCCAGTCGCCGTCGGCGACTTCCATCAACGCCGGCAAGAGCAGGCGCAGCGAGTCGGTCCGGTATGAGCCGTCGTCGGTCAGGCATTCGTCCTTGCGGGCCAGACATTCACCGGAGGCAAGCCAGACGTAGCCCGCCGGCCCGGCCAGGCCGGAGACGAGTCGGACGTATTCGGCAGGGCACCGTCGAATCAGCTCGAGGGTGACCGCGGTGGGAACGCAGGTGTTTTTGGTGCCTTGAAACACACAACTGGGAACCGCCAGCTCCTGAATCACTTCCGCGAGCAGCTTGGCGACGTCGAGCGGTTCGGCCAGCGGGGACGACTCCAGACGGGACAGATGGGCGAGCAGGTCCGCCTCTGCAAAGAAGTCCTTGCTGCCAGGAAGACGGCCCGTCAGCAGCAGCGCCTGCAGGGACAGTGCGGCCACCGGGTCGCCGATGGCATTTCCGTCCTCCCCTTTCATGCCGCTTCGGTGGAGGAGAATGTCCTGAAGGTCGAGGTACTGCTCTTGCTCGGGGGGCGACAGCGAGGCGAGCCACCTGCCCTCGAGGGGCCGATTTCCGATCAGCTGCGCAAGCGCTTTTTGATGCCGGGGCCTCTCGGGAAGAACAGCGCTGTTGGCTCCCGCTGGAGGCGGCTTGCGAGTCAGGATAGCGCCGGTCTCCAGGGTGTCCTTGAGCGGCGGCCCCCGCAACACCGGGTCGGCGCGGGTCAGGGCTGCCTTGGTTCCCCTCAGGGGTGCCGGGGCCTTTCGGGTGGCGAGGTTCCCTGACAGCGGGGAACCCCAGCGATCGAATCTGGAAATGCCCACGACGAGACGCTCCGGAGAGGATTCAGCGTTCCAGGGATTATCCTCCCCAGGGCCCCCCGAGTTGCCTGAGCCGCGGCAAACGCTCGGATTTTCAGCGCGGCGATCCGGTTCGAGCCGGATTTCCGCGCCAGGTGCTCCATCCGTAGGGAAGCAGCTTTTTACCGGGGACATCGAACGCGATCAGGGAGGGGCTCGAGCTTCCCCCGGTGTTCGCGACCACCCAGCGATCCGTCATCAGGGCAGCACCGGAGTAGATGCCGTCGGAAGGCGAGAGATCGCAGGCGAAGGTGCTCGAGCCATCGTCGGAAATCTCCTGAAGCTTCCAGCCCTGGGGGTGCGCGACGCCGATCAGCACCGATTGATTGTGCTCGAGCGCTGGGTGGGTGGTGGTGCCGTAGGTCATCGGCGTGAGTTCAGAGACCCACTTCCGAGCATGCGTAGACAGATCAAACTTACCCAACACCAGACGAGGCACCATCGCATCGACTTCTGGATCAAAGACCAGCCAGCCCGAGGAACCCGCCAGCAAAGGTGTCGGCCGATCCAGACCTGTAAAGCTGGTGGTGTTCAAGTCGCAGCGGTGCAGAACCTTTCCATCCGAAGTATCGCGCGTCTCGAGGCAGTCATCGACGAGGATGCCGTTGGCAGAAGCAGAGGGCAAGAAGGCCTCGGGGCGCTGCCAGCGTGCCTGGCCACTTGAGTCCTGAGAACGGTTCCACTCTTGCGCGGGCGGACCTCCCGTGGAAGGTGCCTGAAGGCCACCGAGGTAGAAGTTTCGAAATTCGTCGAGCACCAGGTGGCTCGCCGCCATTCCCAAGGCGGTGCTGGTCAGGACCTGTCCGGTTCGGGCATCGACGCGCAGGACCTCGCCGTCGCCCCAGAGCTGACTCGGGCTTCCCTGCCCCTTCGCCACCGGGACGAGAACCCGCTGTTGAGCGTCGACGCCCAGAGGGCCGGAAATTCTGGACTGCCCCGGAACATTGTTCTTGTGTTTGAAAGCAAGTTGTTGAGTCCAGAGGGGGTGCCCCGTGCTGGCGTCCACTGCAGCAAGCGTGTGATCCCAGAGCTGAGTGATGACCACTCCATCGGTCAGTATCTGTTGCGTCGGGGGTCCGTCGAGAGGCGTCGACCATCGAATGAGTCCGTCGCGGGTCGCTGAGACCAGGTCACACTTGGGGGCCGGGTCATTGCCCGCGTGGTCCACGAAGAGCGCCTGGCATTCCACCCAGAAAACGGAGTCAGCATCGTCGAACACTCCAAAAAACTGAAGGGTGTTGCGCTTCGCTGAAATCCGCCAACGCGGTTGAAGCGCGAAGGCCGGGGGTCGATCACATTGATGGTCATGGCAAACGCCCGGAGCCTGGCAGGGAGACCCGAGGCCGCACGCCGAACCCTCGGGAACCGAGCGTGTCAAACACTGCGAGTTGAGACAGACCCGAGCGTTGGTGCAGTCCGAAGGTCCACAGGGGGAACCGTCTTGAACCGGGACCGTCGCGCAACCGCTCAGCGGATCGCAGACCGGAGCCAGGCACGGGTTGTCGTCGGAAGAACAGGTGTGGGCCGCGACATGCAGGCATCCCTGGCCCTGATCACAAGCATCGAGGGTGCACGCATTTTGATCGTCACAGTCGCGCTGAACACCGATGCACGCCCCGGCGCGGCATTGAGCGGATTCGAGACAGCCTCCTTCACAGGAAGCCCCCTCTGGCAGAAGAGCTTCAAGGCAACTGCCTGAAGCGGGGTCAAAGGTTGCCGTGAGACACGGCCCATGGGGAACACAGGCGAGAGGTGTCTTCCCCACCACATGGAGCGGGATTTGCGTCCTGACTCCGTCCGACTCCACCGAGAGGCTACCCTCGGCCGTTCCGTCGGTCAGTGGGTTGGCGACGACCTGCAGTGACTGGCTCTCGCCGCCGCCCCAGACTCGCTGTGACTCGCCCTCGAGAACGAACGGTCCCTCCACCCGAATTGTGGCAGTGCGGGTGCCTCGGGACAGGTTGGTCGCCTCCACGCTCGCGGAGCCCGGCGTTCCTACCCACACCGTTCCAAAATCGAGAGACCCGGGCCGGAGCGCAAATTCGCCCCCGGAAGCGTTCAGACGGTCGCCCTGACAGCTGCTCATTGCCAGGAGAACCAACACCGGCACCTTCCATCCACGTTCCATGATCCGAGGCGAAGGCAACATCCGTACCGTAGAAACGCGCTGGCCCATCTCCGAGGGGAAAGCCCGAGCGAGCGTGATAAATCGACCGTCGATCCCTCAGGAAACTGTGGGGCGCGCCGAATTCTAGACACCCGCAGCACACCAGAAGCACACCAGAAGCAATTGGCGCGGCGTTGGTTGTTTGCGGACGGCGTCAGTGGCTCTTGATCACCGAAGCGTCAGGCCTGCTGCCGGCGATGGAAGGTGGGACGCAAAGGCCCTCCGCACGAACACTGGAATCATCTCGCGACGCCAACCGGGGTCCACGTTGATGTTGGTCAACGGGTGGCATTGCTTGTAGGCGATCTGGCCGAGCTCGGAGATTGCCGCAGCGTCGAGCAGCCGACCCTGAAACGCTTCGAGCTTCTTCACTCCGTGAGGGCGGGCTCCGAGCGACGAGAGCGCCATCCGTATCCACTCGATCTTCTCCGACGCATCGAGCTGGGCGGCGACTGCAATCGTCAACCCGGAGTAGTCGACCGAGGCCCGAACCCGGATCTTCTGGTAGCCCGTTCGCAGCGGTTGCTTCGGCAGAGGAATTCTCGCCTCCACCACCAGCTCTTCCGGCCCCAGCACGGTGTTGACGATGCCGTCGGCGACGTAGAAGTCCTCGATCGGCAGCTCGCGAATGCCGTCGGGCCCAGCAACCCGGATCGTCGCCCCCAAGGTCATCAGCACCGGAGCGGTGTCGTTGGACGCGGCGGCGACGCACTTCCGCCCGGCCTTGACCACGTGACAGACGGTGCCGTCCTTCTTCAGGCAAAAGCCGAGCGACTTCCGCCAGAAATAGGTCTGGTTGTAATAGACGCAGCGGGTGTCAAGGCAAAGGTTGCCGCCCACCGTGCCCATCTCGCGCAGCTGGGGTCCCGCGATCTGCTCCGCGGCTTGAGCGAGGCTGGGGAAGAGCTGACGCACCCGCTCGTGTCGGCCGAGATCGGCGATGGTGACCATCGCTCCGAGGCGGAGCATTCCGTCGCCTTCGCTGATTTCGTTCAGGCCCTTGATTGTCCGCAGCCCGATCACGTGCTCCGGAGTGAACAGCCGATGCTTCATGTTCGGGAGCAAATCAGTCCCCCCCGCGACGACCTTCACGTGCCCGCGGTGGGCGGCGAGCAGCGCGACTGCTTCTTCCACCGAGGTTGGCGCGTGGTACTCGAACGGAGGCAACGTCAACATCGCGGGCTAACTCCGAGGGGCGCGCTCGGCGCCGGAACTGGATGAGTGCGCCGAAGCGGTTCGCGTTCGGTCGGCCTGCTGTGCCCGCATCAACTCGAGCACCTTGCCGGGATGAAACGGCAGCGAGGTGAGTCGAATGCCGACCGCGTCGTGGATGGCGTTGGAGATGGCGGGAATCACCGGGTGCAACGGACCCTCTCCTGCTTCCTTGGCGCCGTGGGGCCCGTTGGGGTCGATCGACTCGACGATCATCGAGGAGATTTCTGGCGTGTCGAGGGTGGTGGGAATCCGGTAGTCGAGCAGCGACGGCCCCTTGTGCAGCCCCGACGGGTAGTAGGTCATTTCCTCCATCGCCGCCTCGGCGTAGCCCATGTAGACCGAGCCTTCGATCTGCCCTTCCACCAGCGTGGGGTTGAGCGCCCGGCCACAGTCGTGCGCGGCCCAGACGCGGTCCACCTTCCAGATGCCGGTCTCGGGGTCCACCTCGACCTCGACCACGTGGGCGGTGAAGCTGTAAGCGGGCGAGGCGCCGATGGTGCCGCCGCGGTAATCGGCTCCCAGCTTCTGGGTTCGATAGGAACCGGTGGCTCCGAGAGTTCCCAGCCGTGCTTCGGTGAGTTGTACCGCCTCGCGAAAGGACATTGTCTGGTCTGGCTGCGGTCCGCGCAAGGTGCCGAGCTCGCCGTCGATCTGCTCTTCGGGCACGCCCCACTTCAGCGCCAGGGTGCCGGCGAGCATCGTCCACAGCCTCCGGCCCGCCTCGACGCAGGCGGTGCCGACCATGAAGGTGCCGCGGCTGGAATAGGCGCCGAGGTCCACCGGGGTGAGGTCAGTGTCGGAGACGACCACGTGGCAGTCGCGCGGATCGCAACCAATCTCCTCCGCGATGAGCATCGCCGGGAGCGAATTGATGCCCTGCCCGATGTCCGAGGCGCCGGAAAAGATGGTCACTTTGCCCGATCGGTCGAGCTTCACCTGGATGCCTGACTGGGGCATATCGTTGGGGTAGATCGGATACGCGGTGCCGCTGATGTACATCGAGCCCGCGACCCCGAGGCCACGCCCGTAGGGAAGCTTGCCCCAGCGCTCTTTCCACCGGCTCGCCGCCTCCACTTTCGCGAGGCACTCGAGGAAACCGTTGGAGGTGATGGTCTGGCCGTTGACCGTCTTCACCTGCTCGCCGACGAAGTTGTTCCGACGCACCTCGAGCGGGTCCAGTCCCAGCTTCTCGGCGGCCATGTCCAGTGCGACCTCGAAGGCAAAGCGCGGCTGCACGCTGCCATGGCCGCGCTTCGGGCCACAGGGCGGCTTGTTGGTGAAGGCGCGGGTGGAGTCAAACCGGTAGGTCCCGAACTGGTAGGGGCCGGTGAGCAGCTGGCCGGAGTAGTACGCCGTCACCAGCCCGAACGAGCTGTAGGCGCCGCCGTCGATCAAAATCTTCGAGTCGACCGCTTCGATTCGCCCTTCCTTCGAGAGCCCCACCTTGAAGTCCATCTTCATCGGATGGCGGCCGCGGTGGGCCCAAAAGACTTCTTCGCGGGTGAACAGGCACTTCACTGGCCGGCCGGTCTTGATCGCCAGCTTGGCGACCACGAACTCCAGCGAGAACGGATCGGACTTGCCGCCGAATGCCCCGCCGAGAAACGGCTGGATGACGCGCACCCGCGCTTCAGGCAAGCCGAGCACGCGCGAGAGCTCGCGGTGGACGTAGTGAGGAATCTGGGTGGAGGACCAGACGGTGAGATTGCCCTCGGCGTCGTAGTGGCCGACCGCACAGTGGGGCTCGATCGGAGCGTGGGTCGAGCCCTGGTAGAAGAAGCTTCCCTCCCCCACCGCGGCGGAACCTGCCAGGGCCTCGTCCACCGGTCCGAAGGTGAGGTCGACATGCTTGGAGACGTTGCCGTGCTTGTTGCTCTCGTGAATCTTCGGAGCGCCCTCGCGAAGAGCGTCTTCCGGTTCGATGACCGCGGGCAGCACTTCCCACTCGACGTCGATCAGCTCGAGCGCCTCTTCTGCGGCGAGCTCGTCGACCGCGGCCACCGCGGCAATCTCATCGCCGATGAAGCGGGCCTTGTCTGCCGCCAGCGCCTGCTCGTCCTGGGTCCAGGGAATGACGCCGTAGCGGGTGGGGAGTTCCTTGCCTTCAAGGACTTCGACGACGCCGGGGTGGGCGCGGCAGCGGGTGAAGTCGATCCGCTTGATCCGCGCGTGGGCGTACGGGCTGCGAAGCAACTTGCAGTGCAGCATTCGCGGCAACGAGAGGTCGTCGGCGTAGACCGCTTCGCCCGTCGCCTTCTTCAGCCCGTCGAGCTTGCGCAGCCGCCGACCGATGACCTTGAACTCGCT
>JAYUUC010000442.1:0-4211 GCA_043755105.1 Myxococcales bacterium
CGAGGAGGTGGCGCTGGCGAAGAAGACGCTCGGCTTCGACCCCGCCAAATTCTTCTTCGTCCCTCCGGAAGCCCAGGCCCGCTTCAACCTCGAACAGGAGCGGGGCGCGGCTGCGGAGCGGCAATGGAAGGAGCGCCTCGACGCCTACGCCCGCGAATTTCCCGAGCTGGCGAAGGAGTGGAAGACGGCGATCGACTCGGCGCTGCCGGAAGGGTGGGACGCCGAGTTGCCGGCGTTCAAAGCCGGAGAACAGGTAGCGACCCGCACTGCTGCCGGGAAGGCGCTGGCAGCCTTCGCCCTCAAGCTGCCCAATCTGATCGGCGGCGACGCCGACCTCTCGGGTTCGACGGTGACCGCTCTCAAAGATGCGGGCTCGTACAACGGCCAGACCGGGGCAGGAAGGAACCTGCACTTCGGCATCCGCGAGCACGCGATGGGGTCGATCGCCAACGGGATGATCTACCACGGCGGGTTGCGCCCCTTCGTGGCCACCTTCTTCGCGTTCTCCGACTACATGCGCCCGGCGGTGCGGCTGGCAGCGCTGAACGGGCTTCCGGTGCTCTACGTCTGGACCCACGATTCGATCGGGCTCGGCGAGGACGGGCCCACCCACCAACCGGTCGAGCAGCTGATGTCGCTCCGGGCAATGCCCAACCTTTGGATGATTCGCCCCGCCGACGCGACCGAGTCGGTCGAGGCCTGGCGGATCGCGATTCGCCATCAGAGTGGACCGGTCGGGCTGGTGCTCTCGCGGCAAAAATTGCCGGTGCTCGACCGCAGCAAGCTGGCCAGCGCCGAGAATGTGTCCCGCGGTGCCTATGTGCTGTCCGAGCCTGAAAAAGGCGCGGCGGAGGCGATTCTGCTCGCCACCGGGTCCGAGGTTCACGTCGCTCTCGAGGCTCAGGCGCTGCTGGCGAAGGAAGGCCTCGCCACCCGAGTGGTGTCGATGCCCTGCTGGGAAGCGTTCGCGGAACAGACCCAGGCGTATCGAGATCAGGTGCTCCCCCCCGCCCTCACTGCCCGGGTGTCGATCGAAGCCGGAGTGACCTTCGGCTGGAAGCAGTGGGTGGGAGACCGCGGGGTGTCGATCGGACTCGACCGCTTCGGTGCCTCCGCTCCGGCAGAAATCTTGATGGAAAAATTCGGGTTCACCGCTGCCAACGCCGCCGAACAGGTGCGAGCGCTGGTGCGAAAGAAGTAGGCCCGGCAAGGCGCTCAGGTCTTCGCTTCGCGCGCGGGCACGCTCTAGTCTTTGGAGATGGGCGACCCCAGGAATAGCGCCGTGGCGTGGACACCCCTGCTCGAAGGGCCGGACTTCTCTGTGGCCCGGGAGTGGATTGCGGCAATCGGCGATGCGCTGACCGAAATGCCCCCCCCGGACTATTCCCTCGCCGGCGGCGACAGCGGCACCGCACTGTTCCTCGCCCGCGCGGAGGAAGCCGGCCTGGGGGCGCGGTATGGCGAGGCCTCGCGGGCGCGGTTCGAGCGGGCGGCGGAAGCGCTCAGCGAGGCGGAGCTCGACTTCACCTTGTACTCAGGGTTCACCGGCGCGGCCTTTGCCAATCAGCTGGTTCACGCCCACGGGCTGGCAACCGGTCGCGGGGTGGAGAATCTGGAAGAGGACCCCAACGAGGAGATCGACGCCGCGCTCGAAGAGCTCCTCGGCGCTGAGTCCTGGCACGGACACTTCGACCTGGTGTCGGGTCTGGCGGGGTTCGGCGCCTACGCTTCCCTGCGGCTCTCCTATCCTTCGGGGCCCCGCATCCTCGAGCGGGTGGTGGCACTGCTCGGCGCAGAGGCCGTGGCGGTGCCGGGAGGAAAGGCCTGGTTGACGCCGACTCCCTACCTTCCTCCGTGGCGCGGCCAAGGGGCGGAAGGCTTCGACCTCGGGGTGGCCCATGGTCTGGGCGGGGTGATCGGCGTGCTCGTCACCGCGGTGAACAGCGGCGTCGCCGGAAGTCTGTCGAAGGCATTGCTCGAGGGAGCGTTGGGGGCGCTCGAAGCGGCGGCCCGGTCCTCTCCGCCTGGCACTCTTCCCTCGATGGGCGGGAACGCTCCGGTCGGCACCGAGCCGGCCCGCAGCGGCTGGTGTTACGGAGCGGTGGGAATGGCGCCCGTGCTGGTGGGTGCGGGTCGCGCCCTGAACGAGCCTCGTCTCGAAGCCTGGGGACTGCGTCTGGCCCGAGAAGCACTCGAGATTCCATTCGAGAAGTCCGGGGTCCGCGACGCCTGCCTCTGCCACGGCGCACTCGGGAATGCGCTCATCTACCAGAGGCTGTGGGCGCTCTCGGGCGACCCGCGGTTGCGGCAGGGCGCGATCGATTGGTTCCGGAAGGGGTTTGCGATGCGGGGGCCCGCGGGGGCCCGCTTCGGTGGGGTGACCCAATGGAATGCCCAGCTGACTCCCGCGGCCGATGACCCTTGCCCGGGGCTCTTGATGGGCGCCGCGGGCGTGGGGCTGGCGCTGCTCGCGGCCACCACCGACGCGCCGCCCGATTGGGACCGGTTCCTGCTGGTCTCGTGAGGGGCCGATGCGGGCGCCCATTCGTCGCCCACCCGTTTCTGAGCGAGAATCCGGGGCAGCGATGATTCAGATGTTCCACGTTTACAAGGCTTACCCGGGCGATCCTCCGAGCCTCTCGGACATCAACCTCCACATTCGCAAGGCGGAGTTCGTCTTTCTCACCGGACCGTCCGGGGCAGGGAAGAGCACCTTGCTCAAGCTCTGCTTCAGCGCCGAGCTGGCGACCCGTGGTCAGGTGCTGGTGGCGGGGAGGAATGTCGCCCGCATTCGCGACTCGGCGGTGCCCTACCTGCGCCGCAACATCGGGGTGGTGTTCCAGGACTTCAAGCTGCTCCCCAGCCGCACCGTCGCGGACAACGTGGCCTTCACCCTCGACGTGGTGGGGATGGGCCGCAAGGAAGCCCGGGCCAAGGTGATGCGGATGCTCAAGCAGGTCGGGCTGGAGCACAAGGCCGACACCTTGCCGATGAGGCTGTCGGGGGGAGAGCAGCAGCGGGTGGTGATTGCTCGGGCGCTGGTCAACGACCCGGCGTTGCTGCTCGCCGACGAGCCGACCGGAAACCTCGACCCCGGGCTGACGGTGGAAATCATGGACCTGCTCTGCGAGGTCAACGTGCGCGGCACCACGGTGGTGGTGGCCACCCATGACGCCTCGCTGATCGCCCGCTACGACAAGCGGACCATCCGGCTCGAGCAGGGAAAGATCGTCGCTGACCAGGACGGGCTCAAGGCCGCGAGGCAGATGGCGAGCAACCCGTGAGCGCCCTGGCCAAGGCCAGGTACTTCTGGCGCTCGGCGGCGCAAGGCATTCGCCATGCCCCCTTCGTTCACTTCGTCGCGGTGATCACCATCGCCCTCGCCCTGTTCGCCACCGGCCTCACCCGAGCAGCGATCTCGCTGGTGGATTCGGTGGCGGCCTCGCTCGGAGGTCAAATCGAGCTCACCGTCTATCTGCGCGATGAAGCGGAGGCTGCCCAGGTGCAGTCGTTGCTCGCTTCTTTGCAGGAACACACCGGCGGTACGCCCCAGGTGGTGGGTCCCGAGCTCGCGCTCCAACGGCTGGTGACCGAGCTGGGTGAACTCGGCTCGGCCCTGCGAGATCTTCCCGAGAACCCGTTGCCGGCGTCGATCGAAGTGCAGGTGCCTCAGGGCGCCCGCGCGCCCGCGGCATTGCGTGCCTATGCCGAGGAGCTGCGTCGACGACCTGAAGTTTCGGCGGTGGATTATGGCCAGGAAGCGGTGGAGCGGCTCTCGGCGCTCGCCGCGGGACTTCGGCTCGGCGGGTTGCTCGCCTTCGCCCTGGTGGTATTGACCACGGTGGTGGTGGTGTCGGCGACGCTGCAGCTGGCGATTTATGCCCGCCGGGAAGAGATAGAAATCCAAAAGCTGGTCGGTGCCACCAACCGTTTCGTGAAGACGCCGTTCTTGATCGAAGGGCTGCTTCAGGGATTGCTCGGAGCCGGAGTGGCGATGCTCGCGCTGTGGGCCTGCTCGACCTGGCTGGGGCCGCGGGTGCTCGATACCCTGGCCTTTCTCACTGGCCCGCTCGGTTCCTTCCGGCTGCTTCAGCCGAGGCTGCTGCTCGAGTTGGCCGCGGTGGGCGCTGCGCTCGGGCTCGGCGGCAGCTTCATCGCGGTGGGGCGGTTCTTGCGGGTATGAACGGGGGCTGGACTCGTCAGGAACGGAC
>JAYUUC010000443.1:0-4208 GCA_043755105.1 Myxococcales bacterium
TCCCCTTCCTTGGGTGAAGCCTTGCCGCCGTCAACGGCCTTTCCGGGGAGCTTGCCAATCGCCATCCAAACTCCGGTTTTGAAAAATGAGTGACGCGACAGGCTCGATTAGATGCCGATTGTTCACTCCAGGCCAGCCCGCGACCTTGGAGCGCGCGACGTAGGTACAACGGCTACAGCCGATTCACCTGCCATGGATGGTGCACGCGCTCTCCAGTTGTCGTCTCTTTGCACACCCGGACCGAGCCAAGGGGCCGGACCGACGAGGTTTGCGAGGTAGCACGGCGCTTGCTCAACCGATTGGGTCTGTTTCCCTGTTTGGAGGTTGTCCGTGGCCCCATCGACCAACGTCGCACGCATCCATCGCAATCGAGCCGGTGCGACTCCTGTTCCCAAGGTCGCTCCTGCGTCGCCCGAGCGTCAGTTGCTGCGGCAGCTCACCCGGGAACGGGATCGCTCTGACAAGTGGATGAAGATTCTCGAAGGGCTGATCGAGCACCGCGACCGCCTCGACGAGCAGGTGGACGCGATGCGCGACCTCGCCGACCGGGTGATGTCCGAGGCCGATGCCAAGCAGGACCGCCTCGACCGGGTGGAGCGCTTGCTCGAAGGTCGGCAACAGCGAATCTGCACCCTGGAGACCCAGCTCAGCGGGCAGGCCGAGCGGCTTGCCCAGCTGGAGGCAACGATGAAGATGCTCAGCGAAGCGGAGGAGAGGCTGGGTGGGAAGTGACGGGAGGGTCCTCGGGAAAAAGCGCGTCGAGGGTGACCAGCTCGAAGCCCCGCTGTTGCAGCCGGTCGATCAGCAACGGCAGGTGGCGCACGGTGCACTCCCGCAGCGCCCGCTTTCCTTCCAGCGTTCCGTCATGGAGGGTGAGCACATCCCCAGCGCGTGCACGGCGACCCATTCGCTCTGCCCGCGCGGCAGTGAGTGGCCAGCTGCCGTCGCGCGCCGAGTCTGCCCAGGTGACCACGGTGAGCCCCCGCTCTCGGGCAGCGGCATGCACCGCGGGATTCCGGATTCCCACCGCCGGCCGGTAGAAGCGGGGGCTCTGGCCCGTGGTGGCGGCAATCACTTCCTCGCAGAGGCGAAGGTCGGCGGCCAGCCGCGAAGCAGAGAACAGGTCGGCCCCGGTGTTGTGGCGATAGGTGTGGTTTCCGATCAGATGGCCCGCGTCGGATAGCTCGCGCGCAAGGGCAGGGAAGCGCTCCACCTCGCTGCCGATGCAGAAGAACGTGCCCCGTGCGCCTGCGCGGTGAAGCAGCTCGACGACCCGGCCGGTGAACTCGGGATGAGGGCCGTCATCGAACGTCAACGCCACCCGTGGAGGCGAGCGGGCCCCGCGCCAAATTGAGTGACCGAAGAGGTTGACGCGGGGATGAAGGGCGCCCATCGACACCGCGCCGACTCCTGCGAGGCTCAGCGCTGCGAGGGTCTCCATCATCGGTGAGCACTTCCACGATGTCGGAGCACCACCGCCGACTGACCTCCGCCGAAGGCGAGCCCGTGGACCAGGGCACACCGCGGCCCTGGCCTGGGCTGTGCCCGCAGCCGCATCGCGGCCGCCACCAACCGCATCAGCCCGGCCGAGGGATGGAAGCCAAAGCGGGCGGTGTCGAAGACAAGCTCGGCCCCCGGCCAGACTTCCGCGACCGCGGTCCGCTCTGCGCTGACGGCTCCGGTCGAGGAATCTGCTGGGTCCTTCCCCAACGAGCGGGAGGGGAGGGGTTCCGTTCGTCCTGAGCCTGTCGAGGGACTGCTCTCTTCATCCTCGTCCGGACCTGGGGCCGCGAGCGACACCAGCGGGTCAGGCCCCACCGCTTGCGCGACGCCCTTCAACAGCGGCAGCAAGTGACGGGAGTCGCCGGCCAGGTCGAGCAGCGAAGCAGGGTGGCCGGCCAGCGCGCAGTGCTCGAGGCTCAGGTCCGAGTCCCCCTCTCCCAGCAACACTGCCGCGGCACCCTCTCCGGGAACCCAGCCGCGATCGAGCGCCCCGAAGGCGCGGAAGGCGGAGAGGAGTGCCGGCACCACTTCATCTGCGGCCACCACCAGCACCCGGCTTGCCCGCTTCGACGCGAGCAGCTGCAGCCCCATCTTGAGCGCGCTTTCCCCCGAAAGTTCCCGAGAGGAAGCCGTGAGGCAGGGACCGCGCACGT
Source organism: Myxococcales bacterium (assembly GCA_043755105.1). GTDB lineage: Bacteria > Myxococcota > Myxococcia > Myxococcales > Myxococcaceae > JAYUUC01. The sequence goes on from JAYUUC010000443.1 coordinate 2,157, forward strand.
CGAGCGCGAGGGAAAGCTGTCCGGCCACCGCGCTGTGCACGGACTGATGGAAGGCGGTGGGGCTGCCGAACGCCATTCCTCTCGAGGCCAGTCCTTCGAGCAGTTCGACCGTGGCGGCGAGGCCACCGTAGCCGGTGCCGAATACCAGCCCCAAGCCTTCGACCGGAAACGTGCCGAGCGCTTCCTTCGCGGCGATCAACGCCATTCGCTCGAGTCGAGGAGGGCGCCGGGCCTTCAGCGTCGCTTCGTCGCCGAGTCGCTCCACCGTGGGTGCACCCGGAGGGCGCTTCGATGCGGCGGCCAGCTCGGCGCAGCCCACCGCTCCGGGCGCGACGATTCCCAGACCGAGCAGACGTGGCATCGGCAACAGAGCTTGTGGCTCGGAATCGGAGCGGGCGTTCACGGGTGGCTCCGGGCGAGCACCAGCGCCGCGTTGTTGCCCCCGAAGCCGAACGAGTTGGAGAGCGCCACCTGCAGCGGACCGTGAACGCCGCCTGCTTCGACCAGGGCCAGTCCGAGGGTGGCGTCGGCCGTGTTGAGGCCCACCGTTCCGGGCGCAAAGCCGGCCTCGAGACAGAGCAGGCAGAGTGCGGCTTCGATCGCCCCCGCTGCCCCCAGGGTGTGGCCGGTGGCGCCCTTGGTGGAGCTCACCTTCGGAAGCTTCGTGCCGAACACCGCCTTCAGCGCCAGCGCTTCGACCTGGTCATTGGCCCGGGTCCCGGTCCCGTGGGCGTTGACGTAATCCACTTCACCCGGGCCCAGTCCTGCGTCGGCGAGGGCGGCCTCGATCGCGGCGATCGCTCCCCGACCTTCGGGATGAGGCGAGGTGGGATGATACGCGTCCGAGGCGCAGCCCCAGCCGAGCACCTGCCCGAGCACGGTGGCGCCTCGCTCCCGGGCCTTCGCGAGCGGCTCGAGCAGCAGGAACGCGGCGCCTTCCCCCAGCGACAGACCTTGACGGTCGCGATCGAACGGCCGGCAGCTTCCGGTCGAGAGCAGCTTCAGGGCATGGAAGCCCCCATAGGTCAATCGACAGAGCGCATCGACGCCTCCCGCCAGCGCCCACGGCGCCCCCTCCGCCACGCACGAGGCGGCGTGGCCAATCGCATGGGCGCTCGAGGAACAGGCGGTGGAGAAAGTATGACGTTCGCCCGAAAGGCCGAGCTGCAGCGCGAGCTGGTCGGCCACCGTGCCCGCTGCGTGGTGGCGGAGCAGCCAACGGTCCTCGGCACCCTCGGCGCCGCGGTGCCGGAGGTAGTGCTGCTCGGATTCGAAGATGCCTCCGGTGGTGGTGCCGACGGCGATCACTCCGGGCCCGAAGGGGCGATGGCTGCCGAGCGCGTCCTTCGCCGCGGCGAGCGCCAGGGCCTCGCCGCGCGAGAGCCGTTCACCGGCGTCGAGATCTCCTGGACTCACCTCTGCCACCGGCACGGCAGGCATCCCGGGGGCTTCGAACAGCGTCAGCGGCCCGAGCGCCGAACGCGACTCCCGGAGCGCCAAGCGATGGTTCGCGGCGCCACGGCCAAGGCCCGTGATCAGCCCCAGACCGGTGATGGCCACGGCCCGCACCGGCGGTCAGGCCCGCGCCGACTCGACGAAGGCGGCGAGGCTGTCGACCGACTGGAAGTGGTGCTTGGCGGTCCCGTCGCCCTCGAAGCGAACCTTGTACTGGAACTCGATCGCCGAGAGCAGCTCGAGCGCGCTCAGCGAATCGAGGCCCAGTCCCTGGTCCTGGGAGAACAGCGGCTCGGCATCGCCGATCTGCTCGGGCTGCACCGATTCGAGTCGCAGGGTGTCGACGATCAACTTCTTCAGCTCGGACTTCAATTCCGCGTTCGCCATCAGTGGGGTCCTCTTCCTTGCCGGGCTCGAGGCTTCGACTTCAAAAGCGGAGAAACAAAGCTCCGCCGCCAAGAATGCCTCGACCGTCGAGCTGAATCAAAGGGACGAGCCGAAATGCAGGGCCCTGGTGAAGCTGGGGAATCGAGCCGGACGTCGATGGCGCACTGAGCGGCGGGAGCTCGCCGGGCGGCCGCTCGTCCGTGGGCTCGG